>NZ_CM132929.1:1682382-2019764 GCF_054031195.1 Algorimicrobium bowmanii
ATTAATGTGACTTTAAAAGATACCTTATTTATACGATCGGAGTTTAAAGGTGGTAAAAATAATGACGATGCATACAACTTAAGTTTCTATCATACTATTAATGAAGATAACAAATCGGTAGTCGGTTTTAGTCGCTCTGATGCAACGTTTAAAGGGAGTAAGTGGGTTATTAATGAAAACAGAAATAGCCATAACCGTATTGTGTTTGACAATGAGTTTAAAAACATTCAATTAGATTCGTTTTTGATGAGTCATAAAAACGAGCAAATAAAACTCTTTGGAACATTAAAAGATTCGACTTATAAGGATATTAAGTTAAATTTTAAGGATGTTGATTTAGCGAAAATAACACCTAGTATTGATAGTCTAGATTTACACGGTAATGTAAATGGTAAATTAGATGTTTTTCAGCAAAACGGTCAGTATTTACCTGATTCAAATATAACCATTGACGACTTGGAGATAAATAATTTAGTTTTAGGTTCTTTTGATGCTCAAATTCGTGGGAACGAATCTTTAACTAATTATTCTGTTTATGCTAAAATTAAGGATGATACTTCGGAATCTTTTTCTGCCATTGGTATTATTGATGTAGCATCTAATAAGTCTACCATAGATGTTAATTTAAATTTTAATGATTTTAACCTATCACCACTAAATCCATTTTTATCAGGAATATTAACCAATATTAGAGGTGATGTTACGGGGATAGCAAAAGTAGAAGGGAGTTTAAATAAACCACAAATTAATGGCGATTTACGTCTTAATAATTCGGGTTTAACTGTTCCGTATCTTAATGTTGATTTTGCTTTCGATGACGAGTCGTCAGTAACATTAAATAATCAAAGTTTTATATTTAATGATATCCGATTAACAGACACTAAACATCAATCTAAAGGTGTTTTAAATGGTAATATAAGTCACGTTAATTTTTCTAATTGGAGTTTAAATTTAGATATTGATACTCCACGCTTACTAGTGTTAGATACAGAAGAAGAAACTGAAGATGCTCCATATTACGGCACCGGTTTTATAGGAGGGTTGGCTAGTATAAAAGGTCCTACATCCGATTTAGTAATAAGTGTTGTAGGGGAAACCAAAGAAGGTACAACCTTTGTTATTCCATTAACTGATTCTGCTACATTTGGAGATAATTCGTTTATTCACTTCTTAACTCCTGAAGAAAAATTAGCTAAATTAAAAGGAGAGGTCGTTCGCGATCAAAATATATCTGGACTTGAGCTAGATTTTGAATTGGATATTACTCAAGATGCTGAAATAGAAATTGTGATTGACAAAGTTTCAGGAAGTACTATAAAAGGTAGTGGTGTTGGTGGGCTTCTAATAGATATTAATACAAATGGGAAGTTTAATATTTTTGGTGATTTCTCGGTATTCCAAGGTGTTTACAATTTTATGTTTGGTGGTATTGTTCAAAAGGAGTTTATAGTAGAGCCTGGAGGAACATTAGCCTGGGAAGGCGATCCTTTTAAGGCGCAAATAAATATTAACGCTATTTATAAAACACAATCAAACCCTTCTCCTTTATTAGATAATCCTATAAATAGAAGTATTCCGGTTTATGTATTAACTAATTTAAGTGGCCCATTAGAAAAACCTAATATCGAATTTACTTTTGAGTTTCCTAATGTAAACTCCACGGTTAAATCAGAATTAAACTACCGCTTAGATTCTAAAGAAGATAGGGATAATCAAGCCTTATATCTATTAGCTACTGGAGCTTTTTCTAATCGTTTAAATGATATAAATATTACTGGAACGGTTACCGAGCGACTTAACGGTATCATTAATGGCTTCTTTTCCACTACAGATAATAAAGTTAACATAGGTCTTAATTATGAAGCCGGTGAAAATACACCAGATTATCAAACAGATGATAGATTGGGTGTTACACTTCAAACCAATATCAGTGATCGCATACTTATTAATGGTAAAGTAGGGGTGCCAGTTGGTGGTGTTAGTGAAACCGTTATTGCTGGAGATGTGCAAATTGATTTTCTTTTAAATGATGAAGGTACACTAACAGCCAAAGTTTTTAATCGTGAAAACAGTATTAGAAATTTTGGTGAAGAAATAGGTTATACCCAAGGTGTCGGTATTGCTTGGAATGTAGATTTCGATACCTTTGGAGAGTTACTTCAAATTATTTTTAAAGGGAAGCAAGAGTACGAAGAAGAACAAGCACAAAAAGCCGAAAAAGAAGCAGAAACCGATAAAAATATTCCTAGTTATATAGGCTTCAAAAAAGAAGACGATAATTAATTCTTCACTAATTAAATCAGTTTCATATCCCTTTCAAAACGTAATATTCAAATAGTTATTAACGAAAACGTTTGAGTTTTAAACCTAACATTATTTTAATAGCAATAGCTTGTATTATATGGTTTTTCTTTATTAGATTTACTTAATTAAGAAAAAAAAGATGTCTAAAAAGATTAAAAAAATAGGTGTTTTAACCTCTGGAGGTGATGCTCCAGGAATGAATGCTGCTATACGTTCTGTTGTAAGAACATGTGCCTATCATGAAGTTGAATGTATTGGTATTTATAGAGGTTTTGAAGGTCTTATGGAGGCCGATTTTAAAATCTTAACTGCAAGAAGTGTTAATAATATAATCCATACAGGAGGAACAGTTTTAAAGTCTGCTCGATCTGATGAGTTTCGTACTAAAGAAGGTCGCCAAAAAGCATATTTGCAATTAAAAAGTGTAGGTATTGATGCCTTGGTTTTAATTGGAGGTGATGGAACTTTTACTGGAGGACTTGTATTTAACGAGGAATTCAACTTTCCAGTTATAGGTATTCCTGGTACTATTGACAACGATATTTATGGTACAAATTTCACTTTAGGTTTTGATACGGCTTTAAATACCGTTGTAGAAGTTATTGATAAAATTAGAGATACCGCAAGTTCACATAAACGATTGTTTTTTGTTGAAGTTATGGGGCGTGATGTAGGCCATATTGCTCTTAATGCTGGTGTAGGCGCAGGTGCAGAAGAAATATTAATTCCAGAAGAAGATCTAGGTCTAGATAGGCTGTTAGAATCATTAAGGCGTAGTAAGAAATCAGGTAAATCTTCCAGTATTGTTGTTGTCGCTGAAGGAGACAAAATAGGAAAGAATGTGTTTGAGCTAAAAGATTATGTAGAAGAAAATATGGAAGAATACGATGTGCGTGTGTCTGTTTTAGGACATATGCAACGCGGTGGGTCTCCTTCGTGTTTTGATCGTGTTTTAGCAAGTAGAATGGGAGTTAAGGCTGTTGAAACTATCTTAGAAGGTAAAAGCAATTTTATGGTCGGAATTTTGGATAATAGAATGGAGTTAACACCATTAGATAAAGCTGTAAAAGGTAAATCAGAAATAAATAAAGAATTATTACGCGTGTCTGATATCATGACCACATAATAATAAGTATTAATAGGAAATTAAATTTAAGATGTCAAAAATGAAATTAGGAATAAACGGATTTGGAAGAATTGGTCGTATAGTTTTTAGAGCTACAGTTAATAGACCAGATGTTGAGGTAGTAGGAATTAATGACTTATTAGATGTAGATCATTTAGCATATTTATTAAAGTATGATTCTGTGCATGGACGTTTTAATGGAACTGTAGAGGTAGTAGATGGTAATTTAGTAGTAAATGGTAAAATAGTTCGCGTAACAGCTGAACGTGATCCTAAAGATTTAAAATGGGACGCTATAGGAGCTGAGGTTATTGCCGATTGTACAGGTATTTTTACAACCTTAGATTCTGCGCAATCTCATATAGAAGCTGGAGCTAAAAAGGTTGTAATTTCAGCGCCTAGTAAGGATGCTCCAATGTTTGTAATGGGAGTAAACCATGATGAAGCAAAAGCATCTGATACTATTGTATCTAATGCATCTTGTACTACAAACTGTTTAGCGCCAATGGCTAAAATTGTCAATGATAATTTTGGAATTGAAGAGGCTTTAATGACTACTATTCACGCTGCTACAGCTACTCAAAATACGGTAGATAGTCCAAATAAAAAGAATTACAGATTAGGTCGATCAGCATTAAATAACATCATACCAACTTCAACGGGTGCTGCAAAAGCAGTAGGTAAAGTTATCCCTGAGTTGGATGGAAAGTTAACAGGAATGGCATTCCGTGTTCCTACAGCCGATGTGTCTGTAGTAGATTTGACTGTTAGAACCAAAGAGGAAACATCGTTGGAAGCTATTAAAAAAGTGTTTAAAGAAAACGCAGATGGTGCTTTAAATGGTATTCTAGGTTATACGGAAGAAGCTGTTGTTTCTCAAGATTTTGTTAGTGAGACACGTACCTGTGTTTTCGATGCAGATTCTGCTATAGAACTGAATTCTAAATTCTTTAAATTAGTAGCCTGGTATGATAATGAGTTTGCTTATTCGAATAAATTAGTAGAATTAGCACAACATATTAATAGCTTGTAATTAATATGATCTAATTTAAACCGCAGTGTATAAAATGGTTTTTGTAGACTGCGGTTTTTTATTTAAAAGCAATAAATATGATTTTAATAGTTGATAGTGGTTCTACGAAATGTGATTGGATTTCAATAGATGAAAACGGTAAACAATTACTTGAGAAAATAAGAACTAAAGGCCTAAATCCTGCTATTTTAACAGAAAAAAAACTAGCTAAAATTATTAAGGAACACCCCGATTTGAAAAAACATAAATTGGTAGTTTCTAAGGTATACTTTTATGGTGCAGGTTGTGGTACCGATAAGCCTAGGCTATTATTGAAACAAGTTTTAGAGTCTATTTTTGTAAATGCTCAAGTAGAAGTTAAAGAAGATACCTATGCGGCGGTTCGTGCAACGTTAAATAGTCCGGATGAAGCGGCTGTTGTGTGTATTTTAGGTACAGGTTCTAACTGTAGTTATTTTAATGGCAATGATGTTGAACAGCGCGTTAATTCTTTAGGTTATACCTTAATGGATGATGCTTCTGGAAACTATTACGGAAAACAATTAATCCGAGATTATTATTTTAATCATATGCCTGAGACTATTCGTGTGGCTTTTGCAGATAAATATAATTTAGATTCCGATTTCATAAAATACAATCTTTATAAGCAGCCTAATCCTAACGCCTACTTGGCTAATTTTGCTGAATTTATGTTTTTAAATAAAGAAACTAGCTATATTCAAGACCTCATTAAAAAAGGCTTGAGATTGTTTTCAGAAAATATGATTCTTCAGTTTAAAGAGGAAATCAAAACCGTTCCTGTTCATTTTGCAGGATCTATAGCACATTTTTCTGAAACTGAGATATTAGAAGTTGCCAAAGAGTACAATTATAAAGTAGGAAATATTGTAAGACGCCCCATAGATGGCCTAGTAAACTATCATACTAAAACAAAAGGATAATGGAAATAGCAATTATAGCCCATGATGGGAAGAAAGCAGAAATGGTGCAGTTTTTAAACGAGCATCGTGCGTTTTTTCACCAAGAACATATAACGTTAGTATCTACAGGTACAACAGGGAATAAAGTTGAAAATTCAGGTTTTAAAGTAGCTAAATTACTTTCAGGTCCATTAGGAGGAGATGCTCAAATTGCAGCTCGAGTAGCAGAAGGTGTTTGTAAAATGGTTTTATTTTTTAGAGACCCCTTGGCAAAACACCCTCATGAACCAGATGTACTAATGCTTATGCGTTTGTGTGATGTTCATGATGTACCTTTAGCTACTAATCCTGCAGCAGGAGCACTGCTTATTGCAGGATTATCAGCATTATAAGTATTTAGAGATTAAGCTATTTAGTATATACTTGATTCTCTTGTTCGGCTACACGTATAAATGTGGTTCGTTTAGTTAATTCTTTAAGTCTGGGAGCACCCACGTAGGTACAGGTACTTCGTAGGCCACCTAAAATATCATTAACCGTTGTACTAACATCTCCTTTATAAGGAACTTCGACTGTTTTACCTTCACTAGCGCGATATTCGGCTACTCCGCCAACATGTTTATCCATAGCTGTTGTAGAGCTCATCCCATAAAATTGTTTAAATGATTTACCGTCATGCGTAATTAATTTCCCGCCACTTTCATTATGTCCAGCAAGCATACCGCCAAGCATTACAAAATCTGCTCCAGCACCAAAAGCTTTAGCTACATCGCCAGGGTTTGCACAACCACCATCACTAATAATTTGTCCGCCTAAGCCATGTGCTGCGTCAGCACATTCTATAATGGCCGATAACTGAGGGTAGCCCACACCAGTTTTAACACGGGTAGTACAAACAGAGCCAGGTCCAATACCAACCTTTATTATGTCGGCACCTGATAGTAATAATTCCTCTACCATTTCACCGGTCACAACATTTCCGGCAATTATAATTTTATCGGGATGATTTTGTCGGGTGTTTTTAACAAAATTCACAAAATGTTCAGAATATCCGTTAGCTACATCTATACATATAAATGTCAGTTGTGGGTAGGCATTTAATATTGTTTGAAGTTTTTTAGAATCTTCACTGCCTGTTCCAGTACTAACAGCAATATGGTTTTCTATATTTTTAGGTGCATGACTCATAAAGGCATGCCAATCATCTAGTGTGTAGTGTTTGTGTATAGCTGTAAACAAATGTTTATTAAATAAGGCTTTTGCCATTTCAAAAGTTCCAACAGTATCCATATTGGCAGCCATAATAGGAATGCCTTTATACGTTTTATTACTGTGTAGAGAAGTGAATTCACGCTGTAGCGTTACTTCTTTACGACTTTTTAATGTAGATCGTTTAGGACGAAACATAACATCCTTAAAACCAAGTTTAATTTCATGTTCTATACGCATAGTGTTTGTTTTTTTATATTATCAAATATAAGCTATCCTTATACGAGAATCAATAAGTTTTTAAAACGATAATTTTTATATAAAGAAATCGGTTTTAGTCAGTTTATAATTTATATTTTCGTTTAATTATGATTAGGTATATTAAATTGACACAACTTAGCGCTACATGAAAACTAATTCTTTACTATTTTTAAGTTTTATACTTCTATTTCTTATTAATCCTTTTGAAATTGTAGCCCAAGATATCGAACCACGACGATGGACGCCAATGCCTTTGGGGGTAAAAGTAGTAGGTGCTGGTTATATTTATACAGGTGGAACTATAGCTTTTGATCCCATTTTGCAAGCTGAAGATGTTTCATTAAAAATGAATGTTATAGCGGCATCTTATGTCCAACCATTTAAAATTGGAAACCGATTAGCAAGGGTAGATGTTACCGTGCCACTTATTATGGCGGAATGGAATGGTTTATTATCTGGTGAACCTACAAGTCTCTCAAGAGATGGATTTTCAGATCCTAGATTGCGTGTGTCTTTAAATTTAATTGGTCCTGAAGCTATGAACGCTTCAGATATGCGTAATTATATGAAAGAAAATCCAACAAATACTATGGTTGGTG
The DNA here is from genome assembly GCF_054031195.1 of Algorimicrobium bowmanii. The sequence continues at coordinate 1,689,835 of NZ_CM132929.1, forward strand.
TATCGTTAGCTGTAACATTTCCTTTTGGGCAATATGATAATTATCGGTTAATAAATTTAGGAACAAATAGGTTTACTATTAGACCGCAGATAGGGATGGTTCATAATTGGGGACGTTGGTCTTATGAATTAACCACTTCCGTTTTTCTATTTTCTGATAATTCTGATTTTTACAATAATCAACTTAAAGAACAGAAACCATTGTATGCGGTACAAACGCATTTAATTCATCGGTTTTTAAATAATATGTGGTTGTCTGCTAGCGCAGGGTTAGGTACAGGTGGTTCAGCGGTTATTGATGATATTGCTAAAGATGATGCTAGAGGCGATTTTTTAGCAGCTCTTTCTTTTGGGTTGCCTGTAACTAAAACACAAGCTGTAAAGTTTTCGTACTTACGTTCGGTAACCTTTAAGGATATAGGATCTAATACGAGTTCCTTAGGTTTAGGTTGGTCTATGGTATTCTAAATAAATACTCTTATTTAACAGCTATCATACTAATTTCGACATTAACATATTTAGGTAAATTAGCAACTTCTACTGTTTCACGAGCTGGTGCTGTTTCAGAATCGAAATAAGTAGCATACACCGCATTTATTTTAGAGAAATTCTCCATATCACTAATAAAAATAGTAGATTTAATTACGTTATCAAACGTCATATCTGCAGCCTGTAAAACAGCTTTCATGTTTTGCATAACTTGTTCCGTTTCTATTTCAACAGAACTTAAAACAAGTTCATTAGTATCTGGATTTATAGCAATTTGTCCCGAAGTATAAAGCATGTTACCCACCAAAACGGCTTGGTTATAAGGTCCAATAGGAGCAGGGGCATTAGGCGTGTTGATTATTCTTTTCATAATGTCTTAAAAAATATTTAATCGTTAAACTTTATAGGTTTTGATCGGGTTGTCTACGCTTATCGTATTTAATGTCTTTTAAGATACTAGATTTAATACCTATAAAGAAATACCAAGATGCATTAGAGCTAAATGGAACCCAACTAAAATTCATACGCCAACTTAGTAAGTCACGTTCAAAACGTAATTGCGTATACGTAAATCCTTTATTTTTAAAGTCGTAACCAGAAGACGCTCCAATTGTCCACTGAGGAGCTATCTCAACATCACCCGAAAACATTAAGGAGTGTGATGAAATTTCGTTCTCGCGTTGCGAATTTGAATAGTTTGCGGCATATGCAAACTTAACGTTCCATGGGATTTTATTGGTGTATAAACCACTTGGCTTACGCTCTGTATCTTCTTCTTTGTCGTAATAACTTTGATCCGAAAAATCTTGTGCCCGACCAAATAAATCATCGGCTCGGCCACCACTTCTAAGGTTTTCTTGCGTACTTCTGTCGCTTTCTGTACCATCAAAACTACTACTTGAAAGGGAGTAGCTCATAGTAATATTAGCACTTGTTAAACGGAATAAACTACCGCCATTATTAATATTGAATACATCAACTCTAGTGTTGTTATTATCTAAAGCATACGGATCTAATATGGCACCAAAGTTTATAGACATCTGGTTGTCGAATAACATAGTACTACCAGATACTCTTAGAGGACTCCAGTTTAATGAATCGCCTGCAACATTGTAAGCTGTTGAGAAATTTAAGTTATCTAAGATTTTAATTTTTTTAGCTTCTGTGGCTAAAGAGTCGTTATCTTTTACTTTAGCTTCTATGTTGTTAGATAAATTTAATCCGATAGAGCTAGAATACCTATTGTTTGGAGTTCCAAATATACCCTCATCAAAACGGGTGTATTCTTCTTCCGTAGTTGTTAAGCCATCCGCGCTAATAACTTCGTATGTTTGATAGTATTTACTAAACGAAGGATTAATGTTATAGCTCACAGAAGGCCTCATAACATGTCGAATTTGTTGAATTTTAGGATCGTTATCATTTTTCCTGAAATCGAACATACCATAAAGTGTAGTACCTAAACTTGTACTAAAATTATAGGTTCTAAAGGCGTCAAACCCTTTTTGTGTTTCAGTAACAACTTCTTGTAATTCCGGATCGTAATATTTATTAACCGTTTCAAAAACCCACGTTTCATCAAATGATGTACTCGCACTTAAACTTAAGTATTTTAAAACTTTAAAGTTGGTTGTTAATGGAATACTATGTTGGATACCATTTTCAGCAGAATCCCACATTTCTTTCTTGAAGAAGAATTCATCTGTTGTTTCTATCTGATTTTCAGCACGTAAATTATACTGGAAATTAATGTTTTGAATAATTCCTTTTTTAACTCCATCCTTAGGTGCAAAAGGATAAATACGACTCACACTAGCTTGAATAGTTGGTAATGTCATGTTTATAACCTCGGTATTGGTGTTTTGTGAATGCGTAGCGGTTGCGCTAAAGTTTACCTGAGGTTCTCCTTGGAATGTTTTAGAGTACGAAACAGAAGATGCTAAGGTGTTATTCAGGAAACTTGGAGTATTGACTTGATTTAAGGAAGTTTGGTAATACGAACTACTACCAAGGTTTACCGAAGCTGAAAATCGGGAAGATGGATTTGCTTTCTGATCTTGCGCATGCGACCACCTTATATTGTAAATAGATGATTTTCCATAATCAGGAAAACCACGTTCGCTATTAATTAAATTCTCATATCTAAAACCTACATTTCCTCGGAAACGGTATTTTAATGCGTAACTACTTTCAGTTCGAATACCGTAACTACCATTGGTATAATAATCTCCTAAAACGGCTAAATCTAAATAATCACTTAGTGCAAAATAATATCCACCATTCTGAATAAAATACCCACGGTTACTTTCCTCACCAAAAGTAGGAATTATAACCCCTGAAGTTTGTTTATTTGTTAATGGGAAAAAGCCAAACGGTAAACCAAGTGGTGTAGGAACATCGGCAATTACCATATTGGTTAATCCGACAACAATTTTTTCTCCTGGAACAATTTTAATTTTATTTGCTTGAAAATAATACTCAGGATTTTCAATATCTTTTGCTGTTGTAAATCGGCCTTTATGTAGAAATATGACCGAGTCATTTACTTTTTTTGTGATAGGAGCAAATATTTTTATGTCGCCCTGTTCCGTATTCGAATTATAAATTAAAGCTTTTTCCGATTTTGTATTAAACTTAATAGAGTCGGGTTTTACTTCATTGTCAGCCTGTTTAAAAACTGGAGCCTGGGTATAAACACCAGCGGAGTCTACGATACCCTTAGCAAATACTTCATTGGTGTTATAATCTACAACTATTACACCAGCCTTAAGTTCCATGTCTTCGTAATAAACTTCGGCTTCGTTGTAGAGATATAATTTTTGTTCTTTATTATTAAATGACGATTTATCTGTAGCTTTATACTTAATGGGGCCAGAAATAGGGCCTTTTTTAGGTTTTACAGAGTCGTTAACTATAGAGTCTTGCTCTTTTTCTGAGAGAATAGACTTTTCAGAAGCACCAATGCTAACATTTAAGCTATCGCTGTTTTTTGTGGACTCAACCTGAATTCCGGATTTAGGTAGGTCTTGGCTAAAGCTAAAAGTGTTTATAAACACTGTAAAACTTAGGGCAAAAAGTATGTGAAAGTTGTTTGTACGCAACGCTTTTAAATGTATTTTTGTAAAAGTATGGCTCGGTTTTTGAATTGCCAAAATTACATATATTTTTTGTGATTAAATTAATATATCTAAAAATTCCATAATTAAAATAAACAAAATAAAAAGTTGTTATAACCTATATGAAAACGAATAGCTATTTAAATTTCTTATTTACAACGCTTCTTTTAACACTATTTTGTGTGAATTTCACATTTGCTCAAAATGATACAGATAAGTTCGTGGTTGTTCTCGATGCTGGTCATGGAGGGAATGATCCAGGGAACTTAGGGAATGGTTATAAGGAAAAAAACATTGCCTTAAATATTGTGTTGCAGGTAGGTAAGGAGCTTGAGAAGAATAAAAACATTAAGGTTATTTATACCCGTAAGACGGATGTTTTTATAACCTTAAGAGGTCGTGCAGCTATAGCAAATAAAGCTGATGCCGATTTATTTGTATCTGTGCATTGCAATGCTTTTTCTAATAGTGCTTATGGTACAGAAACCTTTGTTTTAGGTTTGCATGCTAATAAACAGAATTTTAATATTGCTAAAAAAGAAAATGAAGTTATCTTTTTAGAGGACGATTATGAAAAGCATTATGAAGGATTTGATCCTAACTCCCCCGAATCATTAATAGGTTTAACTTTGATGCAAGAAGAGTATTTAGATCAGAGTATTCAATTAGCAAGTTATATTGAAAACAATTTTACAGGTAAGCTAAAACGTAAGAGTCGTGGAGTGAAACAGGCGGGCTTTTGGGTGTTACATAACACTTATATGCCTAGTGTTTTAATTGAAACAGGGTTTTTAACAAGTAAACATGAAGGTGCTTATCTAAACTCTAATACTGGCCAAAAAGAAATGGCATTAGCCATTAAAGAAGCTATTTTACATTATAAGGATAATTTAGATCAAAATGTAGGTGATTTTTTTCAACCTGAGATTTTAAATGAATCCATATCACAAAATTCACAATCTGCAGAAATTTACGAAGGCATAACGTTTAAAGTTCAAATAGCTGCTAGCTCGCGTAAAATTATGGAGAAGCCTTATAATTTTAAGGGGTTAGATCCTGTTTCAAGAGTTAAAGTAGATGCTTTATACAAATATTATTACGGTTCAACTTCAGATTATACTGAAGCTAAAACGCTAAAATCGCAAGCAGAATCAAGTGGTTATACAGGTTGTTTTATAGTCGCATTTAAAAACGACCAACAAATTCCGGTATCGGAGGTCGTAAAATGATATGTAAATTAGTATCATTCTTTATAAATTTATTTCTAATTTTGTTTAATAACTAAATAATATTACTTTGAAAATATCAAAAGAAGTTAAAACCGCCATATTGGTACTCTCAGGAATCATTTTTCTGGTTTTTGGAATCAATTACCTTAAAGGTGTAAATCTTATAGATGGCGCAAATACCTACTATACCGAATTTGATTATAATGCGTTAGTAAAATCTTCAGCAGTTACTATAAAAGGTAACACTATAGGACAAATAAAGGATATTAAATACGTGCCAGAATCTGGTAAAACTCGTGTGTCATTTACTGTAGATAACGATTTAAAATTTCCTAAGGACAGTAAAATACGTTTGTATTCATCAGGTTTATTGGGTGATAATGCTTTGGCTATTGTTCCTGGAAAGGAGTCTCAAATGGCTGCAGATGGTGATGCTTTTCCGTCAGAAGTAGAAATGGGACTTGTTCAACAATTAACAGGGAATTTCTCTGATATAAGTGATGACTTAGGTACTACACTTAAATCTGCAGATACTCTACTTATAGGAGTTAATGATATTTTGAATGACGATTCTGATCAAGGCTTAAAAAATGCTATAGCAGAACTTAACGCTACTATAAAATCCTTTAACGCGCTGTCACAATCTGTTAATGGTTTGGTAGCTAAAAATGAAGCTAATTTAGCTTCTGTGATTTCAAATTTCGACTCTATAAGTAATAATTTAGCAGGTGTAACTGCTGATTTAAAACAAGCTGATATAGCAAATACGCTTAATAATCTAGATGGTACTTTAGCTAATGTAAATAGTTTGCTTTCAGGTTTAGAGAACGGTGATGGCACTATGGGATTACTATTAAAAGACGATAAACTTTATAATAATTTAGAAGTCGCTTCAATGCAATTAAAAGAATTACTTCAAGACTTTAAATTAAATCCAAAACGATATGTTAATGTATCTGTTTTTGGAGGGAAAAATAAAGATGATTACGAGAAACCAGAAAACGAAAGAGAATAAACAAAACTAACCATGAATTATATTCCTAACATACTTTTTGCCATAGCACTTATAATAGGTATTGGCTATTTTGCAAACAACGTTAGAAAATTGTTGCGAAATATTAAACTAGGTCAAGATGTTGACGTTAGTGATAATACCTCCGAGCGATGGAAAAACATGATTAATATTGCATTAGGGCAAAGTAAGATGGTAAAACGTCCTGTATCGGGGTTTTTACATGTTGTTGTTTATGTAGGTTTTGTTATCATAAATATTGAAGTCCTTGAAATTATTATTGATGGTTTAACGGGGAGTCACCGAATTTTTTCTAGTGTACTACCGGATTCAGTTTATGGTTTTTTAATTGGTTCATTTGAGGTTTTAGCAGCTTTAGTATTTGTAGCTGTTACTGTATTTTGGATTCGAAGAAACATTATCAAAATTCAACGATTTTGGAAATCTGAAATGACTGGTTGGCCTAAAAATGATGGTAATATCATTCTTTATTTTGAAATGGTATTAATGACATTGTTTTTAGTTATGAACGCTACCGATGTTACATTTCAAAATATGGATACAGGTAATGTAGTGAGTCAGTTTATTGCACCGTTATTTAGTGGTATGTCTGAAGGAACATTGCATATGGTTGAGCGTTCTGCTTGGTGGTTGCATATAGTTGGGATTTTAGCGTTCTTAAATTATTTATACTACTCTAAACACTTACATATTTTATTAGCTTTTCCTAATACGTACTACGGAAAAGTTAAACCAAAAGGACAACTTAATAATTTAGAAGCTGTAACAAAAGAGGTTCAAATGATGATGGATCCGGATGCCGATCCGTTTGCAGCACCAGCTGAAGATGACGCCTCGGATGTTCCTGAAAAATTTGGAGCATCGGATGTTCAAGATTTAAATTGGGTACAACTTTTAAATGCTTATACCTGTACAGAATGCGGGCGTTGTACAAGTGAATGTCCGGCTAATTTAACGGGAAAAAAATTATCACCTCGTAAGATTATGATGGATACCCGTGACAGATTGGAAGAAGTTGGAAAAAATATTGATGCCAATAAAGGAACTTTTCAAGATGATGGGAAGCAGCTATTAGATGACTATATCACACGAGAGGAGCTTTGGGCGTGTACGTCTTGTAATGCGTGTGTAGAAGCTTGTCCTATAAGTATTGACCCACTTTCTATAATTATGGAAATGCGTCGATATTTAGTAATGGAGCAGAGTGCTGCACCGATGGAATTAAATAATATGATGACAAATATTGAAAACAACGCAGCGCCTTGGCCTTACAACCAAATGGATCGTTTAAATTGGAAAGATGAATAATAGACAACCAATCTATTCTAAATAACTAAGATTTCGTTATCAGTTTTAAGAACCATTTAAAGAAGTAAGAATTAACAAAAAATTTTATATATATAGTTTAATAACAGGAGTATTCTTGATTTTGGGAATTACAGATGTATATGCTCAAAGCTATGCCAAGGATTCCTTACAAATTAAAGTGTACACACAAATTACATACAAAGAGCAGATAGCTAAAGATATCAAGCTATTAAAGGTTTTTTGTGATTATTGCACCGATAAACAAACGAGCAGTATTGGTTACGCAGCTTTAAGACGTGCGTATGATGAACGTTATGATCCCGAAAATATTTTAGAAAACGGGGAAAAGAAACTGGCAATAATTATCCGCATTGATAAAGGAGATTTTTTAGCCATTAATGAAGAAACTATAGATTGATTTTTTATAAATATAACCGTTAAATTATACCCAAATGAAAAGAGAAGACGCCGATAAACTATTGCACGAAAAAGTAGAGGCAGGTGAAAAAATTAGTCCAATACTCCCAGAAGGTGTTAAGAACTATTTAATAGATATTGACGGTACAATTACTGAAGATGTTCCTAATGAAGAGCCTGAGCGTATGGCAACTTGTGAGCCTTTTCCAGATGCATTAGCAACTTGTAATAAATGGTATAATGACGGACATTTAATTTGTTTTTTCACTTCAAGAACGGAAGAACACCGTGAAGTAACAGAAACCTGGTTAAATAAACATGGTTTTAAATTCCATAGCTTATTAATGGGTAAACCAAGAGGCGGAAATTATCATTGGATAGATAATCATTTAGTGAAAGCGACTCGTTATAAAGGGAAATTTACAGATTTAGTTGATAAAAAAGTAACCATCCAAGTTTTTGATGATGGTAAACATGAATAAAATATATTATGAGCGAACAACTTAAAGTGCCTACAATGGCAGAATATATGGCGGAAGGCAAAAAACCAGAAGTGTTATTTTGGGTAGGCTGTGCTGGAAGTTTTGATGATAGAGCAAAAAAAATAACGAAAGCATTTGTTAGAATTCTTAACAAATCTAATGTTGATTTTGCCGTTTTAGGTAGCGAAGAAGGTTGCACAGGGGATCCTGCAAAACGTAGTGGAAATGAATTTTTATTTCAAATGCAGGCCGTAACCAACATAGAAGTATTGAATGCTTATGAAGTTACCAAAATTGTAACTACATGCCCGCATTGTTTTAATACCATGAAAAATGAGTATCCAGAACTTGGAGGTAAATATGAGGTTATGCACCATACTCAATTTTTAAAATCACTATTAGCTGATGGACGTTTAACTATTGAAGGTGGACAGTTTAAAGGTAAACGTATAACGTTTCATGATCCTTGTTACTTAGGTCGTGCCAATAGTGTTTATGAGGCTCCTCGTGAGTTAATTCGTAAGCTTGATGCCGAATTAATTGAAATGAAAAGCTGTAAAAGTCGTGGTTTATGTTGTGGAGCAGGTGGAGCACAAATGTTTAAGGAACCAGAAAAAGGAAACCAAGACATTAATGTAAAGCGTACAGAACAAGCTATTGAAACTAAACCAGAAATTATTGCTGCAGGTTGTCCATTTTGTAACACCATGATGACCGATGGAGTTAAAGCTAAAGATCAAGAAGCAAATATTGAAGTTATGGATATTGCCGAACTAATAGCAAACGCTGAAGACCTTTAAAATTATGAGCTTTTTTCAACGAAATAAAACATATATAAAATTAGGGGCTATTTCAGGCTTAATGTTTGCTTTAGTGATGTTAATATTTGATCATTTTATGGACCGACCATTTTTACTCTGGAAATTTGCACTGCATTTTGTGCTATTCGGAAGTTTTAATGGCTATATGGCATATCGAAAAGTCAAAAAAGAAGAGCAAAAGCGCAATAAATAGCTTTAAAATGGAGTTTGCTTCTTAGAGTTTTTTTTATGAGTCCTTTGTAAGTTTCGTAATTAAATTTAGTCAATATTGGCAAGCATAATACAAGCTTGTTGTTTTCATATAAAATTTTACACTATTATAATTTTACTCGTAACTAGAACGTCTCATGTTGTTAGCAAAATATCATTAGCTATGGCTCTATTTAAAAAACATAAGCAAGCTCTAATTTTAGGAGCAGTACAAGGTTTTTTATTTGCAGGAATTATGGCTTTATTTGGACTATCTGATTATAGTCCATTTAACTGGAAACAATTTGTATTCTATTTTTTTAGTTTTGGAATTTGTACGACGCTTTTAAATATTAAAGTAAAAAAGAAATAAAAAGAAAATGTTAGTAGATTTTAGTTCATTACCAGAAGAATCACGAGTTTGGATTTATCAAGCAAATAGAACGTTTACAGATACCGAAATTGAAGAAATTCAAAATAAATTAAATAATTTTATAGAGAATTGGACAGCTCACGGCGCTGATTTACAAGGAGGGTTTACTATTAAATATAAACGGTTTATCGTTTTAGCACTGAATCAGAATTTAAATAAAGCCACAGGATGCTCAATTGATGCCTCTGTTCACTTTATACAAGAATTAGAAAAGGATTACCAAGTTGATTTAATGGATAAAATGAATGTTTCATATAAGCAAGGTGATTTTATAGCTTATAAAACATTATCAGATTTCAGAAAAATGGCCAAAGACCGCGCCATATCTAAAAACACAATAGTTTTTAATAATTTAGTAAATAATATTGCTGAATTTAATGAGCATTGGGAAGTGCCTGCTAGTGAAAGTTGGCATGGACGTTTTGTAAAGTAAGACCTATCTAAGTCACTCGTCTTTTTTTAAGATATAGCTTGTGTTTTTTCGTTTATTCTACATAAGGATATACACTATTAGAACTTTATTTTGTTTAGAAAACTTTTAACTTTAAATGGTATTATAATTCTATCTTAAAGTCTGTGTACTTTTCTATCAAAAATGGTAATTTGTCATAAATTTTATTGAATATTTTTAAATTATCCCTCGTTATATGCGATATATACTTGTTTTAGCTTTAATTATTTTAACGCCTTTCATGGGGTTTTCTCAAACACCAGATCCATTATTAACACCAGATGCCGACGCGCAAATGAAATGGGTTGATAGTGTATATAACGGATTGTCATTAGATGAGAAAATTGGTCAACTTTTTATGGTACAAGCCTTTTCCAATAAAGGTTTAAAGCACGAGAATATTATAAGTCAAATGGTAACTAAAAACCATATTGGTGGTATTATATTTTCAAAAGGAGATCCGGTTAGTCAAGCTAAATTTAATAATAACTTACAAGCTGTAGCCAAGGTGCCACTTCTTATTGGTATGGATGCCGAATGGGGCTTAAGCATGCGTTTAGATTCAACTTATGCATTTCCATGGAATATGACTTTAGGAGCTATAAAGGATAACCATTTGGTTGCAAAAACGGGTTACCATATTGGAGAGCACTGTAAACGATTAGGAGTTCATTTTAATTTTGCTCCAGATGTGGATATTAATATAAACCCTAAAAATCCAATTATAGGTAACCGCTCTTTTGGAGAAGATCGTACTAATGTTACTGAAAAAGGAAGCGCTTTTATGCAAGGCATGCACGATGCTGGAATCTTATCAAGTGCTAAACACTTCCCAGGCCATGGTGATACGGAGGTTGATTCTCATAAAGCGTTACCAACAATTGATGTAGATTTAAAACGCCTGGATTCTATAGAAATGTATCCGTATGCGCGCTTAATTAAAGATGGTGTTTCCAGTATTATGGTTGCACATTTAAATGTACCGGCTTTAAATCCTGAAGCAGGTTTACCCTCGTCTTTATCGAAACACATTATAACTGATATTCTTAAAGAACGTATGGGGTTCAAAGGGTTAATATTTACAGACGCCTTAAATATGAAAGGTGTTGCTAACTTTGATACGCCAGGCGATATAGATTTAGCAGCATTTTTAGCGGGTAACGATATTCTTCTTATTTCTGAAAATGTACCAAAAGCTGTAACTAAAATAAAAGAAGCATATACTACCGGACAAATTACTGAAGAACGTTTAGCGCATTCAGTTAAGAAAATTTTAAAGGCCAAGTATAAAGTAGAGTTAAATAAATTTCAACCTGTAAAACTGGATAATCTAGTTGAAGATTTAAATAGAGTAGAAGATGATGCGCTTTATGAAAAGCTCATGGAAAATGCCGTAACGATTGTAAAGAATAAAAATGATGTTTTACCTATTAGAGCTTTAGAAACAAAAAAGATAGCTTATTTAAAATTAGGTGATGCTGATGGTTCCGATTTTTTGAAAGGATTACAGAAATATGGTAAAGTTCATGAAGTTAAAGGGCAAAAACTAGATGAAGTAATAGAAGAACTTAAAGGATATAATACCGTTGTTATTGGTTTTCATCGTTCCAACGCAAACCCTTGGAAAAGTTATAAGTTTACAGATAAGCAGTTGGTGTGGTTATATGAAATAGCACGAACTAATAATGTTATTCTGGATATTTTTGTGAGGCCATACGCTTTATTAGATGTTAAAACCTTAGAGAATATTGAAGGTTTAGTAGTTAGTTATCAGAATAGTGCTATTGCTCAAGACGTTTCTGCTCAAGTATTATTCGGAGCAGTTAAAGCACACGGTAAATTACCGGTGTCTGTAGGAAATGGTTATAAAGCTGAACATGGTATCACATTGCCAAGTTTATCTCGTTTAGGATATGCTGTTCCTGAGCGTGTAGGAATGAGTAGTACCAAACTAAATAAAATTGATGCATTAGCTCAACGTGCTGTTGATGAAAAAATGACACCTGGAATTCAATTGCTAGTTGCAAGAAAAGGGAAGGTGATATACAATAAAAATTTTGGTAGACATACGTATGATAGTAGCTCGGAAGCTGTAAAGTTTAATGATATGTATGATGTAGCTTCATTAACTAAAATATTGGCAACCTTACCATTAATTATGGAACTTGAGGAAAAAGGGATTGTGTCCTTAGATACAAAATTATCTGAGATACTTCCTGAATATCAAAATTCTAATAAAAAGGACATTACATTAAAGCAGATGTTATCACATTATGCGCGCTTGAGCCCATGGATACCTTTCTATTTTGCGACATTAGACGATAATAAGAAACCAGATCCAAAGTATTATAAAAAATCGCCTAGTGGGCAATTTACAGTTAAAGTAGCTAATGAATTATATATACGTGCCGACTATCAAGATAGTATGCAGAAAATAATTAGAGAAAGCGATTTACTAAAAACACAACGTTACCGCTATAGTGATTTACCGTATTATATTCTTAAAAAATACATTGAGCAATATTATGATAAGGGATTAGATGAATTAGTTCAGGACCATTTTTATAACTCTTTAGGAGCTAACTTAACAACCTATAATCCGAATAATAAGTTTAGTGATTTAAATATTGTACCAACTGAAATGGATGATTATTTCAGATATCAAAAAGTTCAAGGATATGTGCATGATATGGGGGCTGCTATGCAAGGTGGTATTGGCGGTCATGCAGGAATTTTTAGTAACGCAAATGATGTTGCTAAAATCATGCAAACGTATTTGCAAAAAGGATATTACGGTGGTAAACGCTATTTTAAAGCAGAAACATTAGATAAGTTTAATACTTGTTTTTATTGCGAAAATGATAACCGTAGAGGTGTTGGTTTCGATAAACCCCAACTAGGAACTAATGGGCCAACTTGTGGTTGTGTATCCATGTCTAGTTTTGGACATTCGGGGTTTACAGGAACCTATGCTTGGGCTGACCCTGACCAAGAAATTGTATATGTATTTCTAGCTAATAGAACATTCCCTAAAGCAGGTACTAATACTTTATTAAAAGAAAATATTCGAACAGATATTCAAGCTTTAATTTATGAAGCTATTATTGAATAACTTTTCATTACGCTGTATAGAAAAACAAGTTATTACGACCAACCAAATAAAAAAATAATGAAAATAGGAATAGTATGTTATCCAACCTTTGGTGGAAGTGGTGTAGTAGCTACAGAATTAGGTATTGAACTCTCAAAACGTGGCCATGAAGTTCATTTTATCACCTACAAACAGCCTGTAAGATTAGAGTTATTGGGTAGTAATGTACACTTTCATGAAGTAACTGTTCCTGAATATCCTTTATTTCATTATCAACCCTATGAACTAGCCCTATCTAGTAAGTTAGTAGATATGGTTAAACTTCATAATATAGAGGTTCTGCATGTGCATTATGCTATTCCGCACGCTTATGCTGCATACATGGCTAAAAAAATGTTAGAAGAAGAAGGTATTCAAGTACCAATTGTAACAACTTTGCATGGTACCGATATAACATTAGTTGGGAGCCACCCGTTCTATAAATCGGCAGTAGCATTTAGTATAAATAACTCAGATGCTGTAACTTCCGTTTCTGAAAGCCTAAAACAAGATACACTACGATTATTTCCTATTAAAAAAGAAATAGAAGTGGTTACAAACTTTATAGATATTGCCAAACATTTAAATGGTTTTACCGATTGTCAACGTGCAATGATGGCTAAAGATGATGAATTTATAATTACACATATAAGTAATTTTAGGCCTGTAAAGCGAATTGCTGATGTTGTTAAAGTATTTTATAATATTCAAAAAGAATTACCAGCTAAGTTAATGATGGTTGGTGAGGGGCCAGAAAAAGAGGCAGCCGAAAAATTAGCTATAGAGTTAGGTATTGAAAATAAAGTAGTTTTCTTAGGAAATAGTAATGAAATAGATAGAATTTTATGCTTCTCAGATTTGTTTATTTTACCTTCTGAAACAGAAAGTTTTGGTTTAGCAGCTTTAGAAGCTATGGCTTCTGGAGTTCCGGTTATTTCAAGTAATTCAGGAGGGATTCCTGAAGTTAACATCCATGGTGTTTCAGGATATTTAAGTGATGTAGGAGATGTAGATGATATGAGCACGAACGCCTTGTCTATACTTAAAGACACCAATATACTTAACACATTTAAGCAACAAGCAACCGAGCAAGCTCGAATGTTTGATATTTCTAAAATAGTGCCTCAATACGAAGCCATATATGAGAAAACCTTAATAGCTAGTAAAGTATAAACTCAGGCTAGTTACATCACTTAATAAAATAAAAAACGACACCATTTAGGTGTCATTTTTTATTATTGAATAAATGGTAATATTAAAATTGATAACGTACGCCTAAGCCAATATCAAAATCCAAATCATTATTATCGTAATCTGAGCTTCCAAAACCAAGTTCAGGTCTGAAATCTAAGGATAAAAGTAATGGGAAATCAAAACTGTATTCGATACCAACATTTCCTGCTAAAAAAACAAAAGCATCAGTATCTTTATAGCGGTTATTAAAATTGTCATAATACTCAGACTTGTATGAACCAAAACCTAATCCTGGACCTGCATACCAATTAAACCCACCTTCAATATTCCATACCCAATGATATAAACCCGCTAATTTAAAACCGTCATAATCGCGCCCGTCTCGCCAACCAAAATCAACTTCAATTCTGTTGCTTTCAGATAATGCACGTTGGTATGATATTTCTGCACCAAAACCATCACTATCGCCTAAACGTAATCCGATAGCATTTTTCGATATTTCTTGAGCAAAACTACTAGTAAATAAGCCTAAAAAGGCAGCAAAAAATAAATGTGATATTTTCATAAACTCTTTTTCTTTTTTTGTTAATTAATTTACGTGTGAAATATTAAAACAGATGTCCAATTAAGTAAAAAAAATATTAAATACTTAATGTTATTGAAATTCTTTTTAGCTTTATCAATCCATAATAATTAAAGCAGTGAAACAGCATCTAACCCAATTAAACAATAGCTTGAAAGGCGATTTGTTTACCGATAATTTACTCAAATCTATTTATGCTACTGATGCGTCTGTATATAGGATTCTACCACTTGCAGTTGCATACCCTAAAGATTCTGAGGATATTAAAACACTCATCAAGTTTGCTGCTAAGCATCAGGTGTCACTTATTCCTAGAGCCGCAGGAACGTCTTTAGCAGGGCAATGTGTGGGACCGGGTATTGTGGTCGATATTTCAAAATATTTTAATAACATATTGGCCTTTAATGAAGCTGATAAGACAGTTACAGTTCAACCTGGAGTTGTTCGTGATGTTTTAAATAATTATTTAAAACCTTATGGCTTATTTTTTGGGCCCAATACATCCACATCAAATAGATGCATGATTGGAGGTATGGTAGGTAATAATTCATCTGGAACGACTTCAATACAATATGGTGTTACACGAGATAAAGTAATAAAGTTACAAACCATTTTAAGTGATGGGAGTGAAGCTAGTTTTTCAGCTATATCTAAAACCGATTTTTTAAAGCGTTCCAAATTAACAAACCTTGAAGGGCAAATTTATAAAGCACTTTATGAAGCTTTAGAATCTAAAACTATTCAAAAACAAATAATTGAAGCTTTTCCAAAACCTGAAATTCATAGGAGAAATACAGGGTATGCTATTGATAAACTTATAGAATCTAACGTTTTTTCTGATTCTGAGACAGATTTTAATATGTGTCAATTACTAACCGGAAGTGAAGGAACCTTAGCCTTTACAACCGAAATCACTTTAAAGTTAGATTTGTTACCACCAACAGAATCAGCTTTAGTGTGTTTGCATTTTAATTCAATAGAATCTTGTTTGAAGTCTGTTGAAACCGTTATGCAATATAATTTGCATACCTGTGAAATGTTAGACAAAACAATTTTAGATTTAACGAAACACAATAAAACACAACAACAAAACAGACAGTTTATTATTGGTGATCCGGAAGCTATTTTAATGTGCGAACTCCGTGAAAATTCTGTTAACGGTTTAAATAAGGCTATTATAGCGCTACAAGAAAACTCTGAAGTTGTTAATTTGTGTTATGCTCAAGTTGTTCTTCAGGATGAAGCTATTAACCAAGCTATGGAGCTTCGTAAGGCAGGTTTAGGGTTATTAGGGAATATTGTTGGTGATAAGAAATCGGCTGCTTGTATAGAGGATACAGCTGTATCTATACCCGATTTAGCCAATTATATAACCGATTTCACAAAAATCATGAATGGGTATAATCAAGAGGCTGTTTATTATGCTCATGCAGGTGCAGGTGAATTACATTTGAGACCTATACTAAACTTAAAAAAGAAAGAGGATGTTATACTTTTTAGAAAGATAACAACCGATGTGGCTCATTTGGTAAAGAAATATAATGGTTCGATGAGTGGTGAGCATGGTGATGGTATTGTTCGTGCAGAATTTATACCAATAATGATTGGGCCTGATAATTATAAGATTATAAAGTATATTAAGTCGGTTTTTGATCCACTTAATATTTTTAATCCAGGGAAAATTGTTGATGCGCTTCCTATGGATGAAAATTTACGCTATAAACCTAATAGAGAAGAACCACAGGTTGATACCTTGTTAGATTTTTCTGGATCTTTAGGGATTTTAAGGGAAGCGGAAAAGTGCAACGGTTCTGGAGATTGTAGGAAATCGGTTGAATTTGGAGGTGTTATGTGTCCTAGTTACCGAGCTACCAAAAATGAAAAAGACACAACGCGTGCTCGTGCTAATGCTTTGCGAGAATTCTTAACGACCTCTAATAAACGAAATAAATTTAATCACAATGAATTAAAAGATGTTTTCGATTTATGTCTTAGTTGTAAAGCATGTGCATCAGAATGTCCTAGTAGTGTAGATGTTGCTAGTTTAAAAGCTGAATTTGAATATCAATATCAGAAAGAAAACGGGAGTTCATTGCGTACTAAATTATTTGCATATAATAATGACTTGAATGGTTTTGCTAGTCGTGTTTCGGGAATCTCTAATTATATGTTTACAAACAAGGTAACAAGTCGTGTTATTAAAAATAACTTAGGTATTGCTATAAATAGAACATTGCCTTTAATTTCAAACAAACCTTTAAGTAGATGTGTTAATATGTCTAAAAGTCAAGAACTTAAAAAACAAAAGAAAGTTGTTTATTTCTTTATTGATGAGTTTACGGATTTTTTAGATACTCAAATTGGTAAAGATGCAATTGCCTTATTAGAAGCGTTAAACTATGATGTTAAATACGTAAAGCATCGTGAATCTGGTCGCGCTTTTATATCTAAAGGATTCTTAAAACAAGCACAGAAATTAGCGAATGAAAATGTAGCAATCTTTTCGAAAATTATTTCAGATGAATCGCCATTAATTGGTATTGAGCCATCTGCCATTTTAACTTTTAGAGATGAGTATTTAAAATTAGCAACGGACAAAGAAGCAGCCAAAACACTTGCTAAAAATTGTTTGTTAATTGAAGAGTTTTTACAAAAGGAGATAGAATTAGGATTTATAAAGCCTTCTCAATTTACTTCTGAAAATAAGGTGATTAAATTTCATGGCCATTGCCACCAAAAAGCATTAAGTAGTCAGAAGTCTAGTTTTGACATATTGAATTTACCTGTAAATTATAAAGTAACTATTATACCAAGTGGTTGTTGTGGTATGGCCGGAAGTTTCGGATACGAAAAAGAACATTATGAAGTAAGTATGCAAATTGGAAATCAAACCTTATTTCCTGCTATTAGTAAAAGTCCGGAAACCACAATTATAGCAGCAAATGGAACTAGCTGTAGGCATCAAATTAAAGATGGAACCCAAAGAGAAGCATTTCATCCAATAAGTATTTTAAAAGCGGCGCTAATTTAATTCTTATTTATGTTTTTTAACTATAGTTATTGCTGCAATTAAATCATTAACCTCGGCTTCCTTAACATCACTATCGGCAAAGAATGGCGATAATTTATCATGGTTATAATGATATATTTTCCAGCGTTTAAATTGATATTCTAGTGCAGTAAAATTCTCAACCCAATCGCCTGAGTTTAAATAGGTTGTTTTACCGTACTTATTTTCTTTAATTAACATTTTTGGTTGATGTATATGTCCGCATACAACATAGTCATAGCCGTTTTCAATAGCTAAATCGCTTGCAACACTTTCAAAATCACTAATATATTTAAGTGCCGATTTTACACTGTTTTTAATACGTTTTGATAAAGAGTATTTTTCTTTTCCTAAGCGTTCTAAACACCAGTTTATTAATCGGTTTATTAGGATTAATACATCGTAACCATAACCTCCAAGTTTTGCTAACCATCTCGCATTCTGAATAGATGCATCAAAAACATCACCATGAAAAAACCATGCTTTTTTTCCATCTAGTTCTAAAACAGCTTTATCTACTATAGAGATGTTTCCGATAGTCATGTCACTAAATTTACGGAGCATATCATCATGATTACCTGTAATATATATGACTTCTACGCCATTAGCAGCCATATCCATGATTTTTTTGATAACCTTTAAATGGGACTTTGGGAAATACCGTTTGTTGAATTGCCAAATATCAATAATGTCACCGTTTAAAATAAGTTTTTTGGGTTGAATACTACTTAAATAGGTTAATAGTTGTTTGGCATGACAACCATACGTACCTAAGTGTACGTCAGAAATTACGGCTATCTCTATTTTTCGTTTGAGTTTCAAGTTTCTTAAAATTATGCCGCTAATATCAGGATTGATTATTAATTAAATATTAAGTGCTAATTATTTAGTTGTGAGGAATTTGTTAAATAATTGTTAGCTAATTAGATGCTAATTATTGCCTATAAGCACAAAAGCATTTTTGTTTCTGTGATAATACAAGTACTTTAGCAGATAAAATTAAATTTATGGCAGGCAATTCTTTTGGAAATTTGTTTAAGTTAACAACCTTTGGCGAGTCACATGGCGTAGCTATTGGTGGAGTTGTTGATGGATGTCCTTCTGGTTTAGAATTAGACTTTAATGCTATTCAAGATGAATTAAATAGACGTAGACCTGGACAGTCAGATATAGTAACGCAACGAAAAGAGCCTGATACCGTAGCATTTTTATCTGGAATTTTTGAAGGTAAAACAACCGGGACACCTATAGGATTCAGTATTCAAAATGCCAATCAAAAGTCAAAAGATTACTCGCATATTAAGGATGTTTACAGACCTAGTCACGCCGATTACACTTATGATAAAAAATATGGTGTTCGTGATTATCGCGGAGGTGGACGTAGTTCTGCAAGAGAAACAGCATCACGAGTTGTAGCAGGAGCTATAGCCAAACAATTTTTAAAAGACATTAAAATTTCTGCTTATACATCATCTGTTGGTGATATTTTTTTAGAAAAACCATATCAGGATTTAGATTTTTCTAAAATTGAATCCAATGCTATACGTTGCCCAGATACTGAAACGGCAAACCGCATGATTGCTAAAGTTAAAGAAATAAGGAAAGAAGGGAATACTATTGGCGGTACGATAACTTGTGTGTTGCAAAATGTGCCTGTAGGTCTTGGCGAGCCTGTTTTTGACAAACTTCATGCTGAACTTGGTAAGGCTATGCTATCAATCAATGCCGTTAAGGGATTTGAATATGGTAGTGGGTTTTGTGGTGCAAAAATGACAGGAACTGAGCATAATGACCTTTTTAATACAGATGGTAGTACGAAAACTAATTTATCGGGAGGAATTCAAGGTGGTATTAGTAATGGTATGGATATTTATTTCCGTGTAGCTTTTAAACCTGTGGCAACAGTAATTCAAGATCAAGAAGCATTAAATTCTAAAGGAGAAATTGTAGATATGCAAGGTAAAGGACGCCATGACCCATGTGTGGTTCCTAGAGCAGTACCTATTGTTGAGGCTATGGCCGCTCTTGTTTTAGCAGATTACTTCCTTTTAAATAAGGTTTACAAATAGTATAATATATTACGACTTTTTAACAATTAGATATGAAAAAACTCGCATTGCATTGGCAGATTATATTAGGAATGGTACTAGGTGTCGTTTTCGCATTAATCATGTCGAATTTTGAATCAGGAAGTGAATTAGTAACAGATTGGATTAAGCCTTTCGGAACTATATTTATTAATTTATTGAAATTAATAGCAGTGCCACTTATATTAGGATCTTTGATAAAAGGGGTTTCCGATTTAAAAGATATATCAAAATTATCTAAAATGGGAGGGCGTACCATTGGTATTTATATACTAACAACGGTAATAGCTGTTAGTATTGGTTTATCGGTTGTTAATATTATTAAACCAGGAAAATCTATTTCCGAAGAGACACGTATAGAGTTAGTAGAGAGTTATAAAGGAGATGCTGATGGAAAAATAGCTGATGCTGAGAAACAGAAAAATGCTGGTCCACTTCAAGCTTTAGAGGATTTGGTGCCAAGTAACATTTTTCATGCCGCTAGTAACAATGGTAATATGCTTCAGGTTATATTCTTTGCTATATTCTTTGGTATAGGTTTAATTCTTATACCTGAAGAAAAATCGACTCCTGTAAAACAATTTTTTGACAGTTTTAATGAAGTGATATTGAAATTAATAGACCTCATTATGCTTGCAGCTCCTTATGGCGTATTTGCCTTGTTAGCGGCTTTAATTGTTGAATCGCCAAGTGCGGATTTGTTTAAAGCCTTGGGATGGTATGCGTTTTGTGTGTTATTAGGATTGGGACTTATGATGTTAGTTTATGCATTACTAGTTTATTTAGTAACCAAAAAAACACCTAAATTTTTCTTTAATGGAATTGGTCCTGCTCAATTACTAGGTTTCTCAACAAGTAGTAGTGCTGCTACTTTACCCGTTACTATGGAGCGAGTAGAGGAGCACCTAGGCGTAGAAGAGGAAGTAACGAGTTTTGTTTTGCCTATTGGAGCGACAATAAATATGGATGGTACAAGTTTATACCAAGCAGTTGCAGCTGTATTTATAGCTCAAGCTTTTGGGATGGATTTAAGTTTTGGTGTTCAGTTAGGTATAATTGCTACGGCTACTTTAGCTTCTATTGGTAGTGCCGCGGTTCCTGGTGCTGGAATGGTTATGTTGGTAATTGTTTTGGCTCAAGCAGGTATTCCTGAAGCTGGATTAGCTTTAATTTTTGCTGTTGATAGACCTTTAGATATGTGCCGAACATCTGTAAATATCACTGGTGATGCTGCTGTATCTATGATGGTTGCTAAATCGGTTGGTAAATTAAGCGAGCCAAAAGTGAAAAATTGGGATGACAACTACCAGAAAAATAAGAACTAAAGCGGATATTTGTTTCAGAATTTATTTAGTTTCAAGAACCTATTAGGCCATTCAATAATTTATTATGTTAAGTCTAGTAGTTTAGTTTGTAACTAATTAACAGTTTTTTATAAAAGGGCAACTGTATTTATTTGTATCTTTTAGAAAAACAAAATTTATGGAAAAGCCTAATTTTAAAGGTTTAAAAGCCTTATTTATAAATTGTACTTTAAAAAAATCACCACAAAAAAGTCACACGAATTCTCTAATAAATGTATCTAAAGCTATTATGGAGAATGAAGGTGTTAGCACCGAAGTTATTCGTTTTATTGATGAAGACGTAGCTGTAGGTGTTTATCCGGATATGACCGAGCACGGGTGGGAATCCGATGATTGGCCTTCAATTTTCAAGAAAGTTATGGATGCCGACATTCTTATTGTTGGTACGCCTATTTGGTTGGGTGAGAAATCTTCAGAAGCCCAAAAGCTTATAGAACGTTTGTATGCTATGAGCGGAAAAACGAACGATAAAGGTCAGTATATTTTTTATGGTAAAGTAGGTGGCTGTATTGTTACAGGAAATGAAGACGGTGTGAAGCACTGTGCTATGGGAATTTTATATGCTTTACAACATGTAGGTTATTCGGTGCCTCCGCAAGCAGATTGCGGTTGGATAGGAGAAGTAGGGCCTGGTCCGAGTTATGGAGATACGGAATGGAACGATGAGAAACTAGATTCACCTGTTGGCTTTGATAGCGATTTTACTAACAGAAACACAACATTTATGACTTATAATTTGCTTCATTTGGCACAGATGTTAAAAGTACGAAAAGGGTATCCAAAATATGGTAATTCTAGAGAATCTTGGGATGATGGAACGAAATGGGATTTTGAGAATCCAGAATATCGCTAATGGAGTTTTTTAAATAAACTTTAAGCAGTTTCAGTATCGTTTATAATTAGGCCATCTACCATGGTAAGTTTGCGATCTGCCATATCTGCTAATTCATCATTATGAGTTACAATAACGAAAGTTTGTCCAAATTCGTCACGCAGCTTAAAAAATAAGTTATGCAGGTTTTCGGCTGATTCACTATCTAAATTACCGGATGGTTCATCAGCAAAAATTATTTTAGGTTTGTTAATTAACGCTCTCGCTACTGCAACACGTTGTTGCTCACCACCTGATAGTTGGTTTGGCTTGTGATGATATCGGTCTTTAAGTCCTAAGAAATCTAATAATTCAATGGCGCGTTTCTCTGCGGTTGCTTTATTTGTTTTCTTTATAAAAGCGGGAATACAAACGTTTTCTATTGCCGTAAATTCTGGAAGTAATTGATGAAATTGAAAAATAAATCCAATTTCTTCATTACGAAACTTAGCTAAATTTTTATCTGATAAATCACTAACACTAACATTGTTAAGTGTAAATTGAAATTCGTGTTTCTTAGAGGGTTTGTCTAAAGTACCTAAAATTTGTAGGAGTGTTGTTTTTCCGGCACCAGATGCACCAACAATTGATACAATTTCACCTACTTTGATGTCTAGTTCTACACCTTTTAAAACGTGTAAATCTTGGTAGTATTTATGGAGGTTTTTTACTGAAATCATTGTAATAAAATGAATAAGCAATGTACTACATTCTAAATGGCTTTACAATTAAGAATTTGATTTCTTATTGAAAACTTTTTTAATGTTATTATAATCTATAAAATATTGAATTTTTAACGAAACAACGTTCTGAATAGGTTGTTTTAGTAATTTATCAAAGTTGTTACTAAAATTTAGTCGCGCTTCTTTATTAAGATTAAACAATTGATTTCTGTAAAGTGCTGTTAAAAAACTTCCTGGAGCAAATTGCCATGTGTATCCAAGGTCCAAGTTCCATGTACTAAAATTTATATTAGGGTCATCTAAATCAGCTTCATCAAATGTAGTGTCTGTTTCTGTTAAACGGCCATTTTCTTCAAGTAAATAAATGTTATCATCATATAAAACAGTACTCCAATAGTTTCTAAATGTTAATTCTAATGTGTGAAATGGGTTAAAGCTATAAGAACCTGTTAAACTGTTTATAATGGTTTTTCTATCACGATTTCCAAAAATAATCTCTTCATCTATAATATCAGCATAACCGCGATCGTCATTAATTTTATCGTAATTATAACTGTAAATAAGGAGTAGTTTGTCATTAAATCGTACACGTGGACTTATGCTAAACCAAATATTATTGGTTTCACGATCTTCTTCAAATAGCGTAGCACCTCCGATATTGGCATCTATGGCAAATTTTTTATTATAATTGGAAGAGAGCCAGACATTCGTGTTTAATTGATTTTCATAAATAAAATAGCGTCCATCTACACGTGGCTCAAAATAATCATATTGTTTTCCTGGTTGAAAGCTAATATTACCACCAAACCCATGAATTGTTTTAAGTTGACCTGAAAAAGCTAATCCAATAGTGTTTCCTGTATAAGTGTTTGGATTGGCTAAACGATTATAATCTATCCACGCATTGATATAATAGTTGTTAAATATTCCTGTTGGTTTGAATGTTTGGTAGGACACTTCTGCGCCATAATTACTAAAATTATTTCTGTATTGTAATCCTAGGTCGTTTATATCGTAAGTGTCATCTGCATATTCATGACCTAGCCAATATTGCCAATTTCCAAATACTTTAGAAAACTCTAATTTATAGCTGTAACCTGTTTCTGTGCCAGATTCTAAGTTTAAACGGCTCATTTTTAACTCGGTTACTAAGTTGTAAGTGTTTTTCTTTGTGGTTAAATCGGCTAGAAGTCCTGTAACATTAGCATCTCTAAAATGTCCATTTCGGGTAACGTTTGTGTTTATTAAACTTACAGAAGAGTTTTTGTTAAACTGTTGGTCAACAACTAATATATTGTAATTAGTTAATGGTTCAATTAACTCGTCGCGTGATGTGTTGAGGGTTGTATTCTCAATAGTTGCGTAAGTTTTACCGGTGATGGCGTTAAATACACCTATACCTAAACCGTTTTTAGTTCTTCCAGAAACTTTAATAGCATTTAAAACCTTTACTTTTTCAGGAAATTCGGTTATGTTTTCATCCGAATCTGTTGTAACAGTTCCTGAAGGTTGATTACCTACACGTCTAGAGAAAAATAAATCTCCTTTTGTGAACAAGTCAACACCTTCAGTGAAAAATTGTCGTTGTTCGGAGAAAGTTTGTTCAAATGGACCTAAGTTGAGTTCGACTGCGTCAAAGCCAGCTTGACTGAAATCGGGAATTAATGTGGCATCTAGTGTAAAGTTTTCTGTGATACCGTATTTTAAATCCATTCCGGCATTAAATTGTGTTTCGGTTTTGCCTTCAAAAGTACTAGTGATTCCAGAAATAAAAGGGTATAAGGTTAGTCTGGTAGGAGGATCTAAATTGGTTAAACCTTTTAGTTCTCCATTATAAATACCAACGCTACCTTTAGTTACATCAATAGGATTCCATGTAAATTGCGATCGATCTCTTCGGTAATGTCTGTGAAACTGT
Source organism: Algorimicrobium bowmanii (assembly GCF_054031195.1). Next base: position 1,714,681 of record NZ_CM132929.1, read on the forward strand.
AAGCCCCAAGTAGATACTTCTTGGTTTGAAAAACGTAGCGTTCTATAAGGTATTTTCATTTCAACAATCCATCCATCATCAACTATTTTAACAGCGCTATCCCAAACAGCATTCCATCCAAAATCTTCTCCAATACCTGGTGACTCTAAGGCGTCCGCTTGGGTTCCGGAACTAAACACAAAAAATTCCGTGTTATTTTGACCGTCATTATTGGGGTTTAATATTAAACCGAAAAAATCAGACTGGCCAAAATTGTCTCTGCTGGTTAATTGGCGCATAATATCCTTAGGGTTGTCATATAAATAGGCACTAACATATAGAGCGTCATCATCATATGTGATTTTGACTTCAGTTCGTGTTTCAGTCGTTTCTTTGATACCCATTTCTGGGGTAAATTGTATGAAGTTATTAGCTAATTCTGCTTGTTTCCATGCATCATCATCTAGTACCGCATCAATTTGAGGTGGCGTTTCTGCTCGCGTAATATGCAAGACTTTTTTTTCTTGTGCTACCGAAGTAAGGCAACAAATAAAAAATATGATAGTAAATAGCTTGGTTGTCATTTGGTTGGTTTTTGCTATTTTAAAGATTGCTAAAAAAATGATTTGTTACAGTTTTGTTGCAAATCTATGGGCAGAGGCGGGTATTTTATCTTAAATAAACGTTAAATGCATCATGGGTTTTTTAATAAACTTTTAGGTCTTTATGGCTTAGTGTAATTGAAAAATCTGTTTTTTAATTTATGGAATAAAATTTGCTATTATAAATGTGAATTATAATATACTACATGAATTTAGAGAAATTAAGCAAATCAAAAAAACTACTATTTGGTTTAGTTTTTGACGCCCTAGGGTATTTTTCATACATTTTTCCACCATTTGATTTTGTATGGGCACCGTTATCAGCTTATTTAATGAGTAAGATGTATGCGGGAAGAAAAGGTAAGATAGCAGCGGCTTTTACTTTTGTAGAAGAAGCATTGCCATTCTTAGATTTTATACCATCGTTTACGATTATGTGGGGCTATACATTTTATTTTGCTAAAACAAAGAACGTAACAATAGAGTCCAAAAAAAAGAGTGATTTGTAAATCACTCTTTTTTTTATCAAAGACTTATAAGGAGTAGGTGAGGCCTACACTAAAGTTTCTTCCAATATTATAAATACCATCAGATTTTAAACGTGATAGGTGGTTTATATATGCTTTATCTGTCAGGTTTGTTCCTGTAATGGATACAGAAAGATCTTTTTTAAATAATTTAAATTGTCCACCAAAGCCAGCACTTAATAGGTTGTAACCATCTGTAGGTGTTTCAAATTCACTTACATGTGTTTGGTTAAACACAGATTTAAGCTTAATAAAAGCGTAAGCGTTTGAGTTTTGTTTAATATTTATTTCTACACGAATGGTGTTATTAAGACTATTGGCAGGTATTAAAGGTAGGTATGAGCCAGAATCTTGTTTTCCTGTAACGGTTTCAAAACTACTTTCGTAATGTAACCAATCTAACGGATGCGGATGAAAATGCAAACCAGCTTCACCACCATAGAGTGCAGCATTTTCTTGGATATAATTATATACGGGGGCATTATCTATTTCTGTACCGTCAGGTGAAAGGTAGATATAATCATTAATATGATTATAAAAACCATTTACAAAAAACTCAATATGTTCATTTTTATATTCTAGAGCTAAGTCGGCCTGAAAATTTTGTTCGTTATTTAAATTGATATTACCAACTTCATAACGATTAGTACCATGATGTGTTCCGTTTGATGTTAGTTCGGCTAAATTTGGAGCTCTAAAACCTGTTGCTAAGTTTAGCCTAGCTGTTATATTTTTGTTTAAGTTAGATTTGATACCAAATGCGCCATTAAAACTGTTAAATGTTTTGTTTAAATCATTCTGAAGTTGAATCCAACGGTTATCATAACGCGCTCCTAATTGGATATCAAATTCTTCAAAATGAATATGTGACATGGCTAAAATACCGAAATCATTAGTTGTAGCATTTGGGATTAAAATTTCTTCGCCATAATTAGTGTTTACTTGATTCATACCTTGAACACCAACGATGGTTTCAAATTTACCTAAAACAGGTAAGTGGTATTTAATATCATAATTAGCCGTTTTTAATTTCATTTGCAATGTAGGGTGTAACTCTTCAAGGGCTATTTCTTCATCATGGTCTTCGTCGTGATCATCCTCATCTTCATCACCATGATCATGTCCGTCATGCTCATCATGTTCTTCATGCTCGTGTTCGTCTTCAAATTCTTTACGGTCGTTGTAGATGTAGCCTAAGTTAAATTCTAATTTAGAATTTTTGAAAAACACCGTGGATTTCGAACTAAAAATATGATTTGTAAGCTCTTGATAAGCTAGTAGAGGTGTTTTGTTTGTAGATTGCTCGCCAATTCCCTCCGGAATACCAATTTTTGAGTGATTGATATTATATCGGAAATCTGTTTTAAAATTAGTTGATTGATACCCTAGTCCAGCTTTAAAATCCTGTTCTTTAAAACGGGTATTTGTCACACGGTAATCTGCTGTTTTATAATCGGAATGCTCTGTAATACTACCTCGGAATAGCACTTTAAAAGAATCGCTAGAAGCTTTATAGCCAGCACTCGTGTTGTAGCCCTGAGTATTTGAGAAATACGTGCCTCCAAAATCGGCATCAGATGTGTTTTCTGAAGCAAACTTCTCTGGGTTAATATATAAAACGCCACCTAAAGCATCACTACCATATAATAATGAAGCTGGCCCTTTTATAACTTCAACACTTTCTACACCATTATCGCTTAAGCCTAAGCCATGTTCATCACCAAATTGTTGATTTTCAAGTCGCACACCTTGCGTGTAAACTAATACACGGTTAGAGCTTAAACCTCTAATAACAGGTTTTGTTATTCCTAATCCGGTGCTTATGCCTTCAACCCCTGCAATATTTGATATACCTTCACCTAGCGTTACGGCCCCAGAAGCTTTCAAATCTTTAATGGTTTTACGCTCAACTTTCATAACATTATCGCTTTGAAGCTTATGAAAAGGTGTGGATATGATAACTGCTTCCATTTCTATTGCAGAGCTAGATAAGCTTAGGGAAATTATCTCGGTAGTTGGTATAGTTATGTTAATGGATTTAGTTTCGTAACCAACAAATGAGTAAACTAAAGTGTAGTTTCCTGAAGGTAGATTATTGATAGTAAACTCACCGTTATCATTAGTAGTAGCGCCTTTTTCTAACTGAGGAAAATAAATGTTTACATACGGGAGTCCGTCTCCCATATCGGCATCTGTAACAATACCTTGAATGCTATTTTGGCTAACTGCTATAGTTGTTAGAGCCAAAAACAAGAAATTTAAAATTGTTTTCATGTTATATAAGTGATTTTTTAAGAGCTATCAGATCTTTTAGTAAATAGCGCTCTCTAATTTTTTAATCTAGGAAGCGCTTAAATCCAACTCGTCTAAGCATTTTCTTCTCAAACTCCCAAAAGAATTTAAACTGACCAAATAGCCAACCGTAACTAACCAATAGGATTTGATAAAATATTAGTCCTACAATAATGAATAAAATCCAGTAGATAATAGGGTTTAGGTTTTCTTTAGTAATACCAAGTAAGGCTATTAAAGGTCGGCCAATTAATAACGAAGAGCTGCCTGTTATTGCAAAAACAATGAATATGCGAATAATTTCCCATCTATAAGTTACTACCCAACGATTTTCAAGTTTTTTGAAAATCCACAGTGTTGCTTTTAATAGTAATACAAACAAGATAACTGTAAATAGTAATTGTATGATAAGTTGGTCTGAATAAGGAAAAATATTAGTTAGTTTAAAGCTAGAATATAAAAGTCCTATAAGACCAATAGCTGGAAATAAAAGTTGCCAATTATGTTGAATCTCCCATGATTCTTTAAAGTTTTTCATACTAGGAATTTGCGAGCAAAGATACTTTAAAATTGAGGATTATGAACAGATAATTTCTGATTATACTTTTCTTCAAAAAACACAAAGTAATAGTATAGTAAATAGTTTACTTCAAACCCGTAATCTACGGTAGGTTGGTAGTCAATTGATAGTTCGTATAATGTTGGATCGTATCTAGATGAAATTACCCGATTATTCCATTCTGTAACATATACTATGTTGCGTGCTTCTAAGAATGATTGGGTGTAAAAATCCCTTGGTCTAGCACGACTATTTAGCCAGGTGTCAAAACCATTTTCTATAATGATAATTTCGTATTCTAAGGCTTCATTTTCTATTCGAATGGTATCTTGTTCGGATTGACTTACTTCAGAATTGTAAATTGTGCTTTTGTTTGATTTACAACTCGCCATAAGGTATAAAACCGAAATAAAATAAATGTAATTTTTCATAATTCAGGTTTTATTAAAAATACAAAATTTATTATAGTTAAAACTTTACTGAAATTCTTAAAATAAGCAAAGCCAGATTTAATATTAAATCTGGCTTTGCTTTATTGGTTGTTATTTTTATTATTTACCGAAAAACCCGCCTAACATATCGCTAATTCCACCGTCTTTTTTATCGCTATTTAAAAACATATCTGCAACATCGTCAACAACACTACCGTCACCATCAGCATCTAAAATAGATTCTAAAAAACTTTGCTCTTGTTGTGGTGAGTTACCACCTAATAAACCTCCAAGAAGTCCTTCGATTCCTGAACTATTAGTGACGTTTTGCTCACGACTTTGTTTGCCTAATACGCCCATAAGGATTGGAGCAGCAACTTTAAGTATTTCTGCAACAGAGTTTGAGTCAACACCTGCTTTGGTGCCAATTGCAGTCTCAACAGTTGATTTTTTATCTCCGAGTACATGATTTAAAATTTTATCTCCTTCGTCGGTAACAGATTGGTCTACACCGCCAGAAAATAAGCCTCCTAAATTATCTAATATACTACCGTCATGATTGCTATTGTTTAAAGCGCCCATTAGGCCTTCAGCTCCTTCAGAAGATGCTGTATTACGTTTCATTGCCTGCATTAATACAGGTAATGCCATGGTTAAAACATCTTGAGTTTTGCTTTCAGATTGGTTGGAGTTACCTGCAACACCGCTAATTATGGTTTTACCCATATCGCTATTTAATAAATCTAATATTCCTGCCATTTTATTTTTTAATTATTGATTTTATAGAGCGTTAAGATACTAAAATCTTCTAACTCTTAATTTTCTACTTTTAATAAACTGATAATTTGCGTCGCTAATTCAGTTCCAATACGGTCTTGAGCTTCATTAGTAGCAGCACCAATATGTGGTGTTAAAGACATGCGACCATTCATAAGAACTTGAATAGCAGGGGTTGGTTCTTCTTCAAAAGTGTCTAACCCTGCAAAAGCTACTTTACCACTTTCTAGAGCTTTAACTAAAGCAACTTCGTCAATAACACCACCACGAGCAGCATTAATAATCCCAACACCATCTTTCATAAGAGCAAATTCTTTTTCAGTAATAACATAATCTTTCTGAGCGGGAACGTGAACGGTAATAAAATCGGCTTTCTTGAAAATATCTTCGGTAGGTTCTGTTTCTATTTCAACATTAATAAACTGTCCGTTGTAAAATTCTACTTTTATTGTAGCATTACCAACAAACTTATCGCTAGCTATAACTTTCATTCCAACACCTAAGGCAATTTTAGCAACTTCACGACCAATACGTCCAAAACCAATAATACCTATAGTTTTTCCGCGAAGTTCAACTCCTTTAGCGTAGTTTTTCTTTAATGATTTAAATTGAGAATCGCCATCTAAAGGCATATTTCTATTAGAGTCATGTAAAAAACGTACACCTCCAAAAAGGTGTGCAAATACTAGTTCTGCAACAGATTGAGAAGACGCTGCAGGTGTATTGATAACGTGAAGGCCTTTATTTCTAGCGTATTCTACGTCTATATTGTCCATACCAACACCACCACGACCTATTATTTTTAGGCTAGGGCAGTTGTCAATTAAATCTTGTCTTACTTTTGTTGCACTTCTTACTAATAACACGGCAATGCTATGCTTGTTAATGTAGTTTTCTAATTGCTCTTGTGCTACTGTGGTAGTTAAAACTTCAAAGCCAGCCTGTTCTAGTGCTTCAACGCCACTTTTTGAAATCCCGTCGTTTGCTAATATTTTCATTGAATAAATCGATTTGTATTCCCATCTACATAGGAACTATATATTTGTATGTTGTTTTATGTTTGTATTTTATGCTTTGCGTTCTAATTCGCTCATAACGTCTACTAAAACACCTACACTGTCTAAAGGTAGAGCGTTATACATAGACGCGCGGTAGCCACCAACACTACGATGACCATTTAAACCATTGATACCTTCTTCAGCAAGCATAGTTTCAAAAGTTTCTTTTAAATCTTCATTAGTTAGGTTAAAAGTCGCATTCATTTTTGAGCGATCTTCTTTCATGGCAAAACCTTTAAACAGTGGGTTTAAGTCTATTTCGCTATATAATAGTTGTGCTTTTTTATTGTTTTCTTTTTCAATAGCTGAAATACCACCTAAATTCTTTAACCATTCCATTGTTAACATGGATGTGTATACAGCAAATACAGGAGGTGTATTGAACATGCTGCTTTTACCTATATGTACTTTGTAGTCCATCATAGAAGGTATTTTACGAGAAACTTTACCTAATATGTCTTCACGAACTACTACTAGTGTTGTTCCTGCAGGGCCCATGTTTTTTTGAGCGCCGGCATAAATTAAATCGAACTTAGTAAAGTCTAGTTCTCTAGAAAAAATATCACTACTCATATCGCAAACCAAAGGAATATCGCAAGTAGGAAAGGATTTCATTTGGGTTCCAAATATGGTGTTATTTGAAGTGCAGTGAAAGTAGTCGTAATCAGAAGGGATATCGTAACCTTTAGGGATAAAATTATAATTAGCATCTTTTGAAGAAGCTACTTCATAAATGTCATCAAAAATTTTGGCTTCTTTAATAGCTTTGTCGCTCCAAGTACCTGTGTTTAGGTATCCAGCACGTTTTTCAAGCAGATTTAAAGCTACCATTAAAAACTGAGTACTGGCACCGCCTTGTAAAAATAAGGCTTTGTAGCCTTTGCCTTCTAAGCCAAGAAGTTCTAATGCTAAGGAACGTGCTTTTTCCATAACATCAACAAAAGGTTTACTTCTGTGTGAAATTTCAATTAAGGAAAGTCCGTTATCGAAATCTAATATAGCTTCTGATGCTTTAAGCATCACTTCTTTAGGTAAAATGCAAGGTCCTGCACTAAAATTATGTCTTTTCATGAGAGAAATTAGTTTGATGTTTCCAAATTATTCCTGAAGTATGTCTGCAGAAAATTGGGAATATTTTTTATCTGTGATTCCCACAAAGGTGCTAAATTCTCCTAAAAAAGCTGTTAAATATTCGATAATTTATTAACTATATTTTTAACAAAAATGAAATTGTATCAACATTATCAGCATAGTCCCAAAGTTGCGGATTTTGGGTTTCTCCAAAGTTTATTTCAGAATCAAGAATATCTTTAGCTACAATGCATTGAATTTTACCAGCATCGGTTTTTAGTTTATCGGTAAGTGCTGGTAGATTTTCGTAATATTCATAAAAAACAGTTGCTATAGGAGATGCATAACTAGCATCTTCTTTTATCATTAGAAAACCGTTTTCAAGCATATCAAATTCACTCATTAGATAAACCGCTTTATTGTAATCATAGTTGTTGGCGTATTTATTTTGATGAATAATAGGATGCCATTTGTACATGGCTTTAAAGAACTTTTGAAAATCATAATCTTTAGGAACCAGTAGTTTTGATACGTTTCTACAGCCTAGTCCGTAGTATCTAAAAATATCATCGGACAAAGCTTCTAGTTCGCTGTCTGTTTCGTTCCCTGTAAGAATAGCTACCGAATTTCGGTTTTTTCTAATAATAGACGGTTTGTTTTTAAAGTAATATTCAAAATATCTAGCTGTGTTACCGCTTCCTGTAGCAATTACAGCATCAAAATTTTCTAATTTTTCAGAGGTTATAGAGATTTTACCTTTAAATTCTGGTTCAACTATTTCTAAATACTTCGCTAAAAAGGGTAGTAAAGATCTGTCGTTTCTGGATTGTTTTACCAAAACGTTATGTCCAGAAATTAGTACAGATAAAAAGTCGTGAAATCCAACTAACGGAATATTTCCTGCCATAATAATGGCAACTGTTTTAGCTGAAACATCATTAAAGGTATAGTTTAAAAGCCATTTATTAATATTGCTTTCTTTTAATGAGTTAGCCCATCCTTTGAAAGCGTAATTTAAATTCTCAATAGTAAACCAAGTGTTTTGTTCTTGAGCTAATTTAATTTGATGTTTGAAACCATCAAAAAACAAATCGTTATGTGTAACGTTGTCATTTTTTTTAAACGTTTCATTTGAAAATTGGTCAAGAAATTTTCCTAATTCTACAAAGGCGTTAATTCTTTTTTGTAATTCCATGTATGATTTGGTTATGAATGGTTTTGGCTTTATTTTTGCAGTTGCAAATTTACATAAAGCAAACGAGCAACAAAAGGTTTTAATTCTGATTATATAGATGTCAGATTCCTTTTTAAGAATTGAACAATAATAAAAAGATAGAAACATGGCAATTATAATAACGGACGAATGTATTAATTGTGGTGCATGTGAACCAGAATGCCCAAATACGGCTATATATGAAGGTGCTGATGACTGGCGCTACAAAGATGGTACTAGTTTAGACGGAAATGTTGTTTTACCAAATGGAAAAGAAGTTGATGCTGATGAAGCGCAAGAACCTATAAGTGATGAGATTTACTATATTGTTCCTGATAAATGTACGGAATGTCATGGTTTTCATGAGGAGCCTCAGTGTGCTGCAGTTTGCCCTGTAGACTGTTGTGTTCCGGATGATGATCATGTTGAAGAAGCTTCAGAGCTAGATGCTAAGCAGCGTTTTATGCATCCAGATTCATAAATTAGATAGGGTTTTATGTCTTAAAAATGTTAAAAACCTCAAATAGTTATTTGAGGTTTTTTTTGTTTTAAAGCGATCATAATCACGACTTATTTTTACCTATAACAAATTTTGTAAAGCCTATATATTCTATTGAAGATTTAGTTATATTTGCGCCCTCATGTTAGGTTGTTAATAACATGTTGAACAAAGTATTATTTGCTAAGATTATTTCTATAGTGAATATCATTAATATTAATCAAAAATTAATTCCCTTAACTGCGGAATAAAAATAAGTTTTCAATGAAAGCAGGCATCGTAGGATTACCAAACGTCGGAAAATCAACATTATTTAATTGTTTATCAAATGCTAAAGCGCAGAGTGCAAACTTTCCGTTTTGTACAATTGAACCTAATATTGGTGTTGTAAATGTACCAGATCCAAGATTGGAAAAATTGGAATCTTTGGTTAATCCAGAACGTGTTTTACCAGCTACTGTTGAAATCGTTGATATTGCTGGTTTAGTAAAAGGAGCTAGTAAAGGTGAAGGTTTAGGTAATCAGTTTTTAGCTAATATTCGTGAAACCGATGCAATCTTACATGTTTTACGTTGTTTTGATAACGATAATATTGTTCATGTTGATGGAGATGTAAATCCTATTAGAGATAAGGAAACTATTGATATGGAATTGCAGCTTAAAGACTTAGAAACAGTTGATAAAAAGCTAGATAAGGTTAAAAGAGCCGCTAAAACGGGTAATAAAGAAGCTCAGAAAGAAGAGGCTGTACTTTTAAGAATTAAAGAAGGTTTGGAATCGGGAGTGTCAGTTCGTGCTTTAGAATTTTCTGAAGATGAAATGATTGAAGTTGTTAAGCCAAGTCAGTTTATTACCGATAAGCCGGTGATGTATGTTTGTAACGTTGATGAGAATTCTGCTAATTCAGGAAATGCTTATGTAGAGCAAGTTCGAGAAGCGGTAAAAGATGAAAATGCTGAAGTATTAGTGTTAGCGGTAGGTACAGAGGCTGATATAAATGAATTAGACGATTATGAAGAGCGTCAGATGTTTCTTGCTGATATAGGTTTGGAAGAACCAGGTTCTGCTAAGTTAATCCGATCAGCTTATAAATTATTAAATTTACAAACCTACTTTACTGCAGGGGTTAAAGAAGTTCGTGCTTGGACTGTAAATATAGGAGCTACAGCACCGCAGGCTGCAGGTGTAATTCATACCGATTTTGAAAAGGGTTTTATACGTGCTGAAGTAATTGCTTATGAAGACTACGAAGAGTTTGGTAGTGAGTCTAAAGTTAAAGAAGCTGGTAAAATGCGTGTAGAAGGGAAGAATTACATCGTTAAAGACGGTGATGTTATGCATTTCTTATTTAATGTTTAAAACCAAAATTTTTACATTTTGGGTATTGGTGTTTATTTTTTAAATATCTTACTAAAATGTTGAAACGGTTAACTAAAGTAACATACTCTCAGTTATATATTTTAATTGCTTGTTTGCTGATTGCTGAAGCTATCTTATTAAGAGATCTTCCTTTTTTTTGGGATGCTATAAGTAAATCATCTAGAGCAACTTGGATCTATAATAATGGTTTAACAGGGTTTATTTTACCAACAGAGTTTAATTCAGGACATCCTCCTTTGTGGATTTCTTTATTAGCCGTTAGTTGGTCGCTTTTAGGTAAAACATTATTAAGTTCAAGGGTCTTGTTGTTGTTGGTTAACTTGGGAGTGTTTTATCAAGTAATCCAGCTTTGTAAAAATAACTTTGTTAAGGGAGTTGCTGTTGTAGCATCTGTTTTAGTGTGTTTCGAACCCACTTTGCTTGCTCAAACTACTAGTTTGAATAATGACATGTTGTTATTGTTTTTCACGCTCTTTGCCTTAAATAGTCTTATTAACGTCAAACCATTCTATTATACACTGGCGCTTACAGGTTTACTTTTTGCTAATTTGCGTGGTATTTATTTGTTTTCGGCATTATTAATTATTCATTTATTCTATTTGAAATTTAAATTAATAGCAAAAAATAAATCCTTGTTTTATGCATATGTTGTCCCTGTATTTTCTTTTGCTATTTTTTGTTTCATACAGTACCGCTCATTGGGGTGGTTTTTAATAACACAAAATGCAAATTATAGTGAACATCGTCAATCTGCAGAAATTAATAATGTACTAGTAAATATTGCTGTATATGTTAAGAGTTTTTTGGAATATGGGCGTTTTGTAGTGTTTTTAATAGGTGTTCCTCTGATTTATAAGTATTTGAGAAATATTAAAACATGGAACGCTGTTCGGGCTAATCGTATAGGTGTCGCATTCTTAGTTTTTGCTATTGTTTTGTTTTTAGGTATGGTTCCATTTTCTAATCCTATAGGATCGCGGTATTTTATGATTTGCTATATTTTAGCGATAGTTTTCCTTATAAATGTATTGTATATCAGTCAGTTTAAATATAAGAAAACAGTGTTTGCTAGTGTTTTATTCTGTTTTTTATCAGGGCATTTTTGGATTTATCCCGCTACTTTATCACAACCTTGGGACGCAAGTCTAGCTTATTTACGCTACTACTCATTAGAAGAAAAAATAGAGGAAATTATAGCTATAAAAGGTTTGAAACCTCATCAAATAGGGACACGAATCCGTTTAAATGAGCGCGATTTTTCAACACTAAAACCTTTGGCAGATGATAAGAAATATGCTGAGTTTAATTTAAAAACGAATCCGTATATATTATTATCAAATGTTGAGAATTATACTAAGGATGAGGAGTTGTTGGAGGTTCAGAATACGTGGGTTTTAGTTGAAGAAATTACCGATTATGGCGTGTTTTTAGCGCTCTATAAAAACCCGAATTTCAAATAGAAAACCGTAAAAATAACTATTTCATTTTATTGTTAATTATTTTACAAAATTGGGGTTTCTTTTTTTCCTGCGAAACCTTATATTAGCAACATATCCAAAAAACCACCATTTTATGTCTCAAGAAACCAAATATACCGAAGATAATATCCGTTCGTTGGACTGGAAAGAGCATATTCGTATGCGTCCTGGGATGTATATTGGTAAATTGGGTGACGGTTCTTCTGCTGATGATGGTATTTATATTCTTATAAAAGAGGTTCTAGATAACTCAATTGATGAGTTTGTTATGGGATCTGGTAAAACCATTGAAATTTCTATTCATGGTAATAAAGTAACCGTTCGTGATTACGGTCGTGGAATTCCATTAGGAAAAGTTGTGGATGTGGTTTCAAAAATGAATACCGGTGGTAAGTATGATAGTAAAGCTTTTAAGAAATCGGTAGGATTAAATGGTGTTGGTACAAAAGCTGTAAATGCACTTTCAAGTTATTTTAGAGTCGAATCTACTAGAGATAATAAATCTGCTTCGGCTGAGTTTGCTCAAGGAAATCTTACAAACCAGGACCTGTTAGATGAAACATCACGAAGAAAAGGAACCAAAGTATCCTTTGTGCCTGATGATATAATATTTAAAAATTATAAGTTTCGTAAGGAGTATATCATTAAAATGCTCAAAAATTACGTTTACTTAAATCCAGGCTTAACAATTGTTTTCAATGGAGAAAAATACTATAGTGAAAATGGATTAAAAGATTTACTTCAAGAAAATTCTAATGTTGAAGATTTATTGTATCCTATCATTCACCTAAGAGGAGATGATATTGAAGTAGCTTTAACACATAGTAAAACGCAGTATAGTGAAGAGTACTATTCTTTTGTAAATGGGCAAAACACAACTCAAGGAGGGACACACTTGGCGGCTTTTCGTGAAGCTTTAGTGAAAACTCTTCGTGAATTTTATAATAAAAATTACGATGCTTCTGATATAAGAAAATCTGTGGTTTCAGCCATTTCAATAAAGGTTATGGAGCCTGTTTTTGAGAGTCAAACTAAAACAAAATTAGGCTCAACCGATATGGGAGGAGAACTTCCTACGGTAAGAACTTATATTAATGATTTTGTTAAAACACAATTAGATAATTTTCTTCATAAAAATACAGAAACGGCCGATAAGATTCAGCGTAAAATTCTGCAAGCCGAACGTGAGCGTAAAGAGTTATCTGGTATTAGGAAATTAGCTAAAGACCGGGCTAAAAAAGCGAGTCTACACAATAAAAAACTACGTGATTGCCGTGTGCATTTTGGTGATACAAAAAATGCTAGAAACCTCGAAACAACTTTGTTTATTACAGAGGGTGATTCCGCTTCTGGTAGTATTACAAAGTCTCGTGATGTTAACACACAGGCAGTTTTTAGTTTAAAAGGAAAACCTTTAAACTGTTACGGTTTAAGTAAAAAGATTGTTTATGAAAATGAAGAATTTAATTTACTTCAAGCAGCTTTAAATATCGAAGAGTCTTTAGAGGATTTACGCTATAATAACGTGGTTATTGCTACCGATGCCGATGTTGATGGTATGCACATCCGTTTGTTGCTTATAACTTTTTTCCTTCAGTTTTTTCCTGAATTAATAAAAGACGGGCACTTGTATATTTTACAAACGCCACTATTTAGAGTTCGTAATAAGAAAAAAACAATTTATTGTTATACCGAAGAAGAGCGTGTAAATGCGCTTGAAGAATTAAAACCTAAACCTGAGATAACACGATTTAAAGGTCTTGGTGAGATTTCTCCGGATGAATTCAAACATTTTATAGGAGATGATATTCGTTTAGATCCTGTTATGCTTGATGCGAATATGTCTATTGAGGAGTTGTTGAGTTTTTATATGGGTAAAAATACGCCAGATCGTCAAGAGTTTATTATAAATAACTTAAAAGTTGAATTGGATATAGTTGAAGAATCATAATGAGAACAAGTAACGAGAAAGTAAAAGGTGTCATAGTATCCGTATACTTCATATTAATAGTGTTGGCGGTATTGTGGCTTACTATTTTTAGAGCTTTTAATAGCATTAATAATAATCCAATTGTGGCCTTTTTTATTGTAGCCTTTGTTTTTTTAAGTCTATTTGTAGCGGTACATTTTATTTCAAAATACTTTGAGTATGATAGTGATGGGCTTAAGGTTATTGTGACTAATAAAGGCTTATTATTATCGGAGTATTTAAACTATCGTGAAAAAACTATAGAGTTTGATAAGTCTAGGCTATCAGGCTTTAAAATAAACGATTATGTCGTGTATAAAGAGTTAGTGCTTTATATACGTAGTAAAAACGGGCATCATATTAGAAAAGAACGTTTTAATATTACATTAGTAGCTAGAAAGAAGCGTAAATATATGCGCCAATCTTTAACAAAAATGGTTAAACAGAATAGAAAAGAACAGAGTTAATGAGCGACGAAATCAACGATAACCTACCTGAACCAGAAGAAACTAAAGAAACCATTACCAGGATAACTGGTATGTACAAAGACTGGTTTTTAGATTATGCATCTTATGTTATTTTAGAGCGTGCCGTTCCTGCAATAGAAGATGGTTTTAAACCTGTGCAGAGACGAATCATGCATTCTATGAAGGATTTAGATGATGGGCGTTACAATAAGGTGGCTAATATTGTTGGTCATACCATGCAGTATCACCCACATGGAGATGCTAGTATTGCCGATGCTATGGTTCAAATTGGTCAAAAGGATTTATTGATTGATACGCAAGGTAACTGGGGTAATATTTTAACAGGGGATAGTGCGGCTGCTTCTCGATATATTGAAGCTCGATTGTCTAAATTTGGTTTGGATGTTGTTTTTAATCCAAAAATAACCGAGTGGCAATCTAGTTATGATGGGCGTAGAAAAGAACCTATTAATTTGCCTGTTATGTTCCCTTTATTGTTGGCGCAAGGAGGTGAAGGTATTGCGGTAGGCTTGTCAACAAAAATTTTACCACATAATTTTATTGAGCTAATTGATGCTTCTGTAAAACACTTAAATGGTAAGCGATTTACAATTTATCCAGATTTTCCTACAGCAGGTATTGCTGATTTTTCAGACTATAAAGATGGTGTTCGAGGCGGAAAGGTTCGTGTGCGCGCTAAAATTTCGCAATACGATAAAAATACCTTGGTTATTACCGAGATTCCATTCGGAACAAATACATCGTCATTAATTGATTCTATTTTAAAGGCTAATGATAAAGGCAAAATAAAAATCAAGAAAATAGAAGATAATACAGCTGCTAATGTTGAAATATTAGTACATCTTCCATCTGGTATTTCTCCAGACAAAACAATTGATGCCTTATACGCTTTTACAAGTTGTGAAACTTCAATTTCGCCTTTAGGTTGTGTTATTGAGGATAATAAGCCTTTGTTTATAGGGGTTTCTGAAATGTTACGACGTTCAACAGATAAAACGGTCGATTTACTTAAACAAGAGTTGGAAATTAAGCTTGGTGAGTTTGAGGAACAATGGCATTTTGCTTCATTAGAACGTATTTTTATTGAAAATAGAATTTATCGTGATATTGAAGAAGAAGAAACTTGGGCGGGTGTCATTAAGGCAATTGATACAGGTTTAAAACCACATATAACACATTTAAAGCGTGCCGTAACTGAAGAAGATATTGTGCGTTTAACAGAAATTAGAATTAAACGGATTTCTAAGTTTGATATTGATAAAGCACAACAAAAAATTGATGCTTTAGAGGAGCAAATTGCAGAAGTACTTCATCATTTAGCAAACTTAATAACTTATGCTATTGCTTATTTTGAGCGTCTTAAAAAAGAATATGGTGAAGGAAAGGAGCGTAAAACTGAAATTAGAACTTTCGCTGATGTTGATGCGACTAAAGTTGTAATAAGAAATACAAAACTATATGTAAATAGAGCAGAAGGCTTTATTGGTACCTCTTTGAGAAAAGATGAGTACGTTTGTGATTGTTCGGATATTGATGATATTATTGTTTTTACCAATCATGGTAAAATGATGGTTACAAAAGTAGATACCAAAACATTTATTGGTAAAGATATTATTCATGTTGCGGTATTTAAGAAAAAAGATAAACGAACTATCTATAACATGATGTATCGCGATGGAAAAAGTGGTCCAAGTTATGTGAAGCGCTTTGCTGTAACATCAATGACTCGTGATAAGGAGTACGATATGACTAATGGGAATAAAGGCTCTAAATTATGGTATTTTTCAGCAAACCCAAATGGCGAAGCAGAAGTTGTAACCGTACACTTGCGCCAAGTAGGTAGTATTAAAAAACTTAAATGGGATGTTGACTTTGCCGATATAATGATAAAAGGGCGTGGTTCTAAAGGTAATTTAGTTACCAAACACGCTATTAAAAAGGTTGAATTAAAAGAAAAAGGAGTCTCAACATTAAAGCCAAGGAAAATTTGGTTTGACGATACGGTAAGACGCTTAAATGTTGATGGCCGTGGTGAATTAGTAGGTGAATTTAGAGGTGAAGATCGGATATTAATCATTACGCAATCTGGTGTGGTTAAAACAATAATCCCAGAAGTTACTGCTCATTTTGAGGATGATATGATTATCATGGAAAAATGGATTCCTAATAAACCTATCTCTGCTGTCTATTTCGATGGTGAAAAAGAGCGTTATTATGTTAAGCGCTTTTTAGTAGAAAACGAAAGTCGTGAAGAGTTATTTATTTCCGATCATGAAAAATCTCAGTTAGAGATTGTTTCTACAGATTGGATTCCTATGGTAGAAATAGTTTTTGTAAAAGAGCGTGGAAAAGATAGAAAAGACAATCAAGCTGTGAACTTAGAGGAATTCATTGCTGTAAAAGGAATTACAGCTTTAGGGAATCAGCTTACAAGGGATAAAGTCAAACAAATTGATTTACTTGATCCGTTGCCTTATGAGGCAGAGGGAACAGATGACATTAATTCAAATGTAAATGAGGATGTTGCTAGTGAAGATGATTTAAAAGCTGCGAATGAGTCCGCTTCAGATGATGATGGAGACTCTACTTCTGGTTCAATAGATGATAAAGGTCAAGCAACACTTTTTTAAGCTTATTCGTTTCTAAAATTTGATGAAATACCCCATAAAAAGGCAGCAATACCAGCAATTATGCACGTGTAATATGCGCTAGGCGTATTTTCTTTAAAGAAGATAGAAGTTAAAATTAGTCCGGTTGAAATTAAGTATAATAATTTAGGGTTAACTTGTTTCATAAGTGTAATTCTGGAATATATTTAGTTATTTTTTCTTCTTTTTTGAAGTGCGAAAATTTAAAAACTCTACAAAAATTGAAAAGGCTATTGCGAAATATAGGTAGCCTTTTGGTATGGCGCCAACTGTTTCACCAAATAGTTCGGTGTGAGAAAGGTGGGCTGCTTCCGTGATAAGCATAAATCCTATTAATATTAAAAAAGCAAGGCCTAACAATTGAACACTAGGATGTGTATCTATAAACTTACGGATAGGATTAGCAAAGGTCATCATAATACTTATAGATATTATAACAGCAATAATCATCAAAACCAGATTGTAGTTATGGTTGTCATGTAAGCCATTTGTCATGCCTACGGCGGTTAAAATGGAGTCTATTGAGAAAATGAAATCAATAACCATAATTTGAATTACTGCCTGTCCTAAAGATTTAATTTTTTTATTACTTACAGCATTCTCATCATGATCCGGATCTTCTACTTTTTCTCGAATTTCTGAAGTACTTTTATAAATTAAAAATAATCCTCCTCCGAATAATATAATGGCTTGCCAGCTAATGCCAACATGAAGCCAGTCAGTATTAACTGTATAAAAAGGCTCGGAAAGTCCAACTAAAAAGCTAACAAAGAATAGCAACACTATGCGTTGAACCATGGCTAAAAGGAGTCCAATATTTGTTGCTTTAGAGCGTTTGTCTTCAGGTAATTTATTTGCAGCAATAGATATAAACACAATATTATCAACCCCTAAAATGATTTCAAGAAAAGTTAAGGTTAATAAAGCCATTATGGCATCGCTGGTAAATAAAAAATCTAACATATTAATCTATACGTTTAGCGGTTCCTTTTTGTTTTATTTTTTCGCCTACATAAGAATATTCAAAAGTATAGGTTGAATCGGTTGTTGTTAAAATTTTAAGGTGAATATCTTTCTGTTCTTGCATATTTTTAGGATTTATGGTTCTAAAAACTACTTCACAGTCGTTAATCCAACGAACAGTTGTGGAGTCTACATGGCCTTTATAGGTTTCTACTTGAATATCCTTAGTTCTAGTGAATACAGAATGATATGTGGAGTCGTTAATGGTGATGCTGCTGGTGAATGTTCCAGTTTGAAAGTCTGCACATTGGCGTTCTACTTGGTAGCAACTCGTGCAAATTAATAATAACAAAAAATATACTAAAGGTTTCATGAATTGATGTTTCTACAAAATTAAGAAACATTACGTTGTTGCCACCTATGGAGTATAAATTATTTAAAACTTTAATTACTGAAATTTTTAAAAGTACCATCCTTAAAGAAAATAACAATTCGTTCAATGTCTTTATTGTTATTAAAAGCACTTTGAGCAATATTTTCAGAAATAGATATGGGTTTTTCGCTTTCCAAAGTTTTTGGTGTGGATTCTGGAATTGGAGTAGGGGTTGGTTCTGGTTTTTTTTCAGAAGGTGTTTCTGTGTTTGGGAAGTGTCCTTTGCCGTTTAAAAGCCAATATAATTCTACTTCAGGAAAAGCATCTAAAACTTTTAAAACAAAATCTAAACTAGGCTTATTTCTTCCTGATAATATGTGTGAAATACTTGAGCGTTGAACACCTACTTTTTCAGCAAATGAAGATGCAGTTTCGTCATAATATTTAATGACTTTTTCTAAGCGTTTTGAAAATTCTGAATTGTTTATCATTGTAAACCGTTACTTGTGTAAACTAACATTACAAATGTAAAAATAATTAATGAACTCTGCATTATAATTTTTGTTAAAGCTGTTATTCAGTTTAATTTAAAGTTTAAATACAGGCATGTAAAATACTGATAATTAATATTTAAAGAAATATTTAGCACGAAAACTATTTTTAAGTTGTTGTTCAATCTTCTAGATGTTGATGTTTGTATACAAGAGTATACATTAAAGTCAAAATCAGCGTTTACAATTGTAAATAAGTATTTGTTTACCTTTGTAACATAATCAAATTTACATATGTATTCAGTTAATTTAGAAACCACATTTAATAAGTATAAAGAACATCAATTACACGGCCGTTATATTACCAATCCGATGATTGAAACCGTGTTGAATAAGCTTGATGATAAACATGAAATTTTAACAGTTGGAAACTCTGTAGAAGGGCTTCCAATTCATGCGGTCAAAATAGGAAGCGGTACAAAACGTATTTTGATGTGGTCGCAAATGCATGGTAACGAATCGACGACTACGAAGGCAATTTTTGATCTGTTTAACTATTTAAATGAACATCAAACTATTTTAGATTCTTGTAGTTTATTCATTGTACCTATTTTAAATCCTGATGGGGCAAAATATTATACACGATTAAATGCGAATGCGGTAGATTTAAATAGGGATGCTAAGAACCTATCGCAACCAGAAAGTCTTATTTTGCGTAAATGTTTTGATGATTTTAAACCGGATTTTTGTTTTAACCTTCATGGACAACGTACAATTTTTAGTGTGGGTGAAACAGCAAAGTCTGCTACAGTATCATTCTTATCACCGGCAGCTAATGCTGAGCGTAGTTTAACAAAAGCGCGCAAGATAGCTATGGAGTTAATTGTTGCAATGGCTGATGGCTTGCAGAAAGTAATTCCAAATCAGATAGCATTATACGATGATGGTTATAACGTAAACTGCGTAGGTGATGCATTTCAAACGTTAGGTGTGCCCACAGTTTTGTTTGAGGCAGGACATATTCATGCTGATTATAGCAGAGAGGTAACACGTAAATATATTTTTCAAGCTTTAGTTATGGGTTTAGAAACTATTTCTACTACTAATTTAGAGGGCTTGCATTATAGTGATTATATGGATATACCAGATAATGGAAAGTGTTTTTTAGATATAATAATAAGAAATGCAAAACAGGGTGATGAATTGGTGGATATTGGTGTTTTATATAAAGAAAAACTAGAAAATGGGACTTTAAAATTTGTACCGATAATAGAAAAATTAGGAAATTTAAAGGGATTTTACGGACATAAAGAGTTTAACGCTAACAAGGCTAGTGTATTAAATAGTAACGGTGACAAGTTAGAGGTAGGCTCCTCAAACGATTTCGTGATGTTAAATAATAGTAAATATTCATTATTAGTTGATTAATCTTCATTTTTAGTAGATAATATTTAAAATTATTATCTTATTTTTGCTTTTTATTTAAAGAAATTAAGAAAATGGCAAAGTTTAAATTAGACGATATTGATCATCAAATTTTAGAAATGTTGATTGATAACACGCGAGTTCCATTTACAGATATAGCAAAAAAATTAGTTATTTCTGCGGGAACTGTTCATGTGCGTGTTAAGAAAATGGAAGAAGCTGGAATTATTAAAGGATCTTCATTAACATTAGATTATAAAAAATTAGGATATGCTTTTATAGCTTATGTAGGGGTGTTTCTTCAAAAAACATCGCAAACCAAATTTGTTTTAGAGCGTATAAATGAAATTCCTTATGTTACTGTAGCACATATTACAACAGGAAAATTTAATGTATTCTGTAAAATACGAGCTAAAAATACAGAACATGCAAAAGAAGTAATTTTTATGATTGACGATATTGAAGGTGTTTATCGTACAGAAACAATGATTTCATTAGAAGAAAGCTTAAATGATAAAAAACGTTTAATGCATTCTATTTTTAATAATATGTAATGTATTTTTACATAAATGATATTTTAAGCGCTTTCATTATGAAAGCGCTTTTTTTTATAACTTTAAGTAATTTTTATGCTAGCAAAAGACATTGAAAAATCGGAGCACGCTCCTTATTATGGTGGATATATTCTAAAAAGTGGTTCTTTATCTTTGAGTGAGACTCTAGAAGCAAGTAAAACTGAAACAGAAGCTTTTTTTAAAACAATACCCGAAAGTAAATTAGAATATCGTTATATGGAAGGGAAGTGGACTATAAAAGAGGTTTTGCAACATATTATAGACACTGAACGTATTATGAGTTATCGCGCTTTATGTTTTGCCCGACAAGACAAAGCAAGCTTGCCAGGCTATGATGAGAATGATTATACCGCAACTAGTTTTGCTAACCGTTTAACTATAGCGGAACTGCTAAATGAATATTCGGCTTTACGAACTGCTAATATAGCGTTGTTTAAAAACTTTTCTAATCAGATGCTAATGCAGATTGGAACTGCTAATAACTCCCCAATGTCAGTCAGAGCTATAGGTTTTATTATTGCAGGTCATGAAAAGCATCATATAGACGTTGTTAAACAGCGTTATTTGTAGGTTGCGTTAGCTTTTATAGTATTCAAAAGCTTTAATTATTGTCTCGTTGTCAACCTGTTGGTTTACTATTGGTTTTCCCATGTCCTCCAGTAAAACAAAGTTTATATTGCCGTGTTCGTTCTTCTTGTCGTATTTTAAAAGCTCAATAATGGCATCGTAATCTGAAGCTGTAATATTAACTTCGCCAAATACACGTTTTAATACCGTTTTAATGGCTTGACATTCTGTTATTGGAAAATTTGATGTTTCTGTAGATATGTATGTTGCTAAAATCATACCTATAGCTATAGCTTCTCCGTGTAAAAGTGATTCTTTTTCTGGGTGACTTAAAAAGTAAGATTCAATAGCATGCCCAAGTGTGTGACCGTAATTTAAGGTTTTACGTAGGTTTTGTTCCAATGGGTCCTGTGTAACGATATTGTTTTTTATAATAACTGATTCGTAAATAAGATCATCGTAGTTTTCTATGGCTTGCGTGGAGAATTTATTCCAATAATCACGACTAAATATCAAACCATGTTTAAGCATTTCTGCTAAACCTGATCGTAGTTGGTTTTCTGGTAAAGTTTGAAGAAAAGCAGTGTCTATTAATACCATTTCTCCTGTATTTATTACACCTATTTGGTTTTTTAGGTGCCCTAAATCAACACCGGTTTTACCTCCAACAGAAGCATCAACCATAGCTAATAATGAGGTTGGTACGTTTATGTATTTCATGCCGCGTTTAAATGTTGAAGCTACAAAACCACCTAAATCGGTAACAACACCGCCACCTAAATTTATCATTAAGCTTTTTCTGTCGGCACCTAACTCAGAAAGTACATTCCAAACACCTACACAAGTTTCAATAGTTTTATGAGTTTCACCTGCTTCAATCTCAATAATTTCTATCTGTAGTGTGGTTTCTAGTTGCTGTAGGAACTGTGGTAAACAAGAATTATGCGTGTTTTGGTCTACTAAAATAAAAATTATAGAGTAATCAGTTTCACTTAAGTGTGTGTTGATTGCTTTATAACAGTTTGAATTAAAGTGTATTGGGTAGTTTTTTGTTTGAATGGATTTCATAATGTTTCTAAGAAAAAATAAAAGGTAAAATAAGGTGTTTTTTTTATAAAAAAGTAACTCAATGATAATTATCTTTGCATAATTTTCTACTGTTATGAAAGACGTAAAAATATTTGATAATACTGAAATAGCATTTCAGCTTAAAAGTAACGCGGAGTTAAGTCGTGCTCATTTTTTGTTTAAAATGATTTCTAATGCGACATTAGTTAAAGTAGGAACAGCGCTTACTAATGTGGCCTTAAAGCTACATTTACCAGTTACTGGAATTATTCGAGCTACTGTTTTTGATCATTTTTGTGGAGGTGTTAATGAAGAGGACTGTTTGGGGGTTATTGATGATATGTATACTGCAGGGGTGAGTTCTGTTTTGGATTATTCGGTAGAGGGTAAGGAGACAGAAGCACATTTTGATGGGGCTATGGAGAAAACACTTAAAATTATAAGGTTTTCTGATGACAGAAAAGCAATGCCTATTGCTGTTTTTAAACCTACTGGTTTTGGTCGTTTTGCTTTGTATCAAAAAATAAATGAAGGTCAAGCTTTAACTGAAAAAGAACAAGAAGAATGGGCACGTGTAGTTGCTCGTTATGATGCGGTTTGTAAGTTAGGACTTGAAAAAGATGTTGAAATTTTAATTGATGCTGAAGAAAGCTGGATTCAAGATGCTGTAGATGATTTAGTGACAGATATGATGCGTAAGTATAATAAAGATGTTACTATTGTTTATAATACCTTACAGATGTATCGCCATGACCGAATGGATTTTTTAAAGGCGCAACATGAATTAGCTAAAAAAGAAGGTTTTTTTCTAGGTTATAAAGTTGTTCGTGGTGCTTATATGGAAAAGGAACATGATCGGGCATTAGAAAATGATTATCCAACGCCAATTTGTGAAAGTAAACTGGCTACTGATGATAATTTTAATGAAGCTGTTACTTATATTTTAAATAACCTGTCTGATATTTCAATTTTTGTCGGAACACATAATGAAAAAAGTAGTTATTTGGTAATGGACTTAATGCGTGAAAAGAACATTGCTATTACTGATAATCGTGTGTGGTTTGGGCAATTATTTGGTATGAGTGATAATATTAGTTTCAATCTCGCGCACAAAGGATATAATGTAGCTAAATATGTGCCTTTCGGCCCCGTTAAAGATGTTATGCCATATTTAATTAGAAGAGCTGAAGAAAATACATCTGTAGCAGGACAAACAGGACGTGAGCTAATGCTTATATATAAAGAGCAGGCTAGACGTAAAGCTGTAAAATAGCCTTATTTTTTACGTTGCCACCATTTTTTTGAGTTCGGGTTTTTACCATAACCATATCCATAACCGTTTGCTTTTTTATGATTAACACTATTTAATAGTATGGTCATATTTGGCAAACGTTTTTCTTTATACATTGTATCGGCTACTTGAAGACGTCTTTTATCAAGGTAATTGGCACGTACCACATATACAAACAAATCAGCATGATCACTAATAAGTAAGGTGTCTGTTACTAATCCAACTGCGGCTGTATCAACAATTATGTAATCGTATTCATTATTTACGGCATCAAATAAATCTTGCATTCTACTACTCATAAGGAGTTCTGCAGGGTTGGGAGGAATGACGCCAGATGGTATTATATCTAAATTGTCATAATCTGGATGTTTTGTAATAACATCAGATAGTTTTAAATGCGGATCACTAATATAGTTAGTTAACCCTATTTCACTCTTAACGTTCAAATAGTTAGTGGCTTTCGGTACTCGAATATCTGTTTCAATAAGTAGTACTTTTTTACTCGAAAAAGACATTGATAATGCTAAATTAATAGACGTATGAGATTTACCCTCTTTGCTTGTTGTAGATGTGACAAATATAACCTTAGAGTGTTTTTCAACTCCTTTTAGCATAAATTCAATATTGGTTCTAACCATTCTAAAAGCTTCTGCTTTTGGTGTGTAATCTACTTTTTTTATTAATTGATAACGTTTTCCAGATTTTGGAATGTCGCCTAAAAAAGGAATATCAAGCATTTTTTTTATGTCATGATGTGTACGCACTTTTGTATCAATTAGCGTAAG
This sequence comes from Algorimicrobium bowmanii, assembly GCF_054031195.1. The sequence goes on from NZ_CM132929.1 coordinate 1,739,190, forward strand.
GAAGTAAATTAGACCTATAGGGAATGAAATGCCTAAAATAATTGCTGCAAGCAGTGTTAAAACAAACTTTGGTGCTACAGGTTTTCCGGAAGCATAGGCTTTATCGACAATTTTAGCATTAGCAGATGAAACACCATGTGTAATAGCAGATTCCTCACGTTTTTGTAGTAAATATAAATATAGAGACTCTTTAATGTCTTGTTGCCTCTTAATGTCTTTAAATTGACGTTCCTTTTGTGGTGCTGAATAGATTTGCGAATTAATTCGAGAGTTTTCGGCAACTAAACCGTTGTATGTTATTTGACTAGTAGACTTTTTACTATTTAAACTTTGAGTTAAATCGGCTTTAAGTTGGTTTATCTGATTGGTTAAATTAACAACGGTAGGGTTAATTTCGCTAGAGTTTTTTAAAATTCGTTCACGCTCTTGAACTAAGTTATTGTGGCGCTTAGCAACCTGACTGATGTTACCGTCTTCGATGCCTATGTTTAAAGGTAATAAATCGTTTGGAGTTTGATGATTAGCTAAATGATCCTGCATATAGTCTATTAGTTGCAGTTGCATACCTGTTTCAGTTATTTTAGCTTCATTTTCCTTTTCTCGTTGCAAAAATATAGTGGATTGTGTAGATAGATTTGTGAGTTTGTTTTCTTGTTGAATATCTTCGGCTGTAAGGTCTACGATGCCTAATTCTCGAGAAACCCCATCTAGACGGTCGTTAATAAATTTAGAAGTTGCTTCTACAACTTTGTTTTTGTCATTAATGACATCTTCATTATATTTTTCAATTAACTTGTTAAGGAATAATTCTCCTTTCTCTCTAACATTATCATTAATGGTTAGTTTAATAACGCTTGATAACTCAGTGTTTTGAATTTGAAGTTTTGATTTATAGTTGCTAGTAACGGTATTTACTGGTTGTATTCTGATTGTTATATCGGTTCCAATTTTACTAGCATATTGCCCAAGATTTGGCGTTATAATAATGTCACCAAAACCTGTTTCTACGTTTTTACCAAAATCATATAAAATACCTTCATTGTCAATAGATTGTTTGTTGTTTGTGGTTAGTTTATTGTTTGGTGAAACCCCTTTAAAAATAAAGTCTTTTGATGAATTAATTCGAATATTAAAAGTTGTATCTACCTGATGTAGTACAGAGTCTTTTGCGCTAAAATTTATGTTTAAAGGTGGGTTTGTGTAAACTTCATGTGCTTGAATACGCCCTTCTACAAAAAACTGAATATTAAATTTTAAATCTTTAACAACACTGGCAATAAGGTTTCTAGATTTTATAATTTCAATTTCGTCTAATACGTTGTTCTGATCGTTACTAAATAACCCATAATTTTGCAGACTGGAAATTTCCGGTAATTTGCCTTTAGACTTGTCGTTGGTTATTTTAATTGTTGCTTTAGCTTGATACTCGTAATTAGCGTATCTTAAATATGTTAACGCTAATAAAATTGAGATTATAACGCAAAGGCTTATAAATTTCCATTTGTTTAAATAAGGTTCTAATAAATCTCTAAAGTGTGCCGTTTGTTTCATGGGAAAAGTACCTGTTAAAAGAATTATTTAACTAAAAATATTGCTAGTATGGTGGCTAAAGTTCCGACTGCGGAAATTATAACTCCGTTGTTTTGATTGTAGGATGCTGAGCGAACTTTTGCTGAATTGGGTTCTATTACCAATACATCATTTTGTTCAAGATAGTAATTAGGGGAGGTGATGGTACTTATTTTTGTTAAATCGAATTTGGTATATACTTTTTTCCCTTCGCGTTCTCTTATTAAAAACACATTTTCACGTTTTCCATATATTGTTAAATCGCCTGCTAAACCAAGCGCTTCAGTAAGTGATATGCGCTCATCTTCAATAGTGAATGTTCCAGGATTTCTAACTTCGCCTAATACGGTAATAGTAAAGTTTATAAGCCTTATATTAATAACGGGATCTTTAACATATGCACTGATTTTATTCTTTAATAATGCGGTTGCTTCCTCTCGGGTAAGTCCACCTAATTTAATGGTTCCTAAAACAGGATACTCTATAGTACCGTTGTTGCTCAACAGATATGTTGGCATTTTTAAATCCGCATTAGCCGAAACTGCGGAAACATTGTAGGATACGGCTGGTAGGTTAAATGGTGCAACTGCATCCGCGTCGCCACCAACGCTAATAAATAATAAATCGTTTGGTTTATAGGTAATATTAGAAGTCATAATAACATCGTTTTCTTCGCTAACGGGTTCATCTTGGAAATAGATGATTTCTTTACTTGTAACACATGAGCTTAAAAATGCTAAAAGTAAAACGGTGAGTAACTTGAAGTGTTTATGTCTTTTATTGGTCATAATAAGGTGGTTTAATTTAAAACGTCGTAGGTTGAGTTATTTGGGGTGTACTCTGGTACTATATCTTTAATTTTAGATACAATTTCGATGTTTTGAGTTGTTGTATTTAATAAAGATAGTTCTTTTAAAAGTTTTTCTGTTTTTTTAATATTTACGGCTTTACAATTGGCTATCATGATTTTCTTATTATATGTAGGCTTGATGTTTTCACCTTTTATAAGTAATTCTTCATAAATTTTTTCACCAGGCCTTAAACCTATAATGTTTATATCTATATCGTTAGGATGTTTTAGTCCAGACAACGCAATCATATTTAATGCTAAATCATAGATTTTAATAGGTTTTCCCATATCGAAAACAAAAATCTCATGTCCGGAACCCATAGCAGAGGCTTCTAAAACTAAGGAACAAGCTTCGGGGATAGTCATAAAATATCGGATAATATCCTTGTGTGTTACTGTTATTGGTCCGCCATTTTCAATTTGTTTCTTAAAAAGCGGAATTACAGATCCGTTAGAGCCTAAAACATTTCCAAAGCGAGTAATTATAAATTTAGTTTTACTATTTGATTCTTGTTGACAGCAAATAAGCATTTCGGCAATTCGTTTTGTGGCTCCCATAACATTGGTTGGGTTTACAGCTTTATCTGTGGATATAAGTATGAATTTTTCTATCTCATATTTTTTGGATAAACAAACAACGTTTTCTGTACCGAAAACATTAACACTTACGGCTTCAAGTGGGTTATTCTCCATTAAAGGAACATGCTTGTATGCGGCTGCGTGAAAAACAATATCAGGTTTATACTGATTGAAGATGGCTTCTAATCTGGTTTTACTTCTAATATCGGCAATAATTGGTTCTATATTAGAGATGTTAGAGCGTAATAATTCTTGCTGAAGGTCGTATAAAGGTGATTCAGCATTATCTAATAAAAGGAGTTTCTTAAATTTGAATGTTGCCAGTTTTCTTACTATTTCACTTCCAATAGAACCTGCCGAGCCAGTAATAAGAATAATCTTATCAGTATAAGCTTCGTCCAGCAGCGGATTGTCTATAAGTATTGGTTCGCGTCCAAGTAAGTCCTCAATCTTGATATCTTTAATTTGTCCGATACTTAAATCACCATCAATCCAAGTCTGAACCGCAGGAACAATTTTAATATTCAGGTTTAAGCTAAACAACTTACTTGTTATTTGTAATAGTCTGTTTGAGTTTATATTCTGAATAGATATAATAACGCTATCTATATTGTTTTTTTCAATAAAGCTTTTTGTTATGTGGCTGGGATGATACACATTAAGTAGGTTTATTTTTTTTCCAACTTTCCGTTCGTTATCATCAATAAATCCAAATACGTCAATATCGCTTTTCAAATCATTTATAATAGCATTATAGGTGATAAGTCCAGAATCGCCTGCGCCATATATTAAAACGATGCTATTATTTTCTTTTTCTGGATCTGTAATTAGACTTCGGTATAAAGATTTAATAAAAAACTTAGCTCCAATAAGGAAAAACATGTTTAATAAGAGGTGAATGTATATGATGGAGCCTGCAATATCAAAGACATTGTTATAATTGTACTTTCTACTTAAATATGTTGTTACAATTAATATAGTTGCTAAAATATTAACTCCTATAATAATATTGACAACGTCTTTAAACCCCGTAAAACGAACAACACCTTTATGAGAGCTTACAAGTAAAAAACTTATAATACCCGCTATTATAACAAATGGGATTTGTTTAATAAACATGGCAAAATCAAAATTTATGTCAAAATTATAGCGTATTAAATGTGCAAGAAAGAATGTAGACGCAATAACGGTTGAGTCAAATAGCAGGATGAACCATTTAGACGCATAGCGATTGGATAGTTTTCTTAATAAAATATATATTTTGTCCAAAATTATGTTTTGTCTTACTGTTTAGAAGACCTTTATTTTTTAGTTAAAACATGTGTGGGACTTGACTGTATGATTTATATATCAGTTGTTTGTTGGATATATAAAATTCTTCTGTAGGTTATGTAAATATCTATGTTTTAATAGTTTCCGTCAAATAAAAACGATAAATAACTAATTTCTACGTTTTTTGCTTTTTTCCTGTGAAGATGTATTGTTTTATCGACTGTTTTGGCGTTTAAACGTATGATTTACAAAATTTTAAAGTTCTAATGTACGGGAGGTATACCTGATTTTTGAGTATAGGTGTTTGTTATTCCAAAATAGATGTCTTTTAGAATTAAAAATTCAAAAAACACCCAAGTCTATTTACCGTTTATATCGATTTTTTTTAAATACATCTAATAATTGTGTTAAGATTGAGTTTTATATATTTAAAAAGCTACTTTTAAGATTGATTATGAAACAATTAGCATGATTAGCAATCCTTTTTCTTCAGATATATTTGTTGATGTTTGGTCTAAACATTTTAATAAAAAGCCTGTTATAGGTTTTAAATTTATAAAACCAATCTCGTTTTACAAACATCGTTATATTCCGTGTTACATAAATAGTGGAAATAAGCTTACAAATGGATTAACGTACACGTTAAACTTAGACGAAACAGATTATAAAAACAAGGTTTTTTTAGTTCGGGATATACCCAGTTATCAGCACTTACAAGGAGTTGGTAATGAATCACGTTTAAAAATTAAAAAGGTTTTTCAATATGAAGGCTATATAACTCATGTTCATAAATATGAGTCGTTAGATGCTTATTTGAAAAGTGTTTATAAATCTAATACACGTTCTAAACTTCGTAGAAATATTAAGCGATTAGAAGCTAATTTCACTGTGAATTATAAAATGTATTACGGTGAAATAGATCAAGAAACCTTTGCAAGTGTATTTGATAGTTTTTATGCACTTTTTGATAAACGATATTCTAACAAAGGCGAACCTTGCGGAGAATTGGAACCTAAATTATGGGCTTTCTATACTGAGTTAGCTTATAAAATGATAAACAACAAACAAGCTTCTTTATTTGTAATTTATTGTGATGATATTCCTGTTGGGATTACGTTTAGTTATCATTTTGAAACCATATTAGTTGAGGCTTTAACGGTATTTGATATTGATTTCTATCGTTATAATATAGGACATACTACAATTTTAAAGATGTTAGAATGGAGTTTTGAAAACGACGTTGAAATATTCGATTATACCCAAGGGGATTTTGATTATAAAAAACGCTGGAGTGACGATAGTTATTTAACGCATTACCATATTCTATATGATTCAAAATCGGTAAAAAGTAAACTAGTTGCAGGTTTTCTAGAATATTATTTTAATTGTAAACGTGTGTTTAGAGAACGAAATTATAGTGCCAAAATACATCAATTTAAACACCGTTTATTTGGGAGTTATAATAAGAAAACTGTTGCACTTGATGTCTATAAGGTTGAAAATGCAACTGAAATCTTAGAGTCGTTATCACATTTAAAACAAATAGATATAAAAGCACTTTCTTATATGTCACAACGAAAAGCACTTTACGATTACTTGTATATGAATCCGGATTTAGTAAAAAATCTCGTTTTCTTTAAAGGTAATAACCATACAATATATGCGAAAGGAAGTAATGGTATTTTAAAAATTGTGAAAGATGAAGCGTAATCCTTTTACTAGTTTGATATATCAAAAAACTTGGTTGAAATATTTTGCCAAAAATCAGTCGGTTAGGCAGTTTTCAAATATTAAGAATCTTTATTTTGTAAAGCATGAGTATTTACCATTTTATATAAATACCGGAAAGAATATGACTAATGGTGTAACTTATAAGTTTTCAGATGCTGGAATTGAGTTGAAAAACACAGCTTTAGTTGTTTATGATGTGCCTGAGTACTGTGATGAATCAAGTAGTTCCCAAAATGCAACTATTTCAATTAATAAAGTACGACAATATAAAGGCTTTTTAGCTAACTTAAGTCATGTTAGTACCTTTGATGAGTACTTGCAAAACACCTTAAATGCAAAATCTAGAAATAAGTTTAGAAGTGGTTTACGTAAGTTTGAAACGTGTTTTGATGTTAGTTATAAGTATTATTATGGTGCTATAAATACTGCTACTTATAATCAAGTTATGGCAAATTTTAAAAACTTGGTGGAGAAACGGTATGATGATTTAAAAATAGATACAAGTTTAGTTTCCGAATGGCCATTTTATGAGGAATTAGTTTTGGAAATGATACGCAATAAACAAGCCTTAATTGTTAGTATTGAGATAGCTGATGCACCAATATCTATGTCTTTAGCTTTTATTGGAAATAATACATTGGTTGGAGCAGTTAAAGCCTTCGATTCTGCTTATTATAAGTTTAATGTTGGCCACATTGAAATTAGTAAATTTATTGAATGGTGTCTGAATAATAATATTTCGATTTTAGATTTCTCAAAAGGGGAGTATGAGTATAAAACAAAATGGACAAACCAGAACTATTTGTATAATTGCCATGTAATTTATAATAAGTCACGTTTTAGATCACGTATTATTGGAAAGTTGCTAGTTTCTTATTTTGAATTTAAACAATATCTAAGAGATAAAAATTTCAATTTATTTATTGCCAAAACACGATTTCAACTTAAAAATAAATTTGCAAAACAAACCAATAAGCCAAGCTTTAAAATTCATAAAACGGATACCTATATTAAAGATGTGACTTTTGAACTGGTTGATTTTAAAACTGAATTTAAAACAAATCCTTTTTTGAAACGCTTAATATTTGACGGTTTGTATCAAAAGCCTGAGTCATTTTATAATCTAGAAATTTATAAACAACACAAGCCTGATTGTGACAAAACATGGTATAAAGTAATGGGAACTAAAAGAACCTATTTCATTGAGTTGTATTAGATAAATGAATTTCAGCTAAATTCGACATAGAAATACTCTGTAGATTAAACTGTTCATGTAGCTGTCTGTAATGCTTAAAAATGGATTCTAGATTTTTGAAATTTTCATCCATGTTTTTTCCAAAATTGTGTGGATGCCACCACAAATGGTAAAGTGCATTTTGTTTTGCAGCTTTGGTTAGTCCTTTTTTTATACGTGATATTCGTAAGGGTTCCAAAAACTTAAGGGAGCTACTATAAGGTCTGAAAAACTTGCTAGAAGGTATGTTTACAATACCGTGACTAACTTTTAAGTCTTTAATAGCTGTTGTGTTATATCCAGATATATTTATATAGGCGTCTAGTAAACGAAAAGCTTTTAGTATGGGTTTATCCAACCTTTCAGTATCATAGGTGTTGTACATCCAGTGTTTTTCAGTACCTCTAAAAGATACAATACCGTATTTAGAACAGATTTTTAAATAGTCTTCATTAATTTGATTCCTTGGGAACACTATAGTCTTTATGGTTATATTTTTTTTAGCAGCAATTTTTATAGCTGCTATAACATCGGCTTCAAACTCTTCTTGGGTTTGACCATCTTCATTAGCATAAAAATGAGAGAATGTATGACTAGCTATTTCATGATTCCTGTTATCTTTAATAAGCTCTATTAAAGATGCTGCATAATGATAAGGGTCTACTTTTTCGTTCTTACCAACATTCTCAATTAAAGGGTATGGTGTAAATTGTTTGTTTAAATAATTTGGTTTTAATTCTGGTAAACTTTCAAGAAGTTCTTGTTTGTTTTTGGAAAACAGAAAACCAACAGTTGCAAAACTTAGGGTTATATTATAGCTATCAGCCAAATTTATCAACCTCGGAATTACCTCATGAACATTCTTTAGGTTTTCGTGGTAATTGGATGTTGTTTTTACGTCGAATAACCCCCAGAAGAGTTCAAAATCTAATGAAATTACGAAATAGCCGTTTTTTGTATGCATTAACTTATAATAGTTTGAATGGTCTTAATAATGATTTTCAGATCTAATATTAAGCTTGGGTTTTTAATGTACTTTTTATTCAATGCTATTTTTTGAGGTAATATTGTATTTATGTAAAGGGTTTCAGGCGTGCTAGTTGCTTTTAATAATTCGGTTTCATTGCGAAAAGCAATTGAAGCATAATCGGTTATACCGGGTTTAACAGTTAGTATTTTTAAATCTTCTTCAGAATAGAAATTCACATAGTGTCTAACTTCTGGTCTTGGCCCTACAAAACTCATACTACCTAAAAACACATTAATTAGTTGAGGTAATTCGTCTAATTTATATTTTCTTAAAAAAAAACCGATTTCCGTAACTCTAGGATCTCTATCACCGACTGTTAGTAGTCCTTTTTGATCCGATCCAATAAACATAGTTCGGAATTTAAAAATTTTAAAATCCTTATTATGCCTTCCAACACGCACTTGTTTGTAAAACACAGGACCTTGAGACTCTATGACTATGAGTAAAGTAATTATGATGAATATTGGAAATAGTATAACTAACCCCATTACCGAAAAAATGATATCAAATATACGTTTAGTCATATTTTTGATTCTACGGCACTATTTACGGTTTTAACAATGTAATCTAGCTCTCTGTTTGTTAGTTGTGGATATATTGGAAGTGAGATTTCCGACTTAAAATTATTGTAAGCAATGGGGAATTTGTTAATATCAAATCCCATGTTTTTAAATAAACTGAGCATTGGTAATGGTTGGAAATGAACATTTACAGCTACACCAGCTTCCGAAATAGCATTAATTATAGCGTCTCGTTGTTGTTCGTTTATATTTTTAATACGCAGCGGATAAAGATGGCACGACCCTGTTTTTTCTTCATTATTAGTCTGTGGTAATATGGCCCACGGTTTAGATTTGAAATAATCTTGATAATATGTATATATTTTATAACGCTTGTCTAATATTTCTGAAAAGTATAAAGGCAGCTGTATAATGCCTATGGCAGCTAGTACATCGGGCATATTAATTTTCATGCCCGGATAAATAATATCATATTTCCAACTACCAGCTTTAGACTTAGTAAATGCATCTTTAGTTTGTCCGTTTAATGAAAAACATCTTAAGTAGTCGTATACCTCTTGATTATTAAATGGGTTAGGTAGGTTTAATGTAATAGCACCACCTTCGGCGGTTGTAACGTTTTTAACCGCATGAAATGAAAATACAGTAAGATCTGAAGTTGTTCCTACAGATTGTCCTTTGTATGTAGCACCTATGGCATGTGCAGCATCCGAAATGATAAGTATTCTATTTAGAAGTTTTTGATTTTTGGATTCGGGTTTAAAAACATTTTGATTTTCTATTGATAAGGTTTTAATCTCATCGTAATTACAAGGCCAACCCGCAATATCTACGGAGATTATAGCCTTTGTTTTTGGTGTAATAGCTTTTTGGATAGCATTAATTGAAATATTAAAATCCTCATCAACATCTACCATTTTAGGTGTTGCACCAACATGAATTACGGCTAAAGCGGTAGCAGCATAGGTGTAAGCAGGGATAATGACCTCATCGCCAGGCTTAATATCATACCATTTTAGAGCCAACATGAGTCCCGAAGTAGCTGAATTAACACATAGTGTATTACTAGCTCCGGTATAGTGGCATACCAAGCGTTCTAGTTTTTTTACTTTTGGTCCAGTTGTTATCCACCCAGACTCTAACGCGTCTGTAACTTCCGCTACAACGTCTTTATTAATAAAGGGAGGTGAGAAGGGGATTTTCATATTTTAATTGATATTAATAGCTTCATCAAATATAGTTATATATTGTTTAGAAATATTTTCTAAACTAAAGATTTTCACTCGTTTAAGAGCATTTTTTGAAAGTATGTCAGCTAATTTTTTATTTCTAGCTAATTTCATCATGGCTTCCGATAAAGCTTCTGTATTTTTTGATTGCACGAGCAAAGCTTCTTGATTATGAGTAGCAAACTCTTTTACACCAGTAACATTCGTGGATATAATAGGAAGTCCAACAGCCGAAGCTTCAAGAAGGACTCGTGCAAACCCTTCTCTGAAGGTTGGTAGGATAAGTGCGTCTGATGCTAATAGTAGTTCTTTTACATCCGATCGTTCACCTAAAAATTCCACATAAGGCTCGTGCTTTTTTATGATATTGATATTTAGTAGTTTAGAATTTTCTTCAAGCGGCCCAACCAGAATAATTTTAAAAATAAGCCCTTTTTTATGACATACCTTTGCAGCGTCGAGTAGATAGGTGATTCCTTTTTCGTAGACTATACGAGCAATGCATATAAATGTAAAAGTGTTATTATGTCTTGGTGCTCGTAGATTATAATTTTTTAATTCAATACCGCTACTATAAATTAATGCTTGATTATTACTGTTTATAAGATTGAGTTTTTCAAACAAATCCCTATCATCTGTGTTTTGGAAAATAGTTTTAAATACTCTGTTTTTCACTTTGCCATGTAGTAATTTGTATACTATTTGCAATACTTTATTTCGTGTAGATTTAGACATGAAAATTGTACCTAAACCAGTTATGGTTCGTGAAATAGGTGTTTTTGTGCTAAGTAATGCTATGGGGAGTAAAAACGCTGGTTTGGTATCGAAAGTATGGATTATATCAAATTCATTTTCAAAAAAAAAACGTTTATACCATTCTATTGTTTTATAGTCAGACCTAATGGATAGACTTCTATTTAAAGGGTAATTGTAATAAGTTATATTAGCGGGAAAGGTTTTGTTACTCGTACCAATAATAGTTACGTTAAAACCTGATGCCATTAAATATTGCGCAAGATTTATGCGTTTATGAACATCTTCACCACCAACCAAACATATTTTTTTATTCATAAAATTTTATTGATTATAAGTTGAAAAATACCATTTTTGAAAGGTATAGAATGTCCATACCTTGTAACTATTATCTTCTTTCCCTGAAATATGATTTTGAACTAATGGTCTTATATAGTTGTTATTAAAAAGGTTTTGTTTGTTTAATAATTTTGTATCAATATAACTTTCAAGTTCTAAGCGTAAAGAGCCTCTTAACCAGTCTCCAACAGGTACAATGAACCCTTTTTTTGATTTTTCTAAAAAACCTTCAGGAAACTCATGTTTGTAGGCTTCTTTTAAAAGGTATTTTTTATTGTAGCCTTTTAATAAAAAAGATTCAGGTAGACTATTTGCAAATCTCCATAACGATTTATTTAAAAAAGGTGCTCTACATTCTAAAGAGCTTAACATACTTGTTCTGTCTACTTTAACTAGCATGTCTCCCTCTAGGCTAACCAGTCTATCAATCTCACGATAATCATGTAGAGATTTAGGTTTACTTATTTGTGATTTATAATAAGCAAAAGGGGTTGGGTGAGTGTGTTCAGGTTTTAATAGTTGCTTACTCTCGTTCTCAAAACCTAATGAAATAATGTTCCAATAATTTTCACCCGTATAATCAATGGCATGCAGTAGTTTTTTCAACTTAAACCGTTTACCTCGATTATCATCTTTTGTTGTTAGTAATTTACTAAGTGTCGGTTTTATGTTATTATGAATTATTTGTGGCATTAGATTAGTGTAGGTGTTGTTAAGGTTGCCCATGTAATACTTATTATAGCCTCCAAAAACTTCGTCTCCACCATCACCAGTTAAAGCAACTTTTAGATAATCGGAAGTTTTTTTAGATACCAAATAAGTTGGTAAGGCAGAGGAATCAGCAAAAGGTTCATCGAAATTTAGTAAAATAGTATCAATATGTTTTTTTATATCTGCTTCCGAAATTATAAACTCATGGTGATTGCTGTTAATTTGCTTGGCAACTAGTTGAGACTTATCGGTTTCATCAAAAGAAGCTTTATCAAACCCTATTGAAAAGGTGTCAATTTTAGAATTCGATAATTGTGATAAGCCGAGGCTAACAATTGAGGAGTCGACACCACCAGATAAGAACGTTCCAATAGAAACATCGCTAACTGTTCGACTTTCAATACTTTTAGTCATTAAATGACGTAATTCTGCTTTTGCACTTTCAAAATTAAAAACACGAGAATCCTTTTCTTGCTTTTCAATTTCATTTATAGAAAACAAGTGGTTTTCTAAATCATAACTAATATAATGGTTGGCTTCTAGTTTGTGGATATTCTCATAAATAGAATAGGGTGCCGGAATATAAGTAAGTTTAAAAAATAGGTTTAAGCCGGTTTTAGAAATATGAGGTTTATTAGGTAGTACTTCTATTATAGATTTTAATTCGGAAGCATAGTAGAATCCCGATTCATTTTGGGTATAATAAAGGGGTTTTTCACCAAAAAAATCACGCGCAATTATAAGTTTATTTTGGTTTTTATCATGGATGCTAAAAGCGAACATGCCGTCTAGTTTTTTAAATGCAGATTCGCCTTCTAATTCATATAGTTTTAGAATAACTTCGGTGTCACTTTTAGTGTTGAAAATAATGTTTTTTGCTTCTAATTCTGCTCGTAGTTTTTTGTAATTATAAATTTCGCCATTAAAAACAATTGTGATGTTATTTTCTTGATTTGTAATAGGTTGCTTTCCGTTTTCTAAATCAATAATTGAAAGCCTTCGCATAGCCATAGCTACTGTAGAATTATTGGAATGGCTATAATAGAAACCAGAGTCATCAGGACCACGATGAATAATAGCCTGATTCATTTTCTTTAGAAGAAATAAAGTGTCTTCTTCAGTTATATTTAAAGGTTTAATAAAGCCGTTTATTCCACACATAATTTAAATACTATCTATTAGTTTTTTTACTTGAAGGCCTATTCTTACTACATCATAATTTTTAGCACGTTCAAAGCTTAAGTTACTATATTTTTGTCTCATTTCGGGATTTTCCTTCAGGTATGTAATGGCGTTAGCAAGACCTATTTCATCGTTTACATTAACTAAAATGCCATATGCTGCTTTTATAAAACCTCCACGAGGTATTGAGACGTTTTTATTGTCGTTTAGAAGTTCTAAAGGACCGGACATGCAATTGGTGCATATTACGGGAAGTCCAACAGACATGGCTTCCAAAACAACATTTGGGAAGCCTTCAGTTAAAGAACTTAGAACAAAACAGTGTCCTTTAATGATGTGAGTTTTAATTTGGTTTACATTACCATTAAAATGTACACGGTTGGTAACTTGTAATTCCTTAGTTAATAAAACGAGGCTGTCATGTAAAAAGCCATCGCCGTAAATTTCTAAATGACTCTTTTTTAGTTTACTTATAGCTTTTATTATACTCTCTTGATTTTTTACAGGTATTAACCGGCCTACGGTAATAACCTTAAAGTCATTATTTGATGTATAACTTGTAATTTGGGGTTTTGTAATGGTGGTTTTAATAGGATTGTATATAACAGATGTGTCTATTTTTAGTTTATAGTGTTCAATTAAATCTTGGTTTATATAAGTGGAATTCGAGAATAACTTGTCGTTTTTATTATAAAAATAAGGAATTAATAGTTTGGTGAGAATATTGGTAAACTTCCCATTTTTATACATAATAGAAGGGAAGCACCGTTCGCTTATAATTGTTTTTAAACTTGGATTTGAAAGCTTAGCGATGCCGTTCATGATGTTTTGACGAACCAAAAAAGATAGTGCTACATCAATGTTTTCTTCTTTTAATACTTGCTTGTATTTAAATATAAACTTTAAATAATCTTTAAATTTATCTGTAACTGATGTTTTAAAGGTTTCATCTAAATTTGAAAGAATAATAACTTTAGCGTCTTTATGTATGGGAAGTTTAATTTCGTTGTACATTAAAATTAAAGTCACGTCAAAATATTTTGTAAGCTCTTGAAGAAGCAAGCTGACAACTTTTTCGGCTCCTCCATATCCTATAGCAGAAACAAATAGCGCAATTTTTCGTTTTTCAGTCATACTTCTTATTATGAAAAAGGTTTAAAAATAAGGCTGTGTATTCATTAATAATTTTTGTGCTATTAAATTTATCCTTTACCGTTTTGCTTACTATATCAGGTATAAACGGGTTTTTGTTATGTATTTGGTTTAACTGTTCTAAAAACTCCTTGCTATTGTTTACTACAAAACCATTTTTACCTGACTCAATAATTTCATCTAAGCCTCCAGGGGCGTTAAAAGCTAAAACAGGTGTCCCTACAACACAACTTTCAATTAAAACATTAGGGAATCCTTCAACATAAGAACCTTGTAAAAAAACATCGCTAGCTGCTAAATACTTTTCAACTTCACTAGTATAATTAATATATGTTGTTTTATTGTGTAAGTTGCTGTTTGTCAGTTGTTCAAAAATACTATCTTTTTCATTACCCGACCCTATAAGGGTGTAATTAAAAGGGAAGTTGACTTCCGAAAGGACTTTTATTAACCGGTCATGTCCTTTTTCTTTACTTAGTCGTCCAATTGTAATTAGCTGTAATGGATGGTTTGTATTTTGGTTTTTAGGTTTGACTTTAAAATTTTTAGTTATCGGATTATTTATTAAAACTGTTTTAGATTTTGGTACGCTATAGTTACTAACCATATCGTTTTGCATATCCTTTGATTGACAAATAACACAGTCAACCAATCTATAGGCAATAATTATTAAGTATTTAATAAATATAGCATTGGTGCTAGGGTTATGTTTATCTAAAACCGATAATACATTGGCTTCTCGTGAAACAAATTTAGTTTTCTTAAAGAAGGGAGCCATGCTAGCAATCATGGTGTTTAAATGAAAAATAGAGCTAACAACAATATCGGGTTTGTGTTTTTTGAAATAATTAAACAGACTTCCAAATGCTTTTAGTACGCGTGTTTTATTTAAATATTTAATGTGTAAGCCGTTCATTTTGTAAACGGTATCTTTTTCAAAACCAGTAACTAATAGCGTTACTTTAAATTGATTAACATCTAGGTTTTGTGCTACATAAGATAATATACGTTCAGCACCACCTGCAGCTAGTGATGGTAATACAAAGACAATATTTATTTTTTTGTTAGTCATTATTTTATAAGGTAACCTTTTCCGTTCGTATTTAACCATTGTTTTAATACAAGGAGTTTCCAAATTAACGGATAGCGATTCCAACTGCCATTCATGTGTTGTTGAATCATCTTGTGAACTTCATCAGCATCTATGTTTGGTATTTGCTTTAAGCTTGCTAGGTTTAGTTCTGTTAAGACATATTCTTTTAGTTCATTTTTAAACCATTCAGCAAAAGGCATGGTAAAACCTGCTTTAGGTCTGTTAAATATAGCTTCGGGAACGTATTGATATAATACATCTTTTAAAATACGCTTTTGAGAGCTTCCATTATACTTATAACTAGTTGGTAGGGTTTGTGCAAATTCTATAATGTGATGATCCATTAAAGGTGCGCGAGCTTCTAAAGAGAAAGCCATAGTGGCCCGATCTACTTTTGTGTTGATGTCCCAGTTTAAATAGGTTTTAATATCAAAGTCGGTTAACCTTTCAAAAAGATTTTTAGAGGTATGAAAAAGATAAGATTTTTCAGAGATATCAGTATAGTTATAATCAGATTTTAGCCAAGACATATTTACGCCCGTAACAGAAGCGATATAAAGCGAATTAATGTCTTTAAACTGAAGTCCTTTACCAATCATTTTTAATTTGTAATTTGGCATTAATTCAGCAGTCTTAGCAATGGTTTTCCTTAATACACTAGGGGGTTTATAGAGTAGTGCTACCTGTTTCATCCATTTGTAGCGCTCGTAACCAATAAAGCTTTCATCACCACCATCACCAGATAATGCAACCGTTACATGCTTTCGGGTGTGTTTTGCTAATAACATTGAGGGAATTGCTGATGAGTCCGCAAAAGGTTCATCGTAAAACTGACAGAAATTATCAATTAAACTTAAACCTTCATTGTAATTACATTCTATGATATGGTGATCGGTTTGAAGGTGATTGGCTACTTTTTGAGCGTAAATACTTTCATCAAATCCTTTTTCATTAAATTTTACTGAAAAGGTTTTTACTTTACTTGTTGTAGTTTGTGTTGCTATAGCTGCAACTACAGACGAATCTACACCACCAGAAAGGAAAACCCCAACAGGAACATCAGCAAATAAGCGTGCTGAAACGGCATTTCTAATTAATCCATCTAGAGAATTAACAGCTGTATTATAATCCCCTTGGTATGGATTGTTATTTTCAGGTGAAATATCCCAATAAGCACGGTCTTTAAATTCGAATGTTTTTAAATCAAGTGAAAAACAATGACCTGCTTTTAGTTTTTTAATTTCATTAAATATTGAATAAGGATCTGGTACAGCTCCCCAAGCTAAATAATAGCTAATAGCACGGTTAGATATGGTAAGGTGCTCATGGTGTAGTTGAATACTTGATAACTGACTTGAGAATTCAAATTTATTACCTTTATGGTAGTAGTAAAATGGTTTTTTGCCCAAACGGTCTCTGGCTCCAAAAAACTTGTTTGCTTGTTCATCATATATTACAAAGGCAAACATCCCATCTAAATGATTAACACAGTCCTCGCCATATTCCATGTATGCGGCACAAAGTACTTCGGTGTCGCTTGTTGTGTGAAAGGTGTATCCAGCTGTTTTAAGTTGTTTTTTTAAGGTTTGAAAATTATAAATTTCACCATTAAAAACAATGTGAATGCTGTCTTGAAAAGTAAACGGTTGGTTAGAGCGTTCGTCAATATCAATAATAGCCAAACGATTATGACCAAAAACAATAGGAGTTTCAAGCTTTCCAATAAACTTAAAACCTAATTTGTCCGGGCCTCTAAACTTAGTGCGTTCCAACTTGTCTTGTACTTGTTTAGCGGTATAATTTATTGTAGATCCATATATTCCACACATAACTAATCTGTTTTTAGGTCTGAAGTTAGCAATTCGTCTTCTTGTAATTTATTATAGAGCCAAATGGATATAAAAAGCACGTCGTATTTTTCAAAAAAATTATGAGAAACCATAAGGTAGCCTATTAAAGCAACTGTCAAATAAAGATACTCTTGATGCTCTTTAAATATCCTGAAACTTTGGATAGATATGGAGCTATAAATTAGTAATAAAATTAAAAACGCTAGAATTCCAGCTTCTCCTAATGCCATTAAAAAGGTGTTATGAACTCCGTAACCAATAGAAACTAAATTAGAGCCACCTCGCATGGTTTTATAGCCTGAGCCCATGATGAGGTTATTGGTTATAATTTCAGAGAAATAGGCCCAAGTTTCATCTCTTGAACCTTCAGTTATAGTTTGGGTTGCTATTTCATCATTATTACCAAATAAACTGTGCAATGCGGCAAAGCGATCTTTGTTTAGTTGAAGGGTAGAGGCTGTAAGTATAATAACTAAAGCTCCAGCTCCAACGGCAAGTGTTTGTACGTTTTTCTTGTTTGCAAACAGTGAGAGTAAATTGATTAGTACTAAAAATAAGATAAAGGATCTTGATAGCGTGAATATTCCACAGATTATACAAACAAACTGTATAGCAAGCTTAAACTTGTAGTCTTTAATAATGTAGGACAATGCAAATCCAAACAAACAAATAAAGCCGGCTTTATTGGGGTTTATATAAAAGCCACTATACCGACCAAAAGCATCTGGAAAAACAATAGCATTTACAGCAATACTTATGGCGCCTATAATAAGAAATATTAGTAGCTCTTTTGTGCTAGTGTTTTTAGAAACTTCATTTGCACATACTATAAATACAAAATAACGTAAGGCGTCTTTTATGAATTCGGCGGTATCACCGGAATATTGAAAAGCTGTAAAACTGAAAAATACTATACCTAATACAATAAAAGGGAAAGCTGGTTTTGTCTTTTCAGAAATAAAGAAATAAATCAGAACACTAGCAGATAACAATAAATTGGTAGCTGATCCTACAGTGGCACCAATATATTCTAAGCTAAAGGTTGGTGTGTTTAGCAGAGCAAGGGTTAATATGACGTATTTGAGTATTTTCAAAGAACTAAGCTGTTAAAAGTTGTTTTTGTTTATTGGTGTAATTGTAAAAAATGGCAATTTTTAAAACTTGAATAATCGTTGTGCATAATGCAATACCGATAAGTCCAATCCATTTCATGAGTATAAAATCTAAAATGATATTTATAATCATGCTTCCTAGTGACACATAAGCCATAAACGCATTTTTATTAATGCTAGTAAGGAATTTAACAAATAGGTTTCCACAAATAATAAATGGCACACCAATGAGGTAAATAATTTGAATGTCAGCTACTACCAGTGTGTCGTTACTGGTGAAACTGCCGCGTTCAAAAAGAATACTAATAATTTCTTTTGAAAAAATACTGGCCATAATCATGATGCTCATAATGCTGATAAATAGCCATTTATTTAGCATGTATAATGTTTTAAATGATTTTTGAGGGTTATCTATAGTGAGTTTTGAAAAATAAGGTAATAACACATTTCCTAAGGCAATAATAAAAATGGTCGTAAAAAATGCGGGTATTTTCATGCCGTAGTTTAAGGCAGCAATAGAGCCAATAACTAATTGTGCCGCAAAATACTGATCGGTTACCGGAATTAATCCGGTTAAAAAACCTGAAGTTATTTTAGCAGGAATTTGCTTAAACATTAAAATAGCATTTGTGCTTTTAAAATCAGGTATAGAGAATTTTAAAATACTTTTTCTAGTAGCTATTAATATTAAAAATATTAACTGAATAATACTTCCTATTAACATTCCTATTGCCAAAACGCTAGTACCTAAATCATCTTTATAAAAAACAACACAAATTATCATCGTGATTGAAGTAATTACCGGATAAATGGATGAATAGGTGAATTCACCGTAAATATTCAATAAGCCACTTATTAGTGAAGTTAGTCCCCAAAGAAGAATACAGGGAAGTAGATAATTAAATTGTTCGCTTACCAATTGATAGTAAGTGTGGGTGTGTCCTGAAAAGAATAATTCTAAAAAAACATCGGTAAATAAATAAGCTATACCCATAAAAACTAACGATGTACTTATTGTAACAACAAAACTAGTAGATTGGAATGCAGCTATGTTTTTGTTTGTTTTTTCTTCAGCTATGTAGTTTGGTATAAAAACAGCATTAAATGCGCTTAAAAATACTTCGTTGATAAAACCTGGTAATAATAAGGCTATAAAAAAAGTATCTAACAATTCTGAAAGCCCAAATTCACCCGCAATAACAACCTCCTTGTAAAAGCCAAAAAACTTAACTAATACAGTAATAAAGCCCACAATAATAATATTCGTTACCGTAGTATTATTGCGGAGTTTATAAAGAGTCGATTTTATGATGTGTTTTATTGTCACTAATTATTAACTGTTTTTAAGTAAAAATTTAAAAGGCCACCCTATAACGAATATAACTTTTAATAAAAATGGTTTTATAGATTGGATATAGGTTTTAAGATTGAAATTTAAAAAGTAAGCGGCTCTTAAAAGTGTAAGGATACGCTTGATAAAGAGTCCTGGGTATTTAAAAAAATAGGGTTTAAAGAACCAGTTTAAAATGCTTAAGGAATAAATAGCCATTCCAAAAGCATCGTTTTTATGGTTTTGTATTGAAATGGCATTCTCAGTATCTAAATAATATATTCGTAGTACCTGATTAATGTATTTTGTTTGAAAACCTTCTTTTGATATAAGCTCCCAAATAATGCCTTCGGGTATATAACCTTTGTTAAAAACATCTGGGTTAATTTGTATACCTCTTAATATAGAAGTTTTCGTAAAGCCCCATTTTTCATTGGATTCTACATGTTTACGTTGAGATAGGAACGTATTACTATAAAAAGGTTGTGTAGTAAATGGATGGCCTATTAAATTTCCATTTTGGTCTTCGCACATACAAGTAACGCCGCTTATTTTTGTTTTTAGGTTATCTGGTATAGATTCATATTCGGCATTTAAAACCTCTAAAGCTTTAGGTATACAAGCGTCATCTGAATCAAATGGTAATATGAATTCCCCTTTTGCAATTTGAATTGCCTGGAAATAACAAGCCATTTTATGTTTGTTATGAGTGTTGTTTATGTAGTTAACTCTGAATGAAGCTTTGGCAATTAAAGCTTCAATTACTTCATGAGAATTATCGGTAGAACCGTCATTAATAATAACTAATTCGAAATTTTTATAGGTTTGAAACTCTAATGAATTAAAAACACGCTCTAAAGTTCCGGATCTGTTGTAAACAGGTGTAAAAACAGTAAAGCGATACTCGTATGTTGTATTCGGCTGAACTGAATAGGATGGGAGTAGTTTTTGTAAATCCATATCAATCATTTAATGTCTCATTTATAATATGTTGCCACTCTTTTGAAATGTTTTCTGTTTCGTATTGTTGACTACTTTCTATTGCTTTTTTTGAAAATCCATTCCTCAAATCTTTATTAGTGATTAAAAGTTCTAGTTTCTGTTTTAGTGTATTTTTATCACCTACAGGAGTTAAAAAACCATTAACCGTATCGGTTATTATTTCAGAAGGCCCTGAAGGACAATTTGTAGAAACACAGGGGAGCCCAAATGCCATAGCTTCAATTAATGAATTAGGAAACCCTTCAAAATTAGATGTAAAAGCAAAAATACTAGCGCTATTTAAGTAATGGTGTATATCGGATACACTTCCTGATAATTCAACGCGATCTTCAATTTGTAATTCCCTTATTTTATGTTGCAATTCTCCTTTTAAATGTCCTTCTCCTAAAATTTGTAGTTTCCATTCGGGGTGTTTTATTTCAGCAAAAGCTTCTATAAGCATGTTGTGGTTTTTCACCGGATCTAATCGGCCAATACTAAGGATGGTGTTGGATTTTTCTGCGTTTAATTGTCTGTTTTTTAGTAAGGTGTTTGAAATAGGGTTTTTTATAATTACTAATTTAGATGGCTTTAGGAATTTTTCGTAATAATGTTTGGTGGTATCTGTTTGTATAACTAATTTGTTGCAATAGGGGTAGATGTAACGTCTTAATTTAACCCATAAAGTTGATATAGGATCAAATTCGGGATTTGTCCGTTCGCTTATAATATTTGGGATCTTTGCCAGCTTACAAGCAAGTATTGTATAGATATTTGTACTCGTCATAAACCCAATGGCAATTTTAATCTCTTCTTTGTTAATAATTTGATATAAACGTTTTACCATAAAAAGGTTGTTAGAAATGGAATTCCATAAGCGCATATCCTTATTGTAGTTGGATTTACAGCTAATTAGTTTTATGCGATTATCTAAAGTGTAAAAGGGGCTATTTTTGTACAGTGTTATTACTGTTACTTGATAATTCTCTACTAAAGCATTTGCTAATGTACTTAGCACGCGTTCGGCACCACCAGATGTTAAACTGGAAATTACGAAAGCAATTTTAGGTTTTTTAAGAACCTCATTATCAGCTTCGGAATGAAGTGTAGACATAAAATTTAATTAATAGCTTATTATAAATGTATATATTTTTTCACTTAAATTGATGAGGAGCTTCATTAATTAGATTAACGACGGATTTATAACATGAACAGCACAAAATTTGTGAAATTTCAGTTTTGATAAGGGAAGTTTAATTGATTTGTAACAAGTTGCAAATAAGTTGATTATAATAATAAAAGTATTGTATATTTGTAAACATCCCCTTTATTAGATTAATATGTATATTGAATTTTAATCGATAAAAAGTACAAAAAATACTACAAAATGCATTTTCGTTAGTTTTTTTCTTACAAAAAAAATGTATTTCATCGATTTTTGTCATAAAAAGTATTTTAGTTTATGGTCTAATTCATAGTTTCGCACTGATTAATAGCAAATTACAGTAAATGAAGAAGAGAAATAGTAAAAAATTCCTACATAAAGGAATTTTTATAAAGGGCATATTTTTGGTTTTTTCCATAAATATGATGTTTGGGCAATCTTATCCTGAACAAGTGCAATTACCAAATGTAACTTACCAAAATTATCAACAGCCAACAACGGCAATTCCAAACTATTTAGAAACTTTTACCGAAGCCATATCCGGAAGTTTTATAACTCGAGTATCGGATCAAAACGTTATGGGAGTTTCTGGGCAACGTTTAAGACACAATTATAGTCGTGACCAAACTTGGAATAGTAATGAAACACTTATTAAGCTAGCAGGTTATCCAGCAGCTATTTTAGATGGTGAAACCTATGAGTTTTTATACTGGAGTGATATACCTAGTTATGGACGTTGGTCTAATTTACAACCTAATATTATGTATGGTACGGATGGAAATACTTTTGTATCTCATGATGTTAATACAAATAGTCGGACGGTTTTGCATAGATTTAATGAATATGAATCTGTAAACTTTGGATTTGGCGAAGGGAATCAAGATAAAAACGACCGTTATGTTGGATTAATAGGTAGAAATGGAAATAACTCGACACTTTTGGTTTATGATATTCAAAATGATATTGTTACAGGAACTAAGTATATTGGAGGAAATGGTAATGAGTTAGATTGGTTTTCAGTTTCGCAATTAGGTGGTTTTGCTGTAGCTCAATATAAAGATAACGGTACCGGTGAAACGGCAGGTATAAAATCTTATGCTATAAATATGACTAATGAGCAGCATATATATCACAATACAGAACATGGGGATTTAGGTGTTGATGCACATGGTAATGAGGTTATTGTTGAGTACGGAGGTGAAAGTGAGTGGAATGCTAATTATAGTTTATACATGGCACGATTAGACGGAGGTGGTGTTACTAAATTATTTCCTTATATCAATGGTCGTGGTATTTGGGGAGGTCACATATCAACACAAAATATCAATAGACCAGGCTGGGCGTATATTAGCGAACAGTGTTGCCCAAATAACCCGGTTGCACCTTCTGAAATTTTTGCTATTAAATTAGATGATTCAGGAATTATAGAGCGTTATGGTAAGCATAATTCTGCGCCTTCTTCGTATTTACATGAAACACAGGTGGTTCCTAATAGGAATGGAACTAAAATGGTGTTTGCAAGTAATTGGAATGATGCCGATGTTTTGAGTCAGAGTGGTTCCCCATCTTTTGTTTTAGAGTATCCTCAAAATTCTCAGGATTTAATGGTGAATGCCGGTACTGATATAGAGATCTGTTATGGTGAGTCTACAAATTTAACAGCTTATGGTTCTGGTGGAGATCAGTATTTATGGAGTACAGGTGAAACAACTCAGAATATTGAAGTCACACCCAATGAAACTACTACTTATACGGTAACTCTATCTAATAGTTCAGGAGCTAGTGTAACCGATACGGTTACTGTAACGGTTAATGAATTACCGATAGCAGACGCCGGCGAAGATGTTGATATTATAAATGGAGAAACGGTAACGTTAACGGCTACGGGAGGCGATTCGTATTTATGGAGAACTAACGAAACATCTGCGAGTATTACAGTTAGTCCAACCGAAACCACAAGTTATGAAGTTCAAGTCATGCGGCAGGGCTGCTCATCAGAAGATACGGTAATCGTGTCAGTAGCGCCCACCCCCATAACGGCCGATGCTGGTAATGACGTAGCAATATGTTACGGAGAAACAATTACCTTAACAGCATCGGGAGGATCGGATTATGTGTGGAGTACAGGTGAAACTTCACAAAGCATAACAGTTAGTCCAATGGAAACACAAAATTATATCGTAACAGTCTCGGATGGTGTCTTGTCAGATACAGATTCTGTTATGGTTTATGTAACCCCATTACCTAATGCAAACGCAGGTACCGATATAACCATTACAGAGGGTGCTAGTACTACATTAAATGCTTCAGGAGGCGATTCTTATTTGTGGAGTAATGGTGCCACGTCATCAAGTGTCACGGTTAGCCCTATAGAAACAACAACCTATAGTGTTGTCGTTAGTTCTGGTGTGTGTGCCGCAGAAGATTCGGTCATTGTAACAGTAATTCCTGAAGAGATAGTAGTTGAAGCTTCTGCAGGAGAGGATGTGACTATTTGCGAAAATACGTCTACTATTTTAACCGCCTCAGGAGGATCAGCATATTTATGGAGTACAGGTGAAACTACTCAAACAATAACAGTAAGCCCGAGTAGTACAACGACATATTATGTTCAGGTAAGTGAAGATGGTGTTAGTGATTCGGCTTCAGTGAAGGTTACGGTAACACCTAGTCCTGTAGCTTCTGTGAGTGCTGATGTTACAATTGAAAGTGGGCAAAATACTGTTTTAACAGCTGCAGGAGGGGCGTCTTACTTATGGAGCACTGGTGAAACATCATCACAAATTTCGGTATCACCAAATATGAATACCACTTATACGGTTAGTGTTTCAGCTAATGGCTGTACGGATACAAATTCGGTAACAGTAAGTGTTGTTGAAGCTGTGAATGCAGATGCTGGTGAAGATGTTGAGTTATGTGCTAACGATGCCTCTAATACCGAAACCATTTTAAGAGCTTCGGGAGGTTTGTTTTATGAATGGAGCACTGGTGAAACAACAGCTGAAATTGTAGTTAGTCCTACAGAAACAGCTACTTACGAAGTAATTGTGTCAAATGGTGTTAATTCGGATACCGATTATGTAAATGTTATTATTACACCTTGTTTGTCTACCGATGATTTTAATGAAGTATCGGACTTAGAAATGCTTGTGTATCCTAATCCGGCAACACAAAATTTACAAATTAAGGTGAAGGGTGTGTCAACGGAGATACCAATTAAAATTTATGATATGCTTGGGCGTTTATTACAATCGGAATCTTGGCAGTTTTTTAATGGTGGTACCGATGTGAAAACATTAGACGTATCCCGTTTTCCTAGAGGGTTAATTTTAATTAAAGCTTTGGTGAACAATAAGGAAATTACAAAAAAAATACTTCTGAAATAGGAAGCTACATTTGTCTTATAAATAAAAAGCTATCTAAATGTATTTAGGTAGCTTTTTTATTTCCAAATAATTTCGGTTATCGTTGCAATGCTGTCGCAATTTTCAATCTTCAAATCCATATGTAACTTTTCAGTTTTACCTTCTAAAAAGTAAATACCACAAGGTTCTTTACGGGTATCGCTTTTTGAAAATTGGATATTACCAAGTTTTATAATGTTTTTGATTGTGCTACTGTCAATAGCTTTTTCTTGTAGCTGATTAGCAATTGTGGTGTTGTATTCTAATTTTTTAGAATTGATATTTTTTAACACTCGAGCCTCTGGGCCATAGTCGCAAGAAACGTTTTTTCCACTTAAGAAAAAGGCTAAAATAACTAAGCCTATTGAAAAACCACCAAGGTAATAACCGATGCGTTGAATTAATTTCACAGAATATATTTTTATTGATCTTTTAAATATTGGTATCGCTTAAAATATCAATAAATTAATATCGCTATATTTTAAATCGAACCATTCGCCAACAGATTTGTTGGTTAAAATGCCGTGGTAAAAATACAACCCATTTTTTAAACCTTTGTCAAAACGTAAGGAATTTTCTAAACCGCCATCTTCGGCAATTTTTAATAGGTAAGGTGTACAAATGTTACTAATTGATATTGAGGCAGATCTTGAGTATCTTGCAGGTATATTTGGAACGCAATAATGGGTAACACCATGTTTAACAAATGTAGGGTGTTTATGCGATGTTACTTCGCTAGACTCAAAACAGCCTCCCATGTCTATACTTACGTCTATAATTACGGCGCCTTTTTTCATGTTTTCAACCATAGGTTCGGTAACAATAACTGGAGCTCGATTTTTACCACGTACTGCACCTATAACAACGTCACAACGTTTTAGTGCTTTAGTTAAATTTTTTGGTTGTAGCGTTGAGGTGAAAATGGTACGTCCCAAATGGGTTTGAATACAGCGTAGTTTGGTTATTGAATTATCAAAAACCTTAACATTTGCTCCTAAACCAATGGCACTTCTGGCTGCAAATTCGCCAACAGTTCCTGCACCAAGAATAACAACTTCAATAGGGGGGACACCGCTAATGTTTCCGAATAGCAAGCCGTTTCCATTATTTACATTGCTTAAAAGTTCGGAAGCAATTAACACGGAAGCAGTTCCTGCAATTTCGCTTAAACTCCTTACTGCTGGATAAGCACCATCTTCATCTTGAATAAATTCAAAAGCTAAAGCTGTGATACGCTTAGTAGCTAAAGCTTCAAAATATTTTTTGTCTTGTGTTTTTAATTGTAAAGCCGAAATTAGAATGGCTTGAGGATTTATGAGTTTAATTTGATCTAGAGTAGGAGGTTCTACTTTTAAAATCATGGGACAACCATAAACTTTTGCGGTGTCATTTGTAATTTCAGCACCAGCTTCACTGTAGTCTTTATCGCTAAAGTTGGCGCCCTTTCCGGCACCGGATTCCATTAATATACGGTGTCCGTTACAGGTTAATGCAGAAACAGCATCGGGTGTTAGGCACACGCGTTTTTCTTGAAAAGCAGTTTCTTTTGGGATACCAATAAATAATTCACCTTTTTTCTTATAAACTTCAAGTGTTTCTTCTTGAGGAATTAGTTGTTGTTTGGTGAAGGGAGATAGAGATTTAGACATAATTTATTGCATTATAGTGCAAGTCAAATTACGAATTAATTTCTGAAAGAATAAAATGTTTTTTAAAAATACTGCTTAATTTTCCCCCAAAATGTAGTTGGTTTAATCATAAATTCATCTTCAAGTTCTTGTAAAGATTTATTAACTGAATTTAATCTGTTAAACATCTTAGCGCGTATTAGGTAAATAGAAGGAACAACGATAGCAATCAGTGGTATTAAATACAGTATTTGATTGCTGTCCACGTAGCTAATGTCATCATTAATAACCGTAAATATCTGAAACAGATACATCGTGATAGGTATAATTAAAACGTGATACCACCAATGACGGCAGGTAAAAAACCAAATGAATAATAAGAAAAGGGGGACAAATTTACCTGTTAAAGTCCAGGCAACTGTAAGTGCGCTTCCGTAATGTTTACTGTTATATGTAAAGAAAAAAGTGTCCCAGATTTTTTCATCTGGAACACTTTCATATAAATAAAATAAATAAGGAGTTGATGCAATAAATACAGCAATAAATGTACCTACTACAAGACTTCTATTATCCGTGCGTTGGAACCACGATTTTCCTTTTTTCAATTTTTGTTGTTTGTTGGTCATTTAAATCAATAATGTTGGCTGCTTCCGCTGTAAACAACATTCCACCAAAAATTGCGATTGCTAAAAAATACTTCTTCGTACTCATAATATTAAGGGATTAAATTAATTAATAATAATCCAAATGTAGGTGAGTAATATATTTCAAAATAGCTCGAAATGTTAAAATTATGTTAAAAACGATGTTTTTTAAAATTTCGATTACGGTTTTCCCGTAAAATGCTCCAGTTTGGTGACTTTGTGTTTTTTTAGTCTTATAAAAAATAGCCTATTTTATAGTTAGTTGTCTTTTTTCTTCATTAATCAACTCTATTGAAATGCTATGAAATTCATCAGGTAGAAGTTCCATTATAATATCGGGCCATTCTATAAATAGCCAATTATTACTTTGAAAATAGTCTTCAATTCCAAAATCATAGGCTTCTTCAACATTGTTCAATCTGTATAGATCAAAATGATAGATATCGGTCTTAGGTGCTTCGTAAGTATTAACCAAAGAAAATGTGGGACTATTTACATCATCCGTACTATCTAAAGCAAGAACTAACGCTTTGATTAAAGTGGTTTTTCCTGTACCCATTTCCCCATTAAATAGGACTACTTTATGGGTAAGGGACTTTAAAACCGTTTCAGCAACAGTATGTAATTCGTTTAAACTGTATTCTAATACCAAAGTACCTTAATTTATTAGGACAATTATAAGAATTAAATTTTGAAATAACTAATTGCTATTGCATTTCGTCGGATATATCTGCGTTTCAAGGATTTATGTTTTTGGAGACATTACGATGTATGGGATTATCATTTCTTCCAAGGATACACCACCATGTTGATAGGTGTTTCTATAATAGCTTACATAATGATTGTAATTATTAGGATAAGCAAAAAACAAATCATTTTTAGCGAATATAAAGGAGCTATTCATGGAAATAGATGGTAACTGAACACTTTTGGGATCTTTAGCTACCAATACATCTTTGTTTTCATAGGTTAAACTACGACCTGTTTTGTATCGTAAGTTTAATGATGTGTCCTTATCACCAATAACTTTTGAAGGATTTTTAACATTTATTGTACCATGATCGGTAGTAAGTATTAATTTAAACCCTAATTGTTGGGCCTGTTGTATCATTTCTAAAAGTGGCGAGTTTTTAAACCAACTTTGAGTTAACGATCGGTAGGCTTTATCATTAGATGCTAATTCTTTTACGACATCCATTTCTGTTTTAGAATGCGAAAGCATATCAACAAAATTATAAACCACCACGCTTAAATCTGTGTCTTTTAGTGTTTTAAAATTGTCAACTAATTGTTTGCCGTTTTTTAAATTGGTGATTTTAAAATATTTTGTATTTAAATTCTGCAAACCTAAACGCTTAAGTTGCGCTTCTAAGAACGCTTCCTCATGTAGGTTTTTTCCACCTTCATCAGTGTCGTTTTTCCATAGATCTGGATGTAGTTTTTCCATATCCGATGGCATTAAACCCGAAAAAATGGCATTTCTAGCGTATTGCGTTGCAGTTGGTAAAATGCTGTAAAAAGCCTCTTCTTTTTGTTTTTTGTAATAGTTGCCTAAAATAGGCTCGAATGCCTTCCATTGGTCGTATCGTAAATTATCTATCACAACTAATAGTGTAGGTTGCTCTTTGCTTATTTCCGGAACTACTTTGTCTTTAAATAAATTATGAGACATAGTAGGAGCGTCGGTATTGGGCTTAAACCAGTTTGGATAGTTTTTTTCAATGAATTTCCCGAACTGTGTATTGGCTTCTGTTTTTTGAGACTCTAATATTTCAAACATACCGGTGTCTTCAATGTTTTCTAGTTGCATTTCCCAATAAATAAGCTTTTGGTAAAGCGACACCCATTCTTCATAAGTATTTACCATTGATAAATCCATGGCTATTTTTCGAAATTCCTGTTGGTAGTTGGATGTGGTTTTTTCTGAAACAAGTCTAGAATGGTCTAGGTTTTTCTTTAAACTTAATAGTATTTGGTTTGGATTCACCGGTTTTATTAGGTAGTCGGCTATTTTATTACCAATAGCTTCTTCCATAATATATTCTTCTTCACTTTTGGTAATCATGACAACCGGAAGCGTATCGCGTTTTTCTTTTATTTCATTTAATGTCTCTAAACCTGTTAAACCTGGCATATTTTCATCTAGAAATACAATATCAAAATTAGTATCGTCTAAAATTTCCAATGCTTCAGTACCGCTTTTACAACTAGTAACTTTATAGTTTTTTTGTTCTAAAAATAAGATATGAGGTTTTAATAAGTCAATTTCATCGTCAACCCAAAGAATATTTATATGGTTCATGTATATTTGTTTATATATTAATAATATGATAGTAAGCTTGCAGACAAAAAACAAACTCAAAATATTTAACGATCCAATTTACGGATTTATTACCATTCCTAATGCGTTGATTTTCGATTTAATCGAACATAAATACTTTCAGCGTTTACGACGTATATCACAAATGGGTATGTCGTATTTGGTTTACCCTGGTGCACATCACACGCGTTTTCATCATGCCTTGGGCTGTATGCATTTAATGCAGAAAGCTATTCAAGTACTTCGTTTTAAAGGTGTTGAAATATCTGAAGAAGAAGAAAATGCGCTTAATATAGCAATCCTTTTACATGATATAGGTCACGGGCCTTTCTCTCATGCTATGGAACATAGTATTGTAAATGGGGTGTCCCATGAGCATATTTCACTGCAATTCATGGAGGTTTTAAATATTGAATTTAACGGAAGTTTAACGCTGGCTATTGAAATTTTCAAAGGTGAATACCACAGGCCATTCATGTGTGCACTGATTTCTAGTCAGTTTGATATGGATCGCGCCGATTACCTAAAACGTGATAGCTTTTATACCGGTGTTGCTGAAGGTAATATAAATAGTGATAGATTAATAACCATGTTACATGTTGTAAATGACGAGTTGGTTGTTGAAGAAAAAGGAATTTATAGTATTGAGAAATTCTTGGTAGCAAGACGATTAATGTATTGGCAAGTTTATTTACATAAAACAGGTTTAGTGGCCGAACAGTTACTTATGCGTGTTTTACAACGAGCAAAAGAGCTAACATTGCAAGGAGTCGTTCTTGAAGCAAGTAAACCATTACAGTTTTTTCTGAAAAACAATATTCAGTTAAATGATTTTGATGAAGCGACTTTAAATAAATTTTCTAAGTTAGACGATTATGATATTGTTATGGCTATGAAAACATGGCAATATCACGATGATTTTGTTTTGAGGAATTTATGCGAAATGATAATTAACAGACAATTATTAAAAGTAAAACTTAAAAAGAATCCAATAAAGACGGATAAACTTGAAAAACATATTAATAAATTAATTGAAAAATTTGATATTTCAAGAAAAGAGGCCAAATATTTTGTGTTTACTGGAGAAATAAAAAATCAGGCATACCAACAAAACAAGCAGCCTATTAATGTATTGTTTCAAGGCGGAAAGATTCAAAATATAGTAAAAGCATCCGATCAATTAAACTTAAAAGCCTTATCAAAACCGGTAACAAAATATTATATATGTTACCCGAAAGATAAAATGTAAGACATTTTTTCTATTTTTGCTTTCAATGAATTTTACAGCAGAACAAATAGCAGGTATTTTAGAAGGAGAAATTGTAGGAAATCCAAACCTTGAAGTTTCAAAATTATCTAAAATTGAAGAAGGTACAGAAGGAGCTTTAACATTCCTATCTAATCCAAAATATACACCTTATATATATACCACTAAAGCTTCTATTACAATTGTTAATAAAAGCTTTATTCCAGAAAAAGAGATCCAAACTACTTTAATTAAAGTAGATGACGCCCATAAAGCCTTTTCAAAATTACTTGAATATTACAATGAAGTAAAAATGAATAAGTCAGGAATAGAACAGCCAACACATATTTCTGAATCGGCAACAATGGGGACGAATATTTATGTTGGTGCCTTTTCATATATAGGCAATAATGTTACCATTGGAGACAATGTAAAGATATATCCTAATAGTTATATTGGTGATAATGTTATAATTAAAGATAATAGCACCGTTTTTTCTGGTGCTAAAATATACTCCGAATGCGAAATTGGTAAGCATTGTGTTATTAACTCGGGTGCTATAATTGGTGCAGATGGCTTTGGTTTTTTACCAAACGAAAAAGGGGAGTATAACAAAGTGCCACAAATTGGTAATGTTATTCTAGAAGACTACGTTGATATTGGAGCGGCAACAACAATAGACCGTGCCACATTAGGTTCTACCGTTATACGTAAAGGTGTTAAATTGGATAATCAAATTCAAATAGCACATAATGTAGAAATTGGTGAAAATACGGTTATTGCAGCACAAACAGGTGTTGCAGGATCTACCAAAATTGGTAAAAACTGTATTATTGGCGGTCAAGTAGGAATTGCTGGTCACTTAAATATTGGTGATAGTGTCAAAATACAAGCGCAATCAGGTATTGGTAAGAACATAAAAAATAACGCCGTTTTACAAGGGTCTCCTTCATTTAATTACAGCGATTGGAATAAATCGTATGTTCACTTTAAGAATTTACCTAAAATTGTAAAAAATATTATAGAATTAGAAAAAAAAGTAGATGGGAATAATTAATACGAATATCAAACAAAAAACTATTGGGAGCGATGTTTCTCTAACCGGTGTCGGTTTACACACAGGTAACGAAGTAACCTTAACATTTAAACCAGCACCCGATAATTTTGGATTTGCTTTCAAACGTATTGATTTAGAAGGCTGTCCAGTTATTGAAGCTGATGCAACCTATGTAACCAATACACAACGCGGTACCTGTTTAGAAAAAAATGGCGTTACTATTCAAACTTGCGAGCATGTTTTAGCTGCCTTAGTAGGAATGGATATTGATAATGCAATTCTAGAACTGAATGCCGCAGAACCACCAATTATGGATGGTTCTTCTAAGTTTTTTGTTGAAGCTATAGAACAAGCAGGTATTGTTGAGCAAGAAGCATTTCGTGAGGCCTACGAAGTAACCGATGTAATTTCTTATACAGACGAGTCTACAGGTAGTGAAATCTTAGTTATGCCTTCAAAAGAATACCAAGTAACGACTATGGTAGATTTTGGAACCAAAGTTTTAGGTACACAAAATGCATCTATAAAAAACATGTCGGAATTTAAATCTGAAATATCCGATTCAAGAACATTTAGTTTTTTACACGAAATAGAAACGCTTTTAGAACACGGTTTAATTAAAGGTGGTGACTTAAATAATGCCATTGTTTATGTAGATAAGGAATTATCCTCAGAAACTATGGAAAAGTTGAAAGTTGCATTTAATAAAGAAACTATTTCCGTTAAGCCTAATGGGATTTTAGACAATCTAACATTGCATCACCCAAATGAAGCAGCCAGACATAAATTGTTAGATGTTATAGGTGATTTGGCTCTAATTAAAACCCACATAAAAGGGAAAATAATTGCCAATAAACCAGGTCATTTTGTTAATACGCAGTTTGCTAAAAAAATGAGTAAACTTATTAAAAATGAGCGTCGTAATAATGTGCCAACAATAGATTTGAATCAAGAACCTTTAATGGATGTGAATCAAATAATGAATATGTTGCCACACAGACAACCATTTTTATTAATTGATAAAATATTTGAATTAACGGATTCTGGAGTTATCGGTATGAAAAACGTAACGATGAATGAGCCGTTTTTTGCAGGTCATTTTCCAGGAGCACCAGTTATGCCAGGCGTATTAATAGTTGAAGCTATGGCGCAAACAGGAGGTATTTTAGTATTAAGTACAGTTCCTGATCCTGAGAATTATTTGACATTCTTTATGAAAATAGATAATGTAAAATTCAAGCAAAAAGTAGTACCAGGAGATACATTAATATTTAAATGTGACTTAATTACACCTATTCGTCGTGGTATTTGCCACATGCAAGGATATGCTTATGCAAATGGAAAATTGTGTGCAGAAGCAGAATTAATGGCGCAAATTTCAAAAGTAAAGCAATAACAAAAACAAATTATTAGGAAGTTTTAAGTTTTGCTAAAACTTTTACCAATAAATTAATTCTAGTATAAAATGAATCAACCACTAGCATACGTACATCCAGGAGCAAAAATTGCTAAAAATGTCGTTATAGACCCATTTACAACTATTCATAATAATGTTATTATTGGTGAAGGAACATGGATTGGTAGTAACGTTACCATTATGGAAGGTGCACGTATAGGTAAAAATTGTAATATTTTTCCAGGGGCCGTTATTTCGGCAACACCTCAAGATTTAAAATATAAAGACGAAGATACAACTGTAGAGATTGGTGATAATGTTACCATTCGTGAATGTGTAACCATTAATCGTGGTACCACTGATAGAATGAAAACAGTAATTGGCGATAACTGTTTAATTATGGCTTATTGCCATATAGCTCATGACTGTGTTGTGGGTAACAACTGTATCTTTTCAAATAATAGTACATTAGCAGGACATATAACTGTTGGTGATTATGTAGTATTAGCAGGTATGACTGCTGTACATCAGTTTTGTTCAATTGGAAATCATGCGTTTGTAACAGGAGGATCTCTTGTTAGAAAAGATGTACCTCCTTTTGTTAAAGCAGCACGTGAACCTTTATCTTATGTAGGTATTAACTCTGTAGGTTTAAGACGTCGTGGGTTTTCAACTGAAAAAATTAGAGATATTCAAGATATCTATAGAATATTATATCAAAAAAATTATAACAATACTCAAGCAGCTGAAATTATTGAAGCTGAAATGGAAGCAACTCATGAACGTGATGAAATTTTACAGTTTATTAAAGATTCACAACGTGGTATCATGAAAGGTTACTTCAAATCTAACTAAAATAAAGACAAAAAATAATGGCAACAACATCAGATATTAGAAACGGATTATGCATCAGATATAATCACGATATATATAAAATAGTTGAATTTTTACACGTAAAGCCAGGAAAAGGACCAGCATTTGTAAGAACTAAAATGAAAAGTGTTACAACTGGTAAAATTTTAGATAATACGTTTTCTGCAGGTCATAAAATTGAAGATGTGCGTGTAGAAACTCACAAGTTTCAATTCTTATATAACGATGGTGAGTTTTACCATTTTATGAATCAAGAAGATTATACTCAAATTCGTTTATTAGAAGCGTCTTTAGATAGACCAGATTTAATGAAAGAAGGTGAAGTGGTAACAGTTTTAATTAATACAGAAGATAGTTCGCCACTTTCGGTAGATTTACCAGCTAGTGTTGTGCTAGAAGTAACTGCAACAGAACCAGGGGTTAAAGGTAACACAGCAACAAATGCTACAAAACCAGCAACAGTAGAAACAGGAGCAGAGGTTAATGTACCACTTTTTATAAATGAAGGTGATAAAATTAAAGTTGAAACTGCAAAAGGTACTTACAAAGAACGTGTAAAAGAGTAGTTGTGAAATTCAATAAACCACATACGCTTCAAGAAATAGCAACCTTATTGGATGTTGATTACGTTGGCACATCTGATTTTCCTGTTTTAGGCATGAATGAAATTCATGTAGTTGAACCAGGGGATATCGTTTTTGTAGATCATCCTAAATATTACGATAAAGCTTTAAATTCAGCAGCAACTATTGTTTTAATTAATAAAGAAGTTAGTTGTCCAGAAAATAAAGCGCTGTTAATTAGTGATGATCCTTTTCGTGATTTTAATAAATTGACTAAGCATTTTAAACCATTTCAATCCGCATCGTTAGCTGTATCAGAATCCGCTAAGATAGGGACAAATACAATTATTCAACCAAATTGTTTTATAGGTAATAATGTAACCATTGGTGATAACTGTATCATTCATGCCAACGTAACTATTTATGATAATACCGTGATTGGTAATAATGTAACCATTCATTCAGGAACTATTTTAGGTGCTAGTGCTTTTTATTATAAAAATAGACCTGAAGGTTTTGATCCGTTATTATCATGTGGACGTGTGGTTATTGAAGACCATGTGGATATTGGTGCTTTATGTACTATTGATAAAGGAGTAACAGGCGACACAACAATTGGTGAAGGCTCTAAATTAGATAACCAAATTCAAATTGGTCATGATACTGTGGTTGGTAAAAAATGCTTAATAGCTTCACAAACTGGTATCGCTGGCTGTGTAGTTATTGAAGACGAAGTTACCATATGGGGACAAGTTGGCTGTGCTAGCGGTATTACCATTGGCACAAAAGCAATTGTTCATGCGCAATCTGGTATTAGCAAATCTATACCTGGTCATAAAACATACTGGGGAACACCTGTTCAGGAAGCAAGAGCTGTAATGAAAGAAATGGCTAATATTAAACAACTACCAAAACTAATTGACGAATTAAAAAATAGATAAATGACTCCAAAAGCGCTCATCAAATCGTTTTATGAATCAGATTTAGCAAACGATTCAACTTTAATAGAACGTTATTACCATAAGGACTGTTTAGTTTATTGGAACAATAGTAAAGGTCTTACTAAAAGAGATTTTAATGGGATTTCTGATTTCTATAAAGGTATTAGAGAATCTTACGATGATTTGCGTTTTGATGTTACACATCTACTTGAAGAAGATCATGTAGTTACAGTTCGTTGTACCTTGTATGCGAGCACTATAGAGTCTGATGATACAGAAATTCCTATTGCACATTATATTAGTATTTTTCATATAAAAGCGGATAAAATTTATCGTGGTTATGAAATTAGTCAGCCTGCAAATAAGGAAACATTAGATTTTGATGATGATTCAGAAAATAAAATTTAAAAACACTTTACTAATACCGTGATAAACATTACTTTTGTCACGTTTTAAAAACATAAAAAATCAAACATAAATGAGCGTTTTAGTTAATAAAAATTCAAAGATAATAGTTCAAGGATTTACAGGAAGTGAAGGAACATTTCACGCTGGCCAAATGATTGAATACGGAACCAATGTGGTTGGTGGTGTTACACCAGGAAAAGGTGGACAATCCCATTTAGATAGACCTGTTTTTAATACAGTTCAAGAAGCTGTAGATAAAGTTGGTGCAGATACAACTATTATTTTTGTACCACCTGCATTTGCTGCAGATGCTATTATGGAAGCTGCTAACGCTGGTATTAAAGTAATTATTACTATCACAGAAGGTATTCCTGTAGCTGATATGATTAAAGCGGCTAACTATATTAAAGGAAAAGATTGTCGTTTAATTGGTCCTAACTGTCCAGGTGTTATTACACCAGGTGAAGCTAAAGTTGGTATTATGCCAGGTTTCGTTTTCAAAAAAGGAAATGTTGGTATTGTTTCTAAATCAGGAACATTAACTTATGAAGCTGCTGACCAAGTTGTAAAACAAGGATTAGGTATTACAACAGCAATCGGTATTGGTGGTGATCCAATTATTGGAACAACAACTAAAGAAGCTATTGAATTATTAATTAATGACCCAGAAACTGAAGCTGTTGTAATGATAGGTGAAATTGGAGGTCAATTAGAAGCTGATGCTGCACATTGGTATAAAGAGAGTGGTAGTAAAAAACCAGTAATTGGTTTTATTGCTGGTGAAACAGCACCTGCCGGTCGTACAATGGGACACGCTGGAGCTATTGTTGGTGGTAGTGATGATACTGCTCAAGCTAAAAAGAAAATTATGAGAGAATGTGGTATTCACGTAGTAGATTCTCCTGCCGAAATAGGTAAAAAAGTTAAAGAAGTAATGGGATAATATTACCCATATATCTATTAAAAACCTTACAAATCTTGTAAGGTTTTTTTATTTGATACAATTAGTATTTATTATATTTGACAAACAACAAATCAGATTACCGAATTATGAAATTATTAAACGGAAAAACAGCTATAATTACTGGAGCTAGTAGAGGAATAGGTCGCGGAATTGCTCAAGTATTTGCACAACAAGGTGCTAATGTAGCTTTTACTTATAGCGCTTCTGTTGAAGCTGCTAATGAACTTGAAAAAGAATTAAATAATCTAGGCGTTAAAGCTAAAGGATATAAAAGTAATGCAGCTAGTTTTGACGAAGCTCAACAGTTAGCAGAAGATGTTTTAAAAGAATTTGGTAGCATTGATGTATTGATTAATAATGCCGGAATTACAAAAGATAATTTACTAATGCGTTTATCAGAAGCCGATTTTGATAAAGTTATTGAAGTAAACTTAAAATCTGTTTTTAACATGACTAAAGCTGTACAACGTACAATGCTTAAACAACGTAAAGGCTCAATCATTAATATGAGTTCGGTTGTTGGTGTTAAAGGAAATGCTGGGCAAACCAATTATGCCGCTTCTAAAGCAGGTATTATAGGTTTTTCAAAATCTGTAGCTCTAGAGTTAGGCTCAAGAAATATTAGAAGTAATGTTATTGCTCCAGGTTTTATTGAAACTGAAATGACAGCTAAATTAGATGAAGAAACGGTAAAAGGATGGCGACAGTCAATTCCATTAAAACGTGGAGGAACCCCTGAAGATATAGCCAATGCTTGCGTATTTTTAGCTAGTGATATGTCTGCTTATATTACAGGACAAACACTTAATGTAGATGGTGGTATGTTAACCTAATCTATGACAGGACTTACAATTATTTATATTATCATATCTGGAATTATAGCGCTATTATTAGCGCTTTTTCAGTATGTATATAAGTCAAAAAAAAATACAACACAACTTGTTTTAGCAGGCTTACGTTTTATAACAATCTTTTCAATTCTATTACTTTTAGTAAACCCTAAATTAGATACTGAAACTTTTTATACTGAAAAACCTAGTTTAGTTATTGCTATTGATAATTCGAATTCAATTCAGTTTTTAAATCAAACAGCTGCTGTGAATAGGCTTACAGATGCGATTAAAAAGGATACCGAATTAAATACTAAATTTGATATTGATTATTATAGTTTTAGTAATGAGGTAGCAACTTATGAGAATGATTCTCTTAGTTTTACCAACAAACAAACCAATGTAGCTAAAACCCTTAAGGATCTAAATACAATTTATAAAAGTGCTGTGGCACCAACAGTCTTAATAAGCGATGGAAACCAAACTTACGGGAATGATTATCAATACACTGCAAAAAGTTATAATCAGCCAATTTACCCTGTTGTAGTAGGTGATACCGCTCAGCATGTAGACGTTAAAATAACACAACTAAATGTCAATAAATATGCATTTTATAAAAATAAGTTTCCAGTTGAAATTATTCTAGTTTATAACGGTCAAGACCCTGTAACAACTAATTTTCAGATAACGAGTCAATCAAAAACAGTCTATTCTGAATCTGTTTCTTTCTCTAATATAGAGAATTCTAAAATTATTAATACAACGCTTACAGCCAATCAAATAGGTGTTTTTACTTATAAAGCTTCTCTACAACCACTTCCTAACGAAAAGAATACTGTAAATAATTTTAAAAATTTTGCTATTGAAGTTATTGATGAGCAGACTCATGTAGCTATAGTTTCAGACATTATGCATCCTGATTTAGGAGCATTAAAGAAAAGTATTGAGAGTAATGAGCAACGTCAAGTTAGCATCTTAAAACCAAAAGCTTATTTATCTAATATAGAAGACTATCAATTAGCTATTTTATACCAACCTAATGTGAATTTTAGAACTGTAATAGATAAGCTTAATGAGGATAATCGTAATCGATTTGTTATTACTGGAACACAAACAGATTGGCGTTTTTTAAATTCTGTTAGCTCAAATTATCAACATGATATTATTGCGCAAACTGAAAATTATTTGCCTCAGTTAAACAGTAATTTCACTGAATTTATAGTCCCTAATGTCAATTTTGAAACCTTTCCACCACTAGCAGGTAAGTTTGGTAATTTAACTAGCCAATCACCAATACAAACTATTTTATATAAACAAATAGGTAGCATTACTACGGATAAACCGTTATTGTTAACTGTTGATGCTAATAGTAGGAGAGAAGCTTTACTATTAGGTGAAAATATTTGGAAATGGCGTGCTCAAAGCTATTTAAATACGAATACATTTAATGGTTTTGATGATTTTATGGGGAAAATGGTTCAGTATTTAGCTTCAAAAAAACGACGTGAACGATTAAGTTTATCATTTGAATCTTTTTATAATGGTAATTCTAATGTGCTTTTCCAAGCACAATATTTTAATAAGAATTACGAATTTGATGACCGTGAACCATTAACAATTGAGGTGTTAGATGAAAACTCTCAAAAAAAGCGAACGATACCTTTTGTATTAAAAAACAACAATTTTGAAGCAGATTTAAGTGTCTTACCGGCTTCGGATTATAGTTTCACTGTTAGGGCAAATACAAGTAATATTTCAAAATCTGGAACTTTTAAAATTTTAGATTTTAACATTGAACAACAGTTTACTAATGCTAATTATAAAAAGTTAGAAAGTATTGCAGCTTTACAAGATGGATCGGTTTATTATCCTGATCAATTTGATGCTTTGAAAACAGACTTACTTTCAGATAATCGTTATGTTTCAATTGAAAGAGCTACCAAAAAAACAGTATCTTTGATAGATTGGAAATACTTACTAGCACTTATTATTTTAACCCTTTCAATCGAGTGGTTTTACCGCAAGTATAAAGGGCTTATTTAACTTATAAATTACACTTATATTATGGAAAAATTACCTAAAATTGGATTGCCAATTATTATTGGACTTGTTATTTTAATTGTTGTTATCGCTAAATCGGCTGTAACAATAGGTTCTGGTGAAGCCGGCGTGTTATATAAAACTTTTGATGGCGGTGTGGTAACCGATAAACCTGCTTTAGGAGAAGGGTTTCATATTGTTGCTCCATGGAATACCGTATTTGTCTATGAAGTTCGTCAACAAGAAATATTAGAGAAGATGAATGTTTTATCTTCAAATGGTCTTGATATTAAATTAGAAGCTTCGGTTTGGTTTCAACCTTCTATTGAAAGTTTAGGTAAATTACACCAAGAGAAAAGTGAAATGTATAAAGAACGTGTTCTTTTACCAGCTATTCGATCGGCAGCAAGATCTGTTGTTGGACGTTATACGCCAGAACAATTATATTCAAGTAAGCGTGATGCAATTCAACAAGAAATATTTGAGGAAACTGAAAAAATTGTAAACGATCAATACATACAATTAAACGAAGTACTAGTACGTGACGTAACTTTACCACCAACAATTAAAGATGCTATTGAGCGTAAATTAAGACAAGAACAAGAGTCTTTAGAATATGAGTTTAGATTGGTTACTGCAGCAAAAGAAGCCGAAAAAGTAATTATTGAAGCACAAGGTAAGGCAGATGCTAACCGTATTTTAAGTGCTTCATTAAACGATCAGATACTTAGAGATAAAGGAATTGAAGCTACCGTTAAACTATCTGAATCACCTAACAGTAAGACTGTTATAATTGGTTCAGGTGATTCTGGTCTGCCAATTATTCTTGGTAATCAATAATGTTTTTAAAATAAAGTACAGAATATTTGGAATTACAGATTAATTTTAGAAACATTTGTACACAATAAAAAAAGACATGACATTTATTCAATTACATCATCATCATTTTCATACGTGCTCTCAGGCAGGCTGAAAATGTATTGAATAAATTCAACATATTAAAAACCCGTTTGAGTATCTCAAGCGGGTTTTTGCATTTCTATTCTTTTCGATTTTCAATTCCTTCAGATTTACTCAAACAACATCAAAGTTTAACTTAAAAACTCATTTAGTGAGTGTTGTTATGAAGAAATTAAAAATTGCAGTTCAAAAATCAGGTCGTTTGTATGACGACTCCATGAAAATCCTCAAGGAAGTAGGAATATCTATTGATAATGGCCGAGATCAATTAAAAACATCGGCTAAAAACTTTCCTCTTGAAGTTTATTATTTAAGAAATGGCGATATACCACAGTATTTGCTTGATGGTGTTGTTGATGCCGCTATTATTGGAGAAAACTTATTAGTTGAAAAAGGTAACACAATTTCTGTTATTGAAAAATTGGGTTTCTCAGCTTGCCGTTTATCATTAGCGATCCCAAAAAATGAAAATTTCAACTCGCTAGAAGATTTAAATGGAAAACGAATAGCTACGTCATATCCCAATACCGTAAATGCTTTTCTTAAAAAAAACAAACTCAATGCACAACTACACCTTATTAACGGTTCTGTTGAAATTACACCAAATATAGGTTTAGCCGATGCTATTGTTGATATTGTTTCGAGCGGCAGTACCTTATTTAAGAACAATTTAAAAGAGGTGGAAGTTTTATTAGAATCAGAAGCTGTTTTAAGCGTTTCTCCTAAAATACAACAAGAGGAATTAGATATTTTAAATAAACTACAATTCCGTTTACAATCGGTATTAAAAGCTAGAAACTCAAGGTATGTTTTATTAAATGCTCCTAACGAGAAACTAGAAAGTATTCAGGATATATTACCAGGGATGAAAAGCCCTACAGTTTTACCTTTAGCTAAACCCGGTTGGAGTTCCCTACATTCTGTAATTGATAAAAATGATTTTTGGAATAGTATTGATGCATTAAAAAAAGCAGGTGCCGAAGGTATTCTTGTATGTCCAATTGAAAACATGGTATTATGAAATTAATAAACAACCCGAAAATTGATTCTTGGAACGCTCTCATACAGCGTCCTACTGTAAGCGTTAACAATATAGAGAAAACTGTAAATGAAATATTTAATGATATTCAACAACATGGAGATGCAGCCGTTTTAAAATACACAGATATTTTTGACGGTGTTCAATTAAATGATTTACTAGTCACTTCTGGCGAAATTAGTAGCGCAAAGAATAATATTTCTAAAGTATTACAAACAGCTATTTCATCTGCTAAATCTCAAATTAGCAAGTTTCACGAAGCTCAAAAAACAGATAAAGTAGAAGTTGAAACTATTAGTGGCGTAACCTGTTGGCAGGAAAAACGGGCCATACAAAAAGTTGGGTTATATATTCCTA
Source organism: Algorimicrobium bowmanii (assembly GCF_054031195.1). Next base: position 1,781,543 of record NZ_CM132929.1, read on the forward strand.
ATGGTTCAGCTCCTTTGTTTTCTACTGTTTTAATGTTAGCTATTCCAGCTAAATTAGCAGGTTGTGAGGAAATTGTTTTATGCTCACCACCCAATAAAGATGGTAGAATTGCTGATGAAATTTTATATGCAGCAAGCCTATGTGGTGTTACAAAAATTTATAAAGCGGGCGGTATACAAGCTATAGCTGCACTTACATTTGGTACCGAATCCATAGATCCTGTGTATAAGATTTTCGGACCAGGTAATCAATTTGTAACGGTTGCAAAGCAATTAGCAACTAAGTATGGCGTGGCCATTGATATGCCTGCAGGACCAAGTGAATTATTGGTTGTTGCAGATAATACAGCTATTCCAAAATACGTAGCATCCGATTTATTGAGTCAAGCTGAACATGGAGCTGATAGTCAAGTAATTTTAGTGTCTACTTCTCAAAAACTTATTGATCAGGTTGCCGAAGAAATAAAGCTACAATTGCCCAAATTACCACGGAATTCAATTGCTGAAAAAGCTATGAAACACGCAAAATCTATTCTGTTTTCATCTAATCAAGAGGCCTTAAATTTTATAAACACATATGCGCCCGAACACTTAATAATTTGTACTGAAAATGATACTTTTTTCACCAATGGTATTCAAAATGCAGGTTCAGTTTTTATAGGTAATTATACTCCTGAAAGTGCTGGTGATTACGCATCAGGAACCAATCATACGCTTCCAACAAATGGTTTTAGTAAAGCCTATTCTGGTGTTAATTTAGATAGTTTTCTTAAAGCATTAACTTTTCAGAAAATCACCAAAGAAGGGTTGCAAAATATAGGTAAAACCATCGAGGTAATGGCAGAAGCAGAAGGTTTACAAGCACACAAGAATGCGGTTAGTATTCGTTTAAAAGATTTTTAATTATGGCTATTCAAAATTTAATAAGGCCCAATATTTTAAAGATGACTTCTTATTCATCGGCACGGGATGAATTTAAGGATATAGATGATAGCCTAATTTTTTTAGATGCTAATGAAAACCCTTATGATTCAGGATTTAATCGTTATCCAGACCCGCAACAATTAGTCCTTAAAAAACGTTTAGCAACTATAAAATCCTGTTTACCTAACCAATTATTATTAGGTAACGGTAGTGATGAAGTCCTAGATTTAATTTTTAGAACTTTTTGCGAACCTACTATTGATAATGTAATTGTCTTGCCACCAACTTATGGGATGTATGGGGTTTTAGCAGAATTGAATAATATTGAAACTATTGAAGTTCCTTTAACAACAGATTTTAATTTATCAGTTTCCAATATTTTAAATGCAGCGAATACTAATAGTAAAATACTATTCTTATGTACACCAAATAATCCAACAGCTAACAGTTTTGATGCATCAGCTGTTAAAACATTACTTCAAGAATTTAAAGGTATTGTTGTTATCGATGAAGCTTATAGCGATTTTTCAAACGCTGATAGTTGGATTAATCAACTTGATTCGTTTCCAAATTTAATTGTTATACAAACCTTATCAAAAGCTTATGGTTTAGCAGGTATACGATTGGGGATGGCTATAGCTTCGCCATATATTATAAACGTCTTAAATAGTATTAAGCCACCTTACAACATTAATCAATTAACCCAAGAAGTAGCTGTAAAACGCTTGAAGAATATAGAACTAGTTAATTCTCAAATCCTTCAGATAAAAACAGAACGTAAACGTGTTCAAAAAGCATTAAAGACTATACCGATTGTAAAAAGAAGTTATCCAAGCGATGCTAATTTTATTTTGGTTGAAGTAGATGATGCCGATAAGCGGTACCAACAGTTAATAGAAAAGCGGGTAGTAGTAAGAAATAGAACTAATCAAATCCATTGTAAAAACTGCTTACGATTTACTATTGGCACACCAGAAGAAAACACGAAACTAATCACCATTTTAAACACATTATCATGAAACGCGTATTATTTATAGATAGAGATGGCACTTTAATTAAAGAACCACAAGACGAACAGATTGATAGTTTTGAAAAACTAGAGTTTTATCCTCAAGTTTTTCAATATCTAGGGCGTATTGCTCAAGAATTAGATTTTGAACTTGTACTTATTACAAATCAAGATGGTCTTGGAACCGATGCTTTCCCCGAAACCATGTTTTGGCCTGTTCATAATTTTGTTATGGATACTTTTAGAAGTGAAGGTGTGAATTTTAAATCACAATTTATAGATCGCACATTTGCTAAAGATAACGCTCCAACGCGAAAACCAAATACAGGTTTACTTGGTGCTTATTTTACTGAAGACTATGATTTAGATAACTCTTATGTAATTGGTGATCGGTTAACGGATATGGAATTAGCTAAAAATTTAAACGCTAAAGGTATTTTAATTAACGGACTAGCCAATTTAGGTTCTGATGAGATTTCATTAAAATCCGATGCGCTTAAACCTTTTATAAGCTTAGAAACAGATAGTTGGGAAGCTATTTATAAACTTTTGAAAGCGGAAGAACGAACTGGTTCTATAACTAGAACAACGAATGAAACAGCAATTACTATTGATTTAAATTTAGATGGATCAGGGCAGAGTTCAATTAGCACTGGAATCTCTTTTTTTGATCATATGCTGGAACAAATAGCTAGACACGGACAATTAGATTTAAATATTGATGTTAAAGGTGATTTAGATGTTGATGAACACCACACAATTGAAGACACAGCTATCGCATTAGGAGAATTGTTTAATACAGTTTTAGGTACCAAATTAGGAATTGAGCGTTACGGTTTCTGTTTACCAATGGACGACTGCCTAGCTCAAGTTGCTATTGATTTTGGTGGTAGAAACTGGTTGGTTTGGGAAGCCGATTTTAAGCGCGAAATGATTGGTAAAATGCCTACCGAAATGTTTATGCACTTTTTCAAATCTTTTACCGATGGTGCAAAATGTAATCTCAATATTAACGCTGAAGGTACTAATGAACACCATAAAATTGAAGCTATATTTAAAGCTTTTGCAAAGGCGATTAAAATGGCTGTAAAACGTGATGTTTCAAAAATGATTTTACCAACTACAAAAGGACTCCTCTAATGAAAATTGTTATTATAGATTATGGCGTAGGAAATATAAAAAGTATTCAATTTGCTTTAAATAGACTCGGTGTTGATGCTATTTTAAGTGGCGATTTTACAACTATTTTATCAGCAGATAAAGTAATACTTCCAGGTGTAGGTGAAGCTAGTACAGCAATGAAAAAATTGAAAGAAACCGAACTAGATGTTTTAATACCCATACTAAAACAACCTGTTTTGGGTATATGCTTAGGCATGCAACTCATGTGTGATTTTTCTGAAGAAGGAAAAACTACAGGTTTAGGTATTTTTAATACACAAGTAAAACGATTTTCAGCAGCTGTTAAAGTCCCCCAAATGGGATGGAATACAATATCAAATTTAAAATCGGCACTTTTTAAAAATATAAAAGAAGAATCCTATATGTACCTTGTTCATAGTTATTATGCTGAAAATTGTCAAGAATCAATTGCTGAAACATCCTATGAATTTAATTATGCATCTGCTTTACAGAAAAATAATTTTTATGGTGTGCAATTTCACCCAGAGAAAAGTGGAGCAGTTGGTGAGCAACTTTTAAAGAATTTTTTAAGCTTATAGTCTGATAATTAAGTGTTTTAAAAAAAAATATAAACGTTAATATAATAGTAATGAGAATTATACCAGCAATAGATATTATAAATGGAAAATGTGTCCGACTGACTAAAGGCGATTATTCCACGAAAAAGATTTATAATGAGAATCCATTAGAAGTTGCAAAACAATTTGAAGATTCGGGTATTAAAAATCTGCATTTAGTGGATTTAGATGGAGCCAAATCAGGTGCCGTTGTGAATTATAAAATATTAGAAAAAATAGCAACTAAAACCAATCTAACAATAGATTTTGGTGGTGGTTTAAAATCAGATGAAGATTTAAAAATTGTTTTTAATTCTGGTGCTGAACAAATCACAGGTGGTAGTATAGCTGTAAAAAATCCACAGTTATTTTCTACTTGGTTAGAAGTCTATGGTTCAGAAAAAATTATACTAGGAGCCGATTGTAATCCTAATGATACAGGAGGGACAATAGCAATAAGTGGTTGGCAAGAACGCAGTAATCTAGAAATTATACCTTTTATAAGAAAGTATCAAAATCAAGGTACTCAGTATGTTATTTGTACTGATATTTCAAAAGATGGAATGTTAGCGGGACCTGCTTTTGAGCTTTATCAAAATATACTTAAGACTTGTATTGATGCTGCTGCAAATAAGCCTTTAAAATTAATAGCTTCGGGAGGTGTTTCTAATATTTCGGATTTAGAAAAATTGAAATCAATTGGTTGTGAAGGTGTGATAATAGGTAAAGCTTTATATGAGAATAATATTAATTTAAAGGATTTAGAACCGTATTTAAACTAAAATATGCTTACAAAACGAATAATACCATGCTTGGATATTAAAAATGGACGTACGGTTAAGGGCGTTAATTTTATAGACTTAAAAGATGCTGGCGACCCTGTTACTTTAGCTAAGTTGTATGCCAAATCTGGTGCTGACGAACTTGTGTTTTTAGACATATCAGCAACTATCGAAGAGCGAAAAACCTTACTAGATATGGTTTTAGAAATTGCAAAAGAAATAAATATACCATTTACTGTAGGTGGCGGTGTTAGTGCTGTTTCTGATGTAGATTTATTATTACAGGCTGGCGCAGATAAAGTAGCGGTTAATTCAGCTGCTATTAAAAACCCTCAATTAATTAATGATTTAGCCGGTAAATTTGGTAGTCAATGTATTGTTGTTGCTATTGATGCGAAACAGATTAATGGAGAGTGGATAGTACATTTAGCAGGAGGTACAAAGGCAACCACATTAAATTTGTTTGATTGGGCCAAACAAGTTGAAGCACTTGGAGCTGGTGAAATTTTATTCACTTCTATGGATCATGATGGTACTAAAAATGGCTTTGCCAATAAAGCACTTGCTCAACTTTCAAGAACATTAAATATTCCAATTATTGCATCTGGAGGCGCAGGAACAATAGCTCATTTTACCGATGTTTTTCAAGAAGGTCTCGCCGATGCAGCTTTAGCAGCTAGTGTATTTCACTTTGGCGCAATTGATATCATAAATCTAAAAAAATCATTACAAGACAATAATATACCAATACGTTTATCATGATAGTAAATTTTAAGAAATACGAGAACGGTTTAGTTCCAGCAATTATACAAGATTATAATACCAAAACAGTTTTAATGTTAGGGTATATGAATGAAGAAGCCGTTTCAAAGACACAAGAAACTAAGCGCGTTACTTTTTATAGTCGTTCCAAAAAACGGTTGTGGACAAAAGGAGAAACTAGTAACAACTTTCTTGAACTTGTGAGTATGAAAATAGATTGTGATCAAGATGCTCTTTTAGTTTCTGTTATTCCTAATGGACCTACCTGTCATACAGGTTCAGATACTTGTTGGGATGAAGAAAACAGATCTAAATATGGTTTTTTATCGGAGTTAGAAACTATAATTTCTAAAAGAAAAGAAACTCAAAATTCAGGAGATTCTTATGTAGCATCACTGTTTAAAAAAGGTATCAATAAAATAGCTCAAAAAGTAGGAGAAGAGGCCGTAGAAGTTGTTATTGAAGCTAAAGATGCTGATGATGACTTATTTATTAATGAAAGTGCCGATTTGCTATTTCACTATTTAATACTACTTCAAGCTAAAGGTTTTACGTTAAAGGATGTGGAACAAGTTTTAATAAACCGTCAAAAGTAATAGACGTTTTGACAGTATAAACTCGTGTGATTTCTTTTTAAGATATCCAACCTTTAGCAATAGCCGATTTTGAATAATATACAAGAAACACACCAATTATTAAAACCATAATAGGCATAACTATAGCACCAGGGCCATAAACATCCATAGTATTACTTATAAAAAAGTTATAGGTCATTTGTAAAACAATACCAATTAATGAGATAATAAAAACAAATCGAGCCCAAGATTTTCGCAATATCAAACCTATAGATCCAATAGTACCTCCAAATACAGCTACTGCAAAAGCGGCGGTAACCCAACCTGGAATATTAGCATATAAGGCTTGTTCTGCTTCTGGTAAATTTTCGAGTATTTCAGGAGTTATAAATAGTTGTGATAAAAAAGCGCCGACACCCATTAAGTTCCAAATAATAGCTAAAATGCTAATAATCCAAAAGGCTCTAGGTGGTTTTCGTGATGGTATCATAATTACAGTTTGTTTAGTTAATTTTATAATCAAGATAAGAAATATTTGTAAACTAGTATTAAAATGGTGATTTTCGCCTCTTAAACCCTATATAACGTGTTCGAAAAACGCCATTATTACGTAATAACTTGTCAGTATCTTGGTTACAGATTTCATGGTTGGCAAAAGCAACCTAAGCTTAAAACGGTTCATTTAATGATTGATAAAACGCTAAACTATATTTTAGATGGTAAGCGTTTTAAAACTTTAGGTTCAGGTAGAACAGATGCGATGGTTTCGGCAAATGAAGCGGCTTTTGAGTTATTTGTATATCATAAAATAGAAGATTTAGAAGCGTTTTTAGAGTTGTTTAATTACAATTTACCCCAGGATATTCGGGCGTTAACAATTAAAGAAGTCGATTCGGATTTTAATATAATTCAGGATTCAAAAATTAAGGAATACTTATATGTTTTTGCTCAAGGAGGTAAATTTCATCCGTTTTGCGCGCCGGTAATAACCACGATATTGGATAGTTTAGATGTTAGTAAAATGAAATCAGCTGCCAAACTATTTGAAGGTTCACATTATTTTAAATCCTACTGTTATAAACCAACTGATCACGGTATTTATAATCGAGATATACTCACTTGTGAGATTGTGGAAAACGACTTATTTAAAGCCAATTTCTTTCCTAAAAAATCCTATATTTTAAGAGTGAAAGGAAAAGGGTTCATGAGAAATCAAATACGCTTAATGATGGGGGCGTTAATTGAAGTTGGTAAAGGAGAAAAAACACTTCAAGATATTTCCGATAGCTTACTACCCAACAACCAAATACCAGTACATTATATAGCGCCTGCTTCAGGTTTAATTCTAAATAGTATTGAATTTGATGCTTTTAAGGAACTGTAATTTCTCTTAAAAAAATTAACAACTAAAAAATCCTTTAACATAATTTATGTTAAATAAATCTTAACGAAGTTAAAGCCTGTTAAAAGACTTGACTTTTCTCAGATAGCCTGTAGTTTATATAGCGAACCAATAAATACACTATAAAATTATGAGTTATTTGAATATGCAAGATGAAAAATTATTACCTGTAGTAGTAGAATTGAATAAGCTTCTGGCTGACTATCATTTATATTATCAAAAATTAAGAAGTAATCATTGGAATATATTAGGTGAGAACTTTTTTGATTTGCACAATAAATTTGAAGAATTATACTCGGATGCACAATTAAAAATTGATGAAATTGCCGAACGTATTCTTACGTTGCGTTATCATCCGATGAGTAAATACAGTGATTACTTAAATACATCTTCAATTTCGGAAGCATCAGCTTTGTTGTCTGATAAAGAAATGGTAACCGAAACGTTACAAGATCATAAAAAGCTATTAGAGCAAATGAATATTGTTATGGAGAAAGCCGAAGTGGTATCGGATGAAGGTACTTTAGATTTAATTGGTGCTTATATTCGTGAATTAGAAAAATCTAGTTGGATGTTGGATGCTTGGAGAAAGGACACAACCGATCAATTAAAAGAAGAAGTTTTAGAAGCTTAAAAATTAATTAACCAATAGTTGACGCTAATTACTAGTTAAACTATTTAAAAAAGAGAATTATGAAAACGACATTATATACTGCATTATTTATGATTTCTGGATTAATGTTTTCACAAGAAACATCTAGAGACTTATCTAAAGAAACGGAAACCAAAACAGTTACCATAGATAACGGACGTGAAGTAACAGAGAAAAAAGTAAAGATAACAACTACGGAAAAGGCCGATGTTAAACTCTCAAAAGCTGATGAGAATAAGGTGAATCAAGAACGTATTATTAACGAATCTGACAAGAAAATTACAAAAACAGTAGAGATTGATAATGATGATGATCCATTTTACGATTCAAAAGTAGTTTTAAGAAGTTACCAATCCAATGGAACTAATTATAATTTTAAACGAAATTCTAAAGGATTTGAAATTTTATCAAAAAAGAAGAACAATACATTTGGTCAGGCTATAAAATCTGCTAAATCTGAAGAATACTTAATTAAAGGCGAACAATTTTCTGGAACTGGATATTTTAATTCCGATGGAAACTTTGTAATCACATATTACAATGAAAACACACAGAACATGGAATCAAAAACATTCTATAATTTAAAATAAATGTTCGTATAAAATATTTAAAAGACTGTCAATTTTTGGCAGTCTTTTTCTATTTTTAGAAAATAAATAAAAGGCTATGAAAGTTATAAATCCAGAAGTATTTGATTTTTTAAAACGTTTAGAAAAGAATAATAATCGGGAATGGTTTGCCGAAAACAAACCCGAATTTAAAACACTTGAAACAGCTATTAAAACAAGTTTTAATACGGTTTTCGACCTTTTAAAAAAACACGATGATGTAGATCAACATAAAGTTTTTCGTATTTATAGAGATGTTCGTTTTTCAAAAAATAAACTTCCTTATAAAACACATTTTGGTGCTTCATTTCAAAGAAGAAAGCCTGAATTACGTGGTGGATACTATGTTCATATAGCACCTAATAATGAATCCTTTATAGCCGTTGGTTTTTGGGCTCCTAATAAAGAAGATCTTCTAAGAATTAGAAAAGAATTAGAACTGGATGCTGCCGAAATGCGTGATATTATAAATACACCTGCTTTCAAAAGTACTTGGGGAGAATTGGAAGGAGAGGAACTTAAATCCGCACCTAGAAATTTTGATAAAAATCACCCAGATATAGATCTGATTAGAAAAAAGCAGTTTGTATTTACTAAAAAATATAGTGATAAAGAGGTTTTATCACCGGATTTCTTAGAAACTGTAAATCTAGCTTTTAAAGAGGTAAAGCCATTTTTTAATTATATGAGTGATGTTTTAACTACAAATTTAAATGGCGAATCACTTATTTAATAGATACAGTTATATAAGTCTAAATTAACTGTGTTTCAAAAAGTTGAATATTACTTATTAATCGCTCTTTTACTATAGCCATCATGCGTTTATTTAAGGCTGAAGAGTTTGTTATATAAAGTAAATATTCATCTACAGTAAATTGACCAATAACAATACCTTTAAGTGAATTTCTAAATTTAATATCTTTTTGTACCGCATTTTCAATATAAACAATTTGTTTGTCTAGAGGTAAATCATAAAATGCATATTTATGCTTATTAGCATAATTTTTAAAGACCTCAATTAATAAATCGTTTTGAAGTTTGATAACTGGACGTAAGGTTAAGTTTTGAAAACGTTCGTCTTTAGTCATTGAATCATGCAATTTTGCTGAAGGAATACTTGGTCGGCATGCTAATAATTGTTCAGATCGGGTCATGATTTTTGTTTTTATTAAAGTTATGGATTCTTTAAACAGCTTATTGTCATACCCTAAATGAATATCAACAGCTTTATTAACATAATAAATATAACTTATGGCAGTATAATATCTTTATAAGTATAATTTATTTATTAAAATTGATTTATCTGTATCTTTGAATATATAAACTTTAAAACAATAACATATGAGATTTCACTCAAGAAAATGGGTAAAACCCGAAGATTTAAATCCTAATGGAACATTATTTGGAGGTCGCTTATTGGCCTGGATAGACGAGGAAGCTGCCTTGTATACGGTTGTACAGTTAGAAAACCCAAAGGTGGTTACTAAGTATGTTTCCGAAATAAACTTCATGAGTTCGGCAAAACAAGGGGATATTGTTGAAATTGGTATGGATGTCAGTAAATTTGGAAAAAGCTCTATTACCTTAAAATGTGAAGCGAGAAATAAAATGACACGTGAAACAATTTTAACTGTAGACAATATTATAATGGTTAATTTAGGAGCTGATGGAAAACCAAAACCACATGGTAAAACTAAAATTGAATTTGTAAAAGACCGTTTAGCGAGTATGTAATATACATAAGAATTAAATAGTTAGTATTTAAATTTCTAGGTTTTATGTCAGTATTTTATCGTGTTTTTTTACCATTGAAATGTAGTAAATTCCGTTTGACGAAAATTCCATACGTTCATAAGATTTTTTAAGAGACTTCGATTTAGTGTCTTAATTTTGAGGTGATTAATAATTAATTGCCTTATGAAAAATATCAATCTTATACTTGTTTTCTTAGTTTGTATGGGTTCTGTGTATTCGCAAACTACGAGTGAAAAAACATCCTACTGTAATGATGTTAGTAAGCATGTTAAAAATGAAAATCCATTTGATGGAATTGAATTGGGCACATTAGTAAGTTCAGATACCATCTCTGGTTTTCAAACAGAACCCGATAAATTAAAGATTTCAGGTATTGTATATTTAGCAGATGGTATTACACCTGCAAAAGATGTTATGATACATATTCAACAAGCTAATAATGACGGCGCTTATACTTTAGTATCAATTACTCAGTCAAATTATATTGAAAATAGTCTTTTAGTTAAAACTAATGAAAAAGGTTATTATGAAATGTATACCTACATACCAGGACATACTAATAAACCTCTAACGTATCCACATGAGTATTTACCAAGTCATATTCATATACAAGTAAAAGAACCTTTTAAGGAATCTTATAGCTTGAATTCGTTACTTTTTGACACCGATACATTACTTACAAAGGCTTGTAGAAAGCGTTTGGCACGAAAAAAGATAGATTCTGTACTTGAGTTAAAAGAAGTAGGAGGTATGCTAGTTACCACCAAAAATATAGTCTTGAAATCAGAAGATTCTGAATCTTAATAATAGTTAGCGAAATAAAAGTAAAGCTTGTCCTTGTTTTCTTCACAATTTTAATAATCAATAAAAGCGGTTTTATATTATAATTCCAAATAGTCAATCAATTACATGTAATTTGACACTAATTTTACATTTATTGGTTTAGTACTTTTATTGATTATGTTATATTTGCGTAGCTAATGCCAAATAAATGCTAGCAGTCAACTAAACCTTATGTTTTTTGTATTAGATTGCAGTTTGTATGCAACACTGAAATATTATCAGTAATTTAGCTTTTTTAAAAAAATATAAACATATCTACATTAAAGTAAATAAGAAGACCACATGTTAAAAAAATGGATAAATAAGTTGTTTGGAAAAGAAACAACAAAAACTACATCAACAGTACAAAAAAACACAACTAAAGAAGGCACTGTTAAGTTTTATAATAAGTCTAAAAAGTTTGGTTTTATTATCGTTGATGGTACTGATGAAGAAATATTTGTTCATGCTTCCAATCTTAAAGATAAAATTAGAAAGAAAGATAAAGTTACGTTTGGTTTAGAACAATCAGACCGTGGATTAGTAGCAATAAATGTTCGTAGAATCCCTAAGAATTAAACTTCAAAACCTCTATTTATTATTATATAGAGGTTTTTTTATTTGGTAACTGTTGCTGGTTTTAATTTTATCAATCTACAAGCATCCAATACCTTAATAATAACATAAGTGATATCTATTTCATACCATTTAAATCCAAAATTTGCACGACTCGCAAACTTATGGTGATTATTATGATAACCTTCACCCATCATTAAAAAATCGAATCGAAATAGATTCTTACTCGTATTCTTCATTTTAAAGTTTACATAGCCATAAATGTGACCAAACCAGTTTATAATAACCCCGTGTATTGGAGCCATTAGAAAAGTTATGGGTAATAATAACCATTGCCACCAAGCAGTGGTGAAGAAAGCGAAAAATAAAATATATAATCCTATCCAAAGTAGGCGTGATAAACGTGAACTTGCAAAACGATCAAATGATTTCCATTGCGGGACATTTTTAGTAAATCGCTCATCAACAGGTATTCTATTTAAATTTATATCTTGATAAATTGTTTTAGTTTTCCACATCATAGCAAATAAATTTGCATCATATGACGGTGAGTGAGGATCCTTTTCAGTATCGGTATAAGCGTGGTGCATGCGGTGCATAATACCATAACCATAGGCACTTAAATAGCTAGAACCTTGAAATATCCACGTTAGGACAAAGGTTATACGTTCCATCGTTTTGGTCATCGTGAAAACTTGATGAGCCGCATACCTGTGTAGAAAAAACGACTGAAAGAATAAGCCTCCATACCAAAGAATTAAAACGAAAATAACGACTGCCATACTTTTTTTTTGCAAAGATAATTTGGCTATTCATGCAAAACAATGAACCTAAATCAATTAAATAATTAACAAATTAAGTTTAAAGGCGTTTACGAATTCTACTAAGTGCTTGTGGGGTAACACCAATATAGGAGCTTATATATTTTAAGGGTATTTCTTTTAAAAGCTCAGGTCTGTCTTGAAAGAGTTTAAGGTAACGCTCCTCAGCTGAGAGGTTTAATAAATGTTGTTCACGTTTAGATTTTATTAAAAACAAACGTTCTGCCGTTAATCTACCTATTAAATTACCAATTTGAGTGGTTTTATAAACATCTTGTAAATCGGCGTAAGTAATACTTAATAGTGTTGTTTTAGTAAGTGCTTGTAATTCATAAGCCGAAGGTTTTTGTGTTAAAAAAGAATCGTAAGCACTAATAAATTGATTGGTAAAACTAAAACCAAAAGTTATTTCTTTTTCAGGATTTTCTTTAGGAATATATAAACGGACAACACCAGATTCTATAAACGAAATATGATTTTCTATAGCATCTAATTCTAAGAAAATAGCCTTTTTAGCAATAACACGGCGTTTTAATTTAGATGTAAAAAAAGCCCAGTCGGTATCAGATATGGTAGCTATTTGTTCTAGATATGCTTTAATTTGTTCCACTTATTTTAAAAATAAAAATTGTCCTGCGAATGTAATAAATTTGCTTGAAGCTGCCATGTTTTTTACAATTTGGTAAATTTACTTTTCAACTATTAAACAACAAAAAAAGGCTATCCAATAGGATAACCTTTGTAATACTAAAGTTTATTTTTTAGTTTAAACTTTCTAATAGCTTTTCGGCTACTAACTCCGAAGACGCCGGGTTTTGTCCCGTAATTAAATTTCCATCTTGTACGGCATAAGCTTCCCAATTTTCTTTCTTAGAATACTCACCACCATTTTCAGTTAACATATTTTCAACTAAAAAAGGAACAATATCAGTCAGACCAACAGCTTTTTCTTCCGTATTAGAAAAACCTGTAACTTTTTTATTTCTAACCAAAGGATTGCCATTAATACCTTTTACATTTTTTAATGCTGCGGGAGCGTGGCAAACAAACCCAATTGGTTTTTCTTGTTTGTTAAATTCTTCAATTAATGATATAGATGTTTCATTATTAGCTAAATCCCAAAGAGGACCGTGGCCACCAGGGTAGAAAACGGCATCAAAATCATCCGGATTCATATCAGCTAATACCTTTGTATTTGCTATTTTTTCTTTCGCAATCTCATCGTTATCAAAGCGTTTTGTAGCCTCAGTTGCAGCATCGGGCGTATCACTACTTGGGTCTATTGGAGCAGCACCACCTTTTGGAGTTGCAATGGTAATGTTTACACCTTTGTCCAATAAAATATAATATGGCGATGCAAATTCTTCCACCCAAAAACCAGTTTTCTTTCCAGAATTTCCTAACTGATCATGAGATGTTAATACAAATAATACATTCATTTGTTTTTGATTTAATGTGTTTATTTCTTTTCCTGAAGTTTCTTCAACAGGTGTTTTATCATGGGCCTTATTACAACTTGAAGCTGTAATAATGGTTAATGCTAAAGCAATTGATTTTAATATATTCATATCTAATACGCCATTTTTACAATATCAGATACTTGTTCTGGTTTTAAGTTTTGGTGCTCACCTAAACCTAACCAGCCACGCTCAGTAAAACGTTCAGCAATTTTTTCGGCTGTACCATCATAAGCGTCTGTATAATCGGACAACTTCGTTTCTATGCCTAATTCGTTAAAAAATTGTTCAGTTTTTTCAATGGCTGCATGTGCAATATCTTCAGTACTTCCGGTATTAATATTCCATACACGCCTACCATATTGCGCTAATTTTTCTTTTTTGGTTTCAAAATTGAATTTGTAATGACTAGGAGCAATAATAGCTAATGTACGAGCATGATCAATACCAAATAATGCCGTTAATTCATGACCAATAGCATGAACAGCCCAATCTGTAGGAACACCTTTTTGGATTAAACCATTTAATGCCATCGTACAACTCCACATAAAATTAGAAGCTGCCTGATAATCCGTTGGATCCTTTAATATACTTGGAGCAACCTCAATTATTGTTTGCAAAATGCTTTCAGCAAAACGATCTTGTAACAAAGCGCCGCTAGGGTAAGTCATATACTGTTCCAAAACATGAGTAAACGAATCGGTTAATCCATTTGCTAATTGGCGTTGTGGAATGGATGAAATTACCTGTGGATCTAATATTGAAAACTCTGGAAATAAACCTGGTCCGCCCATGCCTAATTTTTCTTTTGTTTCAGCTCTTGTAATTACAGCGCCTGAATTCATTTCAGATCCGGTAGCCGGTATGGTTAATACTGTTCCGAAAGGTAAACCTTTTTCAGTACGTATTCTTTTTGCCAAAATATCCCATGGTGTATCACCATCGTATAAAGCGGCAGCTGATAAAAATTTAGTTCCATCAATTACCGAACCACCACCAACAGCTAATAAGTAGTCTACCTTTTCAGTTTTTATGACTTGTAAAGCTTTCATTAAAACGTCATATTCAGGGTTTGCTGGAATACCACCAAACTCAAAAACTGTAAATGAATCTAAGGCTTTTTTTACTTGCTCGTAAATGCCATTTTTTTTGATGCTTCCACCACCATATAAGAGTAATACCTTGGCATCATTAGGAATTTCTTCAGATAATTTACTAATACTGTCCTTTCCAAAAATTATTTTGGTAGGGTTTTTAAATTCAAAATTATTCATATTTGATTTTTTTATATTTCAACAATCATTTTACCTTTATTCTTACCATTAAATAGGTCGATAAATGCATTTGGAATGTTATCAAAGCCTTTAACTACGGTTTCCGAATAAGTTAATTTATCAGATGCTAACCATTTAGATAATTGTGTGATTGCCTCTGGGAATTTTTCAGCATAATTAGAAACAATAAAACCTTGCATTAAGGCGCTATTTTTAACTAAAAATGGTTGAACACTAATACTCGTAGGGAGTTCTTTGTTATTATACAATGAAATGGCTCCGCAGATAATGATACGAGCATATCTATTGATGTTAAACAAAACAGCATCTGAAATTGGACCACCTACATTATCAAAATAGATGTCAACACCGTTTGGCGCAGCTTTTTCAATATCAGACTTCATATCGGTAGTTGTGTTATAATTAATAGCTTCATCAAATCCGAATTTTGATTTTAACATATCAACTTTTTCATCACTACCAGCTATACCAATAACACGTAAACCACGTAATTTAGCTATTTGGCCAACAACAGAGCCTACAGCACCTGCAGCTCCAGAAATTACAATAGTTTCACCTTCAGCAGGTTTACCTATTTCATGTAATCCTAAATAAGCTGTTAAACCTGTCATGCCTAAAATACCCAAATAAGCGCTTAAAGCGGCGTTATCAGGGTTCACTTTAGTTAGATTTTCTCCCGTTGAAATTTGTTGCGTTTTCCAATCTAACATTCCTGATACATAGTCGCCAACCTGAAAAGAATCGTTTTTAGAAGCAATTACTTTAGCTACAATTCCAGATTGAATAGGTTTATTTAATTCAAATGGAGGTACATAAGACTTAGCATCGCTCATACGACCACGTAAATATGGATCAACAGAAACATAAGTGGTTTCTAATTGCACTTCATTTTCTTTTAAATCTTCAGAAATATCTTCTGTAATAAATTCAAAATTTGAAAGTGTTGGTTTACCTTCTGGTCTGTTTTTTAATAATATCGTTTGTGTTTTCATCATTTAATTTTTTTAATCAATTATGGTTACTAAATCTGTCATTGGTTTTCTAACCTTAACTAAATTCACCAACCAATCTTCATTTTCTTTTCTATATCCTAATGGTAATAATACGGCACTTCGTAAACCTTTTTCACGAAGACCAAGAATTTTATCTACAGCTTCAGGTTCAAAGCCTTCAATTGGTGTAGCATCTACACCTTCAAAAGCAGCAGCAGTAATAGCTTGTGAAAAAGCAATATATGCTTGTTTAGCAGCATGATTGAAATTTTCTTCAGCATCTTTTTGAGGGTAGGAATTTAATAACATCTGGCGGTAATTTTCCCAACCATCATTTTTAAATCCTCTAATAGTATTTGTGAGGTCGAACATATAATTAATTCTGTCGGCCGTATAGGTATCCCAAGCAGCAAATACAAGTAGGTGGGAACAATCAGTAATTACAGATTGGTTCCATGCTACAGGCTTAATCTGTTCTTTTATATCTTGATTTTTAATAACGAAAATTTCGAAAGGCTGTAATCCACTTGACGTGGGAGCTAATCGTGCAGCTTCTAAAATGCGGTTGATTTTTTCTTCTGGTACTTTTTCACCGTTCATAGCTTTCGCTGCATATCGCCAATTCAATTTATCAAGTAATTCCATAGTTTATATTTTAATTTGTTTTTTAATCTTTAGTGTTCGCAAGTTTTAATGCTACTCCAAGCCGATTGATAAGCATCGTCTAGGTGGGTTTTATCTAATTTGAAATGTTCTCTTTTTTGAGCAATCATTAGAAAAGACAATGGGTTTATAGCATAAGCATATAAGACGTAGTCAGACATGTTTTTTATTAAACCTTGTTCTTTTCCACGTTTCCATAAATCGAGTAGGGGTTGTAAATAGGTAATGCCTATTTGTAAACTAGCATCGTCAATCATAGGGGTATTATCACATTGTGCTAAAAACATAGCTTTTTCGCAATGTGCCATCTTAAATTCAGCAATACGTTTCCAAATAGTTTCAAAACCATCTTCAACCGACATTGATTCTGAATAGGTTTTAAAAGCATATTCTAAATACTCGGCTTTAATTTCTAAATAGGTTTTATTTACTAGATCCTGTTTATTTTCAAAATATAGATATATAGTAGCAGGTGATACTTTAGCCATTTTAGCTATTTTGCTCATAGGCGTTGCATGAAACCCATTATTATTCACTAACTCAATAGTAGCTTTTATAAGGGCATTTCGCTTATCGATACTTTTCTGAAGTTTTGCCATAACGTTTTTAATTCTGTTACAAAGATATAACAAAAAATGAACGTTCATTCTTTTTTAACAAAGATTTAGTGTTAGTTAAAAAATATGCAAGAATAATTAGTTGCTTTGGAGTGTTATAAGTTCCCCGTTGCGATAAACTGTGATAGTAAATTTTGATTTAGTAGATAATGAATTAGCAAATTCTGATAGTTTGTTAAGTGTTGTATCATCTACAGCAAAAGTAATATCATTAAAAGCCAATATAATATCGCCACCTAGTATGAGTTTTTGGTTATTAATTATAGCTTCGGTGTCACCTCCTTTAATGCCCATTTTACCAAAAAGTGAATTATCAACAACACGTTGTACTAATAAGGCATTAGACTGAGGAACATTTAAAATTTGACATTCCTTAGGGGTTAAAGTATGCATATCTGCACCTAACCAAGGCATATTATCATTTAATAGAAGTTTAGAAACTAAGTTGGAGGTACTAGCATAACCAATACCATCAAAACCACCAGATTGTGATGCAATACTACTGACAACACCAACAACTTCACCTTGTAAATTAAACATTGGGCCTCCGGAATTTCCATGATTTATAGCGGCATCTGTTTGAATTAATTCACTATAACTAAAAGGGTTATTTCCTGTGCTTTGTTTACGAATACCACTAATATAACCAGAAGATAAAGAGGCTCCTTGTCCGTAAGGTGCACCAATAACAAAAATTTGCTGACCTATTTTTAAGGCATCAGAATCTCCAAAACTAACCGTTACAGGATTAATACGCGGTCTAAATAATTTTATGAGTGCAATATCAGCACTTTTGTAAGACCTAACAACCGTAGCAGGTATAACATCTCCGTCAGAAAATAAAACACTTATTTCTTCAGGGACTGTTACAACATGTGCAGCTGTAACAATTAAACGATCCGAAATCATAAAACCAGAACCTAAACTTTGCTTGGTAACGGTATTAGACGTTGAATTTTCGGAAGTAACAATTTCTTTCTCAGAAGTAACAATAATAACTACAGCAGGGTTAACTTTCTCGTATATTTGAGATAGGTCTTGTGAGTAGTTAGAGAAACTTATGAATAAGGTTAAAAATAAAAGAAAATGTTTCATAATATTTAAGCGATTTTGAATTGCAAACATACTTGTTTTATGATTATAAATATACCTCAAATAATACTTAGTGTTCGTCGCTTTTTAACTTAGAATTTTCTTTTTTGAACTATTAAAAGCTATAAATAATAATGCAGAACACAATAAAATACTTAAATACCAGGTGTTGGACACTAAATCTATATAGCCAATTTCACCATTAGTAAGGCTTAATATCATTAAAACTTGAGCACCGTAGGGTAAAAAACCTTGAGTTATACAAGCAAAAATATCTAATATCGAGGCTGTTTGTCTATTTTCTAATTCATATTTGTCATTTATAGTTTTTGCTATAGCTCCAGATATAATAATTGAAACGGTATTATTAGCAATAGCTAAATTTATAAATGACACTAAGGAAGCTACTCCTAGCTGTGCCGTTTTCTGTGAGTTGATAAGTGCTTTTATTTTAATTAAAATATAATCGATACCACCATTTTTACTTACCAAAGCAGCTAAACCTCCTGTTAATAAGGATAATAAAAATATTTCAGTCATATTAGTAAACCCGGAATACGAGATTTCAGTAAACTCTATCACTGAAAAATCACCATATATTATTCCTAAAATACCAGCTGCTACAACACCTAAAAGTAATGTTATAAAGACATTTACCCCAATAATTGAAAGTATGATAACAATTAAATAAGGTGCTATTTTTAATATAGAGTAGTTGTATTCTATAGTTTCTGAGGTAGTAATATCTAGGTTAAAACCTTGAAAAATTAAAATAACAATGGTAATTAAAGCAGCAGGTAATGCTATTTTAAGGTTTGCTTTAAATTTGGCATTCATTTTAACACCTAATGATTGGGTGGCAGCAATTGTAGTGTCGGAAATAATAGATAAATTATCACCAAACATAGCACCTCCTAATAAAGCGCCACATAGGATACTTAGAGAAAAATCCCCTGTTTCCGAAAAACCAATTACAATAGGAGCTAAAGATACAATAGCTCCAACAGAAGTTCCAGTTGAAATGGATATAAAGGCGGCAATTATGAACACGCCAAAATATATAAATTGCCCATTAATAGTATCTAAGCCCAAATATACAATAGCGTCTACACTACCAGTTGCCTTAGTAACAGCTGCAAAAGCACCCGCTAATAGATAAACAAGACACATGGTTAGAATTTTTGAATCGCCACAGCCTTCTAAAAGTGTTTCTACTTTTGTATTTACCGTTTGTTTATACATTATAAATGCAACCAAAATTCCGGCAATTACAGCAATAGGAGCGGGTAAGGCATAAAAATCATTTTGATAAATACCAACACCTAAAAATGTGAAAATAAAAACAAAAAAAGGGAACAAAGCTTTAAAGCTAGGTTTAATAGAATTATAAGTTGTCATGACTCTGATTTAAAAGAATCTGAAAAGGAGAAGGATAAGTATATACAAGGAAAATAATTAACATTTGTTCCAAAGTATTTGGCTTATCATTTTAGCACCTTGCTCGTTATTGCAGGTTGCTATCTCTTTTAGAGATTCTTGATAATTAAGTGTGCAAAACTACAAGTTTTTATTATATCAAAACATAGGATTCAATTATTTTTTTGATTTATTTTTAATAACCCTATTTCTTAAAAATATAAAGCTTTTTAAAGTTGCCTGTTAGATGGGTTTCTTATAAATTTGATGTTCGCCTATATCCATTCCGTAGGCCTTGATATAAGCTTAAGCACGTTGACTATGAAAAATGAAAATCAGATAAAATGTCCAAATTGTGGAACTTCTATAGATGTTCAAGATATTTTGGCTCACCAATTAGAAGAAGAAATAAAGCAAAAATACCAATCTCAAATTGCTGATGAGAAAAAGAAATATGAAAAAGAACAAAGTCAATTAAAGCAGGAAAAACTAGATTTTGAAGAAAAGAAAAAAAAGGAAAACGAATTATTTCAGGAGCGTTTACAAAATCAATTAAAAGCAGACAAAAAAGCTATCGAGCTTAAACTTAAACAGAAGTTACAAGAGGAGCAGTCGGAGCAGTTTGAAACGTTACAAAAAGAATTAAACGAAAAATCTGAACAGGTTAAAGAGCTTAATCGTTCTCGTGCAGAGATAGAAAAATTAAAACGTGAAAAAGGTGAATTAAAAGAAGCTGCTGAAGCAGAGGCTCAAAAAAAATTAAATGATATTCTAATTTCAGAAAAAGAGAAAATTAAAAAATTAGAAGAAGATAAAAATGAACTGCGTTTTAAAGAAATGCAAAAACAGTTGGAAGATCAAAAAAAGCTTACCGAAGAAATGAAACGCAAGCAGGAGCAAGGCTCAATGCAACTTCAAGGGGAGGTTCAGGAATTAGCTATAGAAGAATGGTTGGCAACAAAATTTCCGTTAGATACCATTGAAGAAATAAAAAAAGGTGCACGTGGTGGAGACTGTATTCAAACGGTACACACAAGAAGTCAGCAAAATTGCGGAACTATTTATTATGAAAGTAAGCGTACAAAAGATTTTCAGCCTTCATGGATAGAAAAATTTAAGGCAGATATAAGAGATCGTGGTGCAAATATAGGTGTTTTAGTTACCGAAGTTATGCCTTCTGATATGAATAGAATGGGCTTGAAAGACGGTATTTGGATTTGTAATTTTGATGAATTTAAAGGTCTCTGTGCTGTTTTAAGAGAAGGAATTCTTCAGGTTAATAATGCCCTTGTGACTCAAGAAAATAAAGGTGATAAAATGGATCTGCTTTACGACTATTTAACTAGTAGTACTTTTAGAATGCAAATAGAAGCTATTGTTGAAGGATTCACACAAATGAAATCCGATTTAGATAGTGAAAAACGTTCCATGCAACGTATTTGGAAACAACGTGAAAAACAGATTGAAAAAGTCATAACAAATACGATTGATATGTATGGTTCTGTAAAAGGTATTGCAGGAAATGCCATTCAGTCGGTAAAAGCTTTAGAACTACCAGGATCTGATGATGAATTGGATTTATAAACGCTTATGGGCACTAACTTTGGTGCCCTTTTTTAGTGAAACACCTCACTTTTTTAACAAACTCTAAAAATCTCATCGATAAAACACCCGTTTTGGTATAGAGAATTACCGCTTACGTCTATTACTGTTTATTAATAGGTATCATAATCTCATCTTTGAAGTGTAATAATTAAACACTTTCTAATATGAAATTATATCTTATCATAGCAGCCTTACTATTTGGGCAATTGACTTGGTCTCAAGAAAGCGTTGCACAGGAAAACGCTAAAGTTTGGTCTTTAGAAGACTGTATCAACTATGCTTTAGAAAACAATATAGATGTCCAAAATGCCGGTTTAAATAAAAACTTAGCAGAAGTAGATTATAGTAAATCGAAATCTTCAAAATTACCAGATCTTTTTGGTAGTGCATCACAAAGTTTTACTAATGGTAACTCTATTGATCCTATTACTGGTGATTATGTTACCGATCAAATTAATAGTACAAATGTTGGTATTAATAGTAGCTTAACTTTATTTAAAGGAAATCAGCTTAACAACCAAATCAAACAAAATGAATTGGTATTGGAGCAACGTGGTTTTGAAGAAGATGTGGTTAAAAACAATATTGTTTTAAGTCTATTAGAAACGTATTTACAAATACTTTACAGTAAAGAAAATATTACAATAGCAGAAAATAATTTGGCTGCATCCGAAAAAGAAGTTTTAAGAGCTAAAGCTAGGTTAGATGCTGGAACTTTCGCCTTAAAAGATTACACCGAAGCGCAAAGTCAAGCAGCAACTAATAAATATGATGTGATTGCGGCTAAAAATAATTACCAACAATATATTATAGAATTAAAGCAATTATTAGAATTACCACCAACAGAAAATATTGAGGTTCAAACCATAGATGAAAATATGGATTTAATAAACTTAGAACCAAATAAAGTTGAAATTTATAATAAAGCTTTAGAGTTTTTACCAGAGTTAAAAGCGAGTAACGTTGGAATTCTAGCCAACGAAAAAGAGTTGGATATAGCTAAAGGTAACTATTTACCAACCTTATCATTAGTTGGTAGTATTGGTTCTGGATATACAAGTATCAATGATAATACTTTTTCAGATCAGTTTAATATAAACTTTAATCAACGTATAGGATTATCATTAAGTGTTCCAATTTTCAATAAAAATCAAACAAAATCGGCTGTTAAAACGGCACAGATAAATATTGATAAAGCTGAAATAGAGAAGCAAAATACTGAAAAGGAAATTTATAAGAAAGTTGAAACAGCCTACCAAAATGCACTATCGGCGCAAGAACAAGTTTTTGCTTCGGAGTCTTCAAAGTTAGCAGCAGAACAGTCTTATGAGTTAGCACAAAAAAAGTATGAGCTAGGTGATTTAAGTACCACCGATTTGGTAATTAGTCAAAACACGTATACAAATGCTCAGCAAAATTATTTACAAGCTAAATACTTAAACATTTTATACCACCAATTACTTCAATTTTATCAAGGAAACGATATTAAACTTTAATTCAGACAATCATGAAAAATAAAAAAACAATCATAATAAGTACAATTGTAGTAGCTATAGTTGCTGGAGTAGGTTTTAGCTTTTTTAAAGGCGATTCTGCTACAGTTATCGAACCTAAAACAGTTGCGGCTAAAAAAGCAAATGTAACGACTATGGTTACCGCTACTGGTACCATAGAGCCTATTAATCAAGTAGATGTTGGTACACAGGTATCTGGAGTTGTAGAAAAGGTATATGTTGATTATAATTCAGTTGTAAAAGAAGGACAATTAATTGCTGAGTTAGACAAAACTAACTTGAATGCAGCATTAACACAAGCACAAGCAGCGTATGATAATGCTGTAAGTCAAAAAAATTATACACAAACAATTTTTGACAGACAAAAAACACTGTATGATAATCAGGTTATAAGTAAATCCGACTATGATGATGCTAGTTATAATTATCAAACAGCCAAAGGTACGGTTACACAACGATATTCCGATCTTCAATCAGCAAGAACGAATCTAGGATATGCTAACATTTACTCACCAATTGATGGTGTTGTATTATCTAAAGATATTGAAGAAGGTCAAACAGTTGCAGCTAGTTATAGTACGCCAACCTTATTCACAATTGCACAAGATTTAAAAGAAATGCAAGTGGAAGCTGATGTAGATGAAGCAGATATAGGTCAAGTAAAAGAGGGGCAACGTGTAGAATTTACAGTTGATGCTTACTTAGGTGAAACATTTAGAGGTGTTGTTACACAAGTACGTTTAGATCCAACAGTAACCTCAAATGTAGTTACTTATACTGTAGTTGTTAAAGCAGATAACGAAGATTTAAAGTTAAAACCAGGTTTAACAGCAACTATCTCAATTTTTACTCTTGAATTGAATGATGTGTTAACAGCTGAAGCGAAGGCTATTAACTTTAAACCAGAAAGAGAATCGCTTTTGGCTTATAATGAACAACACCAATTACAAGCTGATAATAGCGAAAGATCAAGAGATAAAACAACACTTTGGGTATTAGGTTCTAACGGTTCTATAACTCCAAAACCCGTAACACTTGGTGCTAGTGATGGTGTTAATGTGCAAATTTTAAGTGGTGTAGCAGCGGGTGATAAATTAGTATATAGCCTACAAGCCGTATCAAAATCAGAGTCTAACGATTCAGCATCTGAGTCTAATGAAAGTCCATTTATGCCTCAAAGACCAGGTGGTAACCGAAAAAAATAGAAAACCATGAGTAAAGATATTATAAAAATAGAAAGCTTAAAACGTGAGTTTACCATGGGAACCGAAACGGTTCACGCTCTTAAAGGGATATCATTTGATATTAAAGAAGGAGAGTTTGTAACTATTATGGGGTCTAGTGGATCTGGTAAAAGTACCATGTTAAACATTTTAGGATGTTTAGATCAACCTTCATCTGGAAGCTATGAAATAGATGGCGTTAGTGTTAAGGATTTATCACGAAATGAATTAGCTACTATAAGAAATGAAAAAATAGGTTTTATTTTTCAATCCTATAATTTACTAGCACGAACATCGGCAATCGAAAATGTAGAATTACCCTTATTATATAATAGTAAAGTAACTTCTGAAGAGCGAAGGGAGCGAGCAATAAAAGCCTTAGAGATGGTTGGTTTAGGCGAACGTTTGCATCACACACCTTCGCAACTTTCAGGAGGGCAACAACAACGTGTTGCCATAGCACGATCGTTAGTTAATAACCCGGTAATGATTTTAGCAGATGAAGCTACAGGAAATTTAGATACACGTACATCTTATGAGATTATGTCTTTATTTCAGGAGTTAAACAAAAAAGGTATAACCATCACTTTTGTAACTCATGAGCCAGATATAGCCACTTTTAGTAGTAGAACTATTGTATTAAAAGATGGAAATATTATCAAAGATTATCAAAATCAAGATATACAATCTGCTGCAGCTGAATTAGCCAAATTACCTAAACAAGACCAGTAATTATGAGACTATTAAATTTATTTAAAATTGCAACAAAAGCTATCATTCTTAATAAAACAAGAACGTTGCTTACTATGCTAGGTATCATCATTGGTGTAGCATCCGTGATTGCCATGTTAGCCATAGGTGAAGGGTCTAAAGAAAGTATTCGTACTACCATTTCTGCTATGGGATCTAATATGATAACTATACAGCCGGGAGCCGATAATAGAGGTCCTGCAAGAGGTAGTGGAGGAGATGTACAAACTTTAACACTTAAGAATTATGAAACTATTAAAGAACAAGCCGATTTATTAAGCTATATAACACCAGTTGTTAATGATGGCGGACAAGTTATTAATGGCTCAAACAACTGGCCAAGTAATATTTATGGTGTAAATCCAGAATATTTAAATATTAAAGTTGTGGGTTTACAAGACGGTAGTATGTTTACAGACGCCGAAGTGGCTTCAGCTTCAAAAGTTGTCGTAATTGGCCAAACTGTTGTAGATAATGTTTTTCCTGACGGCCAAAACCCAGTGGGACAAATGATTCGTTTTAACAACATACCATTCAAAGTTATAGGTGTTTTAGAAGAAAAAGGCGAGAATACCTTTGGTCAAGATCAAGATGATGTTGTTATAGCACCATTTACAACTGTTCAAAAACGTATTTTGGCAATTGATTATTTGAATCAGATTATCGCATCTGCTGTGAGTGAAGATGCTGCTCCAGATGCTGTAACGCAAGTATCTGAAATATTAAGAACAGAACATAAATTATTAGATAATGAAGAGGATGACTTTAGTGTACGTTCTATGGAAGAGTTAATATCTACTTTTAGTTCAACTTCTGAAATGCTTACGGTATTATTAGTAGCGGTGGCGAGTATATCCTTATTAATTGGTGGTATAGGAATTATGAATATCATGTATGTTTCTGTTAAAGAACGTACTAAAGAAATTGGTTTACGAATGGCTGTTGGAGGTAAAGGATCTGATATTTTAATGCAGTTCTTAATTGAAGCTATTTTAATAAGTATCACAGGTGGTGTTTTAGGGGTATTATTAGGTCTTGGAGCAACTGTGTTTATAGAAAAATTCTTAAATTGGCCTACTAGCGTAGCGTTGTATTCCATAGTTGTTTCCTTTGCAGTATGTGCTGTAACAGGTATATTTTTCGGATGGTATCCAGCTAGAAAAGCATCAGCATTGGATCCTATTACAGCCTTACGTTATGAATAATTAATTATGTATAAAAATAAAACAGTAACATATATATCACATGTTCTCATTTGGCTAACGCTATTTTGCTTACCTTATTTATTGTCTTATGGACAGGAACAGGAATTAGATAGAATTAAAGCGCATTTTTGGATACCTTTATTCTTCTCTGCGCTTATATTTTATTTTAATTTCTTGGTATTAATCGATCGCTTTTTATATCCAAAAAAAACTGTTCAGTTTATTATTATAAATACAGTTATTATTGGGTTTTTCTTGTTTATGAAGGAATACATTGAAAACAATTTTTTTCAAGATATTTTAAAAAATCGTTTAGAAAATACCAATAGAGTAGAGCCTCCATTTAAAATGGCTGTTTACTTACAACTGTTATCTTATTTGGCACCGTTATTTTTCTCAATAGCTTTAAAGTCTACAAAAAGATGGGTTAAAACAGAAAATGAGCGTAAAGAAGCGGCTAATTTTAAACTTAAATCAGAGCTTCAACATCTTCATTATCAACTACAACCTCATTTCTTTTTCAATTCATTAAACAATATTTATTCCTTGGTTGATATTTCGCCTGAAATGGCTAAATCATCTATACATAGTTTGAGTAAATTAATGCGTTACATGCTTTATGAGACTAATTTAGAGGTGGTTCCATTAACTAAAGAAATCGATTTTCTAAAGAAATATATCGATTTAATGAAGTTGCGTGTTAGTAGAAAAACAATAGTGAATTATCAATTTCCAGAAGTTGAAACAGGTATTCAAATTGCTCCTTTATTATTTATTTCTTTAATAGAAAATGCATTTAAACACGGCGTCTCAGCAAGTAAAGAAAGTGATATACTAATTGAAATGCAAACAGAAAATCAACAAGTAACATTTACAATTAGTAATACAAATTTCCCTAAATTAATAGACGATAAAAGTGGTTCTGGAATTGGAATCCCTAACATTAAAAAACGTTTAGCTTTGCTATATCCAGGAAAGCATAGTTTTGATACAACTATAAAAGACAATCGTTTTATTGTTAGTTTAATAATTGATACCAAGTAAAATGAATAGTTTAAAGATTTCTTGTGTTATTGTTGACGATGAACCCATGGCACTAAATTTGGTTGAAAGTTATGTAAATAAAACACCATTTTTGGAACTAAAACAAGCTTGTGGTAGTGCTATTGAAGCTATGGAATTCATAAAGAATACACCGGTAGATTTATTGTTTCTAGACATACAAATGCCTGATTTAACCGGATTGGAATTTTCTAAAATGTTACCAGAGCAAACACGCGTTATCTTTACAACTGCATTCGATCAATATGCTTTAGAAGGCTTTAAAGTTGAAGCTATTGATTATCTTTTAAAACCCTTTGACTACGCCGAATTTTTGGCAGCTGCTAATAAAGCTAATACCTGGTTTTCACTAGTAAGAAAGCAGGAACAGACTAATATTTCGGAGGAAAAAGAATTTCTATTTATTAAATCAGAATATAAGCAATTACGTATAAAACTAGCTGACGTATTATATTTTGAAAGTTTAAAAGACTACATCAAAATATGGTTAAAAGATAATCCCAAGCCTATTTTAACGCTTATGAGTTTAAAATCTTTAGAAGAAGAGCTTCCTAAAACACAATTTATGCGTGTACATAGGTCTTTTATAGTGGCTTTAAATAATATTGATGTAATTGAACGTAGTCAAATAATTATCAATGAGCAACGAATTACAGTTTCTGAACAGTATAAAGCTGCTTTTTTAAGTTATATTAATAATAACTCTTTAAACCTGTAAACAGGTTTCTTTTTGTTGAAACATAGTATATTTCTGCACCTTTTTGCTACTATGTCATGACATGTACTTTGGTAATGTTTTTGTTAGTTATACGACCAATACAAAACAAGTATCTAACATAAATCTTGTATTTTAAACATTATGAAAACACCACCTACTATATATTCTATTTTAGATTTAGCCTTAGTTTCTGAAGGGCAATCATTAAAAGAAACATATAATAATGCCTTATTATTGGCTCAAAATGCCGAATCGTTTGGTTACAAACGCTATTGGTTAGCTGAGCATCATAATGCACATAATATAGGTAGTAGTGCTACTTCTGTATTAATTGGTTATGTTGCCCAAGGTACCAAGACTTTACGCGTAGGTTCTGGTGGTGTAATGCTGCCTAATCATTCCCCGCTTATAATTGCTGAACAATTTGGAACTTTAGGTTCCTTATATCCTAATAGAATTGATTTAGGATTAGGGCGTGCACCAGGTACAGACCGAGAAACAGCAGAAGCTATACGTTCAGATTTTATGCAAGCTGCTCATTCTTTCCCTGTAGAGTTAAACAAATTACAGACTTATTTTTCAGCAAAAAATGCAAGCTCTAAAGTCCGTGCTACGGTTGCAGAAGGTGTTCCAATACCACTGTATATTCTAGGTTTAAGTACCGATAGTGCCCATTTGGCAGCACAAAAAGGTTTACCATATGCATTTGCGAGTCATTTTGCAACAACACATTTACATGATGCTTTAGGTATTTATAGACAGGAATTTCAGCCATCTGAAAGCCTTGAAAAACCTTATGTAATGGCTGGTGTAAATATTATTATAGCAGATACAGACGCCCAAGCTGAAAATTTAGCAACATCGTTGATACGTATGATTGTAGGCATATTTACCGGTAACCGTAAGTTTGTACAACCGCCTTCAGAAATGACAGCAGACTTAAAAGAAGTTATGAAGCATCCACAAGTACAACAAATGCTTAAATATTCTTTTATTGGTAGTAAGGAAACAGTTAAAAAGCAAGTAGCTACTTTTTTAAATGAAACCCAAGCTGATGAGCTCATAGCTGTTACGAATATATATGATATAAACGATCGTATAAAATCGTATAAACTTTTCTCAGAAATTATGACGGAGTTATCCAACGCATAACAACTTTTTGTTATTTGTTGGATTTATGGTAATTATTAGCAATCAGATTTTTTTATTAAAATTACTCGGTATTTAGGCACTATTCCTTTTAAAAGAGTAAGTATCTTTGTGCAAAAATATTTTTTATGTTAAAAGCATTTTCAGATTTAGGTATTAAAACAGATATCCAACAAAGTTTAGTGAATTTAAATATCTCTGAACCTACAGATATTCAGAAAAAAGCCATTCCAGTTATTCTAAATAAAAAGGATGACCTTGTTGTTCTAGCAAAAACAGGAACGGGTAAAACTGCTACTTTTGGCTTACCTTTATTACAGTTAATTGATACTGAAAATGAGAATGTACAAGTATTAATTTTAGCCCCTACACGTGAGTTAGGTCAGCAAATATGTGCAAACTTAGAAGCTTTTGGGTCACATAACCCCGAAATATCAATAACATCCGTTTGTGGAGGGATTCCTATAAAACCACAAATTGAACGATTAAAACAACCAACACATATTGTAGTTGCAACGCCAGGACGATTAGTAGATTTGATTAAACGTCATGCTATTTCGCTAAGCAACTTGTCTTATCTTGTACTTGATGAAGCTGATGAAATGATAAGCGCATTAAAAGAAGAAGTTGATACTATTATAAAAGAAATCCCAAAAACCAGACGTACTTTATTATTTACAGCTACCATGTCTGGAGCCATTAAACAATTAGTTCAAAACTATATGTCTAAGCATGTGATACATGTAGAGGCTAATATGGCTACGTTAGGTCACCAAGGGATTGATCATCAATTTGTAGTGGTAGAGCCTATTGAGAAATTAGAAGTTTTACTTCATTTCTTAAATACTAAAGAAGGCCAACGCGGTATCATATTTTGTAAAACAAAGGCAGCAGTTAATAAGTTGGCAAAAAAATTAGCCATAAATAAGTTTTCTTCCGGTGCTATTCATGGAAGTTTAACTCAGGGAATTCGCGATCGTATTATGGGGCAATTTCGAGAAGGTTATATAGATATTTTAGTAGCAACCGACTTAGCAGCCAGAGGTATTGATGTTAAAGATGTATCTTATGTGGTAAACTACCATTTACCTGACACTTACGACGCCTATGTGCATAGAAGCGGTAGAACGGCTAGAGCAGGGGCAGCAGGTCTTTCTTTAAGTATTATTCAGCAAGAAGAAATTCATGATATTCCAGATTTTGAAGAGGAATTAGGAATTAGGTTTGATGAATATACTAAAGCAGACGCCGAAAGTATTGAAGAAAATAATGGCTTAATTTGGGCTAAAAAGATATTTAAAACAAAGCCAAATCGTGATATTTCTGAAGAATTTAAAGGCAAAGTAAAAACAATATTTCATCATTTAACAAAAGATGAATTAGTAGATAAGATTTTGGCTAATTATTTAGCTGAAACGGGAGCTGAAAACCTTAAGAAAAGTAATTCAAAAAAAACAAAATAACCATGGCAAATAAAGAATTTATGTTGGAAGCTGTAACGGCAGCTTTAAAAGGAATGACAAATAATGAAGGCGGACCGTTTGGTTGTGTAATTGTTAAAGACGGAAAAATTGTAGGACGCGGAAATAATAAGGTAACTTCTACAAATGATCCAACGGCACATGCCGAAGTAACAGCTATTCGTGATGCTTGTAAAAATTTAGGATCTTTTCAATTAGATGGTTGTGAAATTTACACATCTTGTGAGCCTTGCCCAATGTGTTTAGGAGCTATTTATTGGGCCAGACCAGATAAGGTCTATTATGGAAGTAATCAAGAAGATGCTGCTAATATAGGTTTTGATGATGCTTTTATTTACAAAGAAATACCTTTGCCTTACGATAAACGAAGTATTCCTTTTGAGCAATTAGCTAGGGAAGAGGCATTAGAACCATTTCAGGAATGGACTAAAAAAATAGATAAAACAGCTTACTAATTTTTAAGCACAAAAAAAGCCCCGATTAATTAATCGGGGCTTTTTTATTTATGGGTATTAGTTATTTTTTGATAACCTTTTGTGTAAAGGTTTCTGTTGATGTTTCAATAACTAAAACATACATACCAGTTTTAAATGAACTAAAGTCTATTTGATTTTGTGACGCTTCAGCACGTACTAATAATTGTCCTTGAATAGAGTAGATGGCGTAATTGAAATTAGATGTATTTACATTTACTGTCAATTTATCTACTACAGGATTTGGATATACGCGTACAAGATCTTTTAACTCTGTTTGGTCAACACTTAAAGTACTATTTTCGTAAAGTCCTAAATCAATATTTGTATTAAGATTTTCAGTAGAAGTAAAAGCCAAATACGTTCTTGTTGTTGGGTTAAAATCACTATCAATAGAAGTGTCGGTTCCTTCATTTGCCGATGTAATATCTGGATAAAAGATAAACGATTCAGCTTCTAATGTATAGTTACCTGCTTTTAAAGCCGGAATTGTATAAGTTCCATCTATTCTAGAAAGTGTTGAACCACTAGTTGTATGTGTTGTTCCCGTATAATTAATAACAATACCACTTAATCCAGGTTCTCCTGAATCCTGGATACCGTTACCATTTTCATCATGCCAAACATAACCACTAATTTCCGATATATTTGAAACTAGCGATATAGGATCAATAGTTAAGTTTACAGCTCCTATAAATGTTGGGCTACAAGAGGTAAAATCTACATCAGCATTAATAACAGCTGTAGCTATCGTAGTTGTTGTTGGAACAGCAAGCACAATACAGCTAGTACCACTATTAAGGTTTGTAATAGTATTATTTGTAATGGTAGCATTTACGGTATAATTCTCATCGTCTATACCAGAGGAATCTGTTATTAAGATACCTGCTTTCGACATATCATTAGGGGAATTGTCAGAATTTGGATTATCTATTGTATTATTTTTAATACTGAAATTCCAAATATCTCTGTTAACATCATCATTAAAAGGTCTGATATAGATACCATTTTCAGTCACATTAGAAATAGCATTATCTTCAATAAATAGGGTAGCAGTTACACCATTAGCAGTGCTATCACTATCTATATTAATACCATGAGTAGTGTTTACCAAATCGCCAGTAATGGTATTATTGGTTATTTTTCCTTCAATAGTATTATTTTCACCATCTAAGTCTATAATAATTCCATTTCCGTCTGTACCATTAAGGCTGTTATTATCAATAAGAAAACGTGAATTTTGATTGGAACCTACAGGTGATCCTGCTCCAAAATGTATATCAATTCCACTACCTGACGCAATCCAGTTATCAAAAGTATTATTAGTGATTACTAAGGTATTATCACTGTTACTATTACTGAAATCAACAAATACGGCCGCATCTTCAATGCTTCCAGTGTTTGAGTTATCATCAATAACAATATTTGCAGAACCACCAATACCGTCATCTCCGGCGTTAATTTTAATTAATTTATCATTACCAAACGTGGTAAATACATTGCTTAATATTGATGTTTCAATATCTACAGAAGCATCGTTAGTAGCTATTTGAATACCATTGGTATTATCTGCTGTAAAGGTGTTTTCAATAATACGAAGGGTTCCAACAGCATTATTAAATGATAGTACACCTTGACTATTATCATTTAAAGTAGATGTTAATGCTAATCCAATTATTGAAATATCTCCAGTATGTGCGGTTGTATAAAATACAGGAGCATCGCCACCATGTATTGTAACAGTTCCTATTACAATTGGAGCTATTGTAATATTGTTGGCTGCAGAATTTAGGTTGATACTTTCGTTGTAAACACCTTCATCAATTATAACAATATCATTTTCTGAAGCTGCATTAACTGCTGTCTGAATGTTTGCATACTGTGTTGGTACAAATAGGATTTCTTGCGCATAAGATACACTAGATAATATCATGCAAAGACACATGATAGTTTGAGTAATTTTTCTCATTAGTTTAAGATTAAGTTTATTTTTTAATTTTGGGTATAGCAAATATATATTTTAACCTTAAATAGTTCGTTAATTTTATAGAAAAAATAAAATAAACATGCTTTTTTTACTAAATATATAATTGCTGAGAATCGTCTAAAAAATTATTTCTTTATGATTGTTCAGTATATGTAAATCTCAGAACATATATTTTTAAAACTATTTATAGTTGTAAAAGTTCATAATAAAAGATGAATGGTTTATTGAGATTCTTAAGAATCGTCTAAAATTTTTTATGATGTACATTTTATCGAATACGTGATTTTTAAAACATAGCAAAAAGGTTAGCTTTTATAATGTGATGGCAAGCGGCTGAAAATTATGTATAAAATAAAATACAGTAATAAAGAGTTTGTTAGCGGATATATCTAGAAGTAAATTAGCTGTTACATAATTGCTATCGATATGATCCTAAAGGCGTCATATCTGCAACTATGTAAAATAGAACCCAAAAGTTCTATTCACTATTTTCCATCACAAATACATTTGTACTATAATTTATATTATGTAAAATAGAATTTTATATAAATAAGAGAAACTAAATGATTCTATAATTTCTCTTATTTTAATATACCTCTGTTGTGTATGTATATTATGATATTTTTTCATAATCCGTATAGCCTTTTTTTCCTGGTACATAAAATGTATCGGAATCCCAATCAGATAAATCTAAGTTTTGCTCAAAGCGTTCTACTAAATCAGGATTTGAAATAAAAGGTTTTCCAAAAGCAACTAAATCAGCATCACCACGTTCAATAACCGCGTTACCCGAATCTTGTTTAAAATTGGTGTTTATCATTAAATTACCTTTATATAACGGTCTGTAACGTTTAGCTATTTCCGTTTCGGCATGTGGCACATCAGAAACATCTGTAAATGGTTCTGATAAATGTACATATGCTAAATTGTAATCATTTAATTTAGTTATTAAATAATCAAATGTTGGCAAAGTATCTTCATTTACGGAAATGCCAAAGATACCGTGTGCCGAAGGATTAAAACGGACACCTATTCTGTTTTCAGGCATTACCGATTTAATAGCATCCAATACTTCAAAGAAAAAACGGGTTCTATTTTCAATACTGCCACCATACGAATCCGTTCGTTTATTTGATACATTACTAAAAAATTGATGAAATAAATAACCATTTGATGAGTGTATTTCTATCCCGTCAAAACCTGCGTCCATAGCATTTTTAGCGGCCTGCTTAAAATTTGAAATGGTTTGATTAATATCATCTTGCGTCATGGCTTTTGGCGTTACGGTATCTTTAAATCCTGAAGGTGTAAAAGATTGAATTTCAGGATTTACAGATGAAGGCGCTAATGGCAGATTGCCATCGTGAAAGTCTGGATGAGAAATTCGGCCTACATGCCACAATTGAATAAAAATGGTGCCACCTTGTTCATGAACCGCTTGGGTAACTAGCTTCCACCCTGCCACTTGTTTCTGATTATAAATACCAGGCGTGTTAATATACCCAACAGCCTGTTTAGAAACTTGTGATCCTTCGGTAATAATTAAGCCAGCTGAAGCTCTTTGTGTGTAATAGGTAACATGTAAATCTTTTGTAGGAACTTTATCCGCATTATCGGCACGACTTCGTGTCATTGGCGCCATTACAACACGGTTTTTTAATGTGATATCCGAGTTTAAACTATAAGAATCTAATAAAGCTTGCTTTTTAGTCATCAGTTTTAATTTTTAAGTGTTTTGTAAAAATACAAAGCAATTTGTAAACTAAGCCCCGTTTCTTATAGCTCATTGTTAAACTTTACTTAAGATGTTTTATAAGAAAGGCTTATAAAATTGATATTCGCACCTTTTTCTTTTTTAAACGAACATTATTGGTTTTATCAATAATAGCATGAGCTTTATTTTTAGGAACGGCTACAAACGCACAATCTTGTTTTAATTCAATAACTCCTAATTCATCTTTATTAAGATGCCCTTGTTTGAAAAATAAACCAGCAATATCCCCTTTTGAAATCTTATCTTTTCTACCACCAGATATAAATAGTGTTACCCATTCCGATGCTAGTTTTTTAGGTTTACCGTTTAGTTTTACAATCTGATTGGTGTTTATAAATTCAGGTAAATATTCTTCAGTCCATTGCAGAACATACGCAGTTCCTTCAGCATTCATACGAGCCGTTCGCCCATTTCTATGGGTGAATTCCTCTGCTTTTAAAGGAAGTTGGTAATGAATAATATAATTTAATTCTGGAATATCTAAACCACGAGCAGCCAAATCGGTAGCTATAATAATTTGATGTGTTCCATTTCTAAACTTAATCAAAGCCCGTTCTCTATCTATTTGCTCCATGCCACCATAAAAGCAACCATGTGGAATATTCTGACTGTTTAAGAAATTGCTTAAATACTGAATGGTATCTTTAAAGTTACAGAATATAATACCCGGTTTATTACCAATATCAAATAATAAATCGGCTAATGCTTGCAGTTTATTTTTGTCTGCTGAGAGTACTTTTTTAATTTGAATTTTAGACGTTTTAGTATCTAAATAATCTATAACGACTTCATTTTTTAGTCCTACAAATTCGGGGATTTGCATATCTTGAGTCGCCGATGTAAGAACGCGTTTTTCAATAAAAGGTAATAATTGAATAATATCACGCATTTCTTTTTCAAAGCCAATTTCTAAAGATTTATCGAATTCATCTAAAACGAGCGTCTTAATATTTGACACCGAAACGGTTTCTCTTCGTAAATGATCGGCAACACGTCCTGGTGTGCCTATTAAAATTGCCGGCGGATGCGATAATTCTATTTTATCTTTTGAATACGGGCGTCCACCATAAACGGCATTCGCTTTAAAACCAGTTCCCATTTCCCGGATTACCTGCTCTATTTGAATAGCTAGTTCTCGAGACGGAACCAATATTAATAGTTGTACATCAGGGCATTCACTATCTAAACCAGCAATTGTTGGCAATAAAAAAGCCACAGTTTTACCGGTTCCTGTTGGTGATAATACAACCGTATTTTCTGCATTTGAAACAGCTAATAGTGCTTCTTCCTGCATATCATTTAATGCTGGTATTTTTAACTTAGCGAGTATTTCTTGCTGATCTTTAATGGCGTTGCCCATGTGTAATGTAATGTGTTTTAAGTTGCAAAGATAACGACTGTTTTACAGGTTATTGAATTTTTATAAAGATTTCGATTAACTAAATACTAATACGGTTCAAGCATAAAAAAAATGGCTAATTATAGAAAACTAACATGTTTTTAAGAAAATATGTTAGTTTATTTTATATTTTCGGCCATTGTAAAAATACTATTTTAATAAAAATAGCGTTTATGCACTTTAAATAGTTATAAAATAGCCTATGAAATCATTTTTTATTCTATTGAGTTTGTGTCTCACAATTAACAGTTTTGGTCAACCATCTAACCCCAAAGATTCTTCACCAAATTTGCTCAACTTTATTGCTAGTAGCGAAGATTTATTAGAAAACTACGAAGTAGAAGAATCAGAAGCAATAGTTGATATTACTTCAGACTACTGGAATACTGAAAGTTACAGGGTTAAATATAACGATGCTGTAAAATTCCCTATTCATATTCAATTTAACGATTCGAACTACGCCTCTCCTATTTCACGAAATAAAGTAATTACTTCCCGATATGGATGGCGACATGGTCGTGCGCATAAAGGTATTGATATAGATCTCATTACTGGAGATAGTCTTTTTGCTATGTTTGATGGTGTTGTGCGTTTTTCTAGTTATAGTTCTGGTCATGGCCGATCGGTAATTGTTAGACATTTTAACGGTTTGGAAACGGCTTATGCACATATGTCTCGTTATGGTGTAAAAGCGAATGATTCGGTAAAAGCAGGAGATTATTTAGGAAAAGGTGGTACATCTGGTAATGCTCGTGGTAGTCATCTACACCTAGAGATTAGCTATAATGGTGTGCAAATAAACCCTGAATATCTATTGAAATTTAATGAATCCAATGCCGTTATTAATAATGAATTATGGATTACTCGAGATATGACGCGTCCAGAAATACACAATAGTAAACGCCCTGGTAATATTGAAATTCCAACTTCTGAAGCCGAAGCTATTGCTAGTGCCAATAAGCCTAAAAAAGTTTATATAGTAAAAAGAGGAGATTCCTTGTCTCGTATAGCATCCAGAACACATATGAGTGTTTCTAATTTATGTAAGCTGAATGCCATTAGTCGAAATTCTACATTAAGAATTGGACAAAAAATATTTGTTCAATAAAAATAAGTCACATAAAAAAACTGTATAACGGGAGTTTAATCCTATTATACAGTTTTTTTATGCTAATATGTTTTGTTGTTTTAGTAATACTTTTTCTTTAACCAAAATGCTAAGCGAACCAATAATATTAAAGCAGGTACTTCTATTAAAGGCCCTACTACTCCAGTAAAAGCTTGTCCTGAATTTATTCCAAAAACGGCTATAGCCACAGCAATTGCTAATTCAAAATTATTACCTGCAGCGGTAAATGCAATAGCTACGTTTTTATCATAAGTAACTCCTGCTGATCGACTCATAAAAAAGCCAATAGTAAACATGACTATAAAATAAATAATCAATGGAATTCCTATAATTACTATATCAAAAGGAATAGTCATTATTAAAGCTCCTTTTAGCGAGAACATGACTATAATTGTAAACAATAAAGCAATTAAAGTTAAAGGAGATATTGTTGGAATAAATGTTTCATTATACCAAATTTCACCTTTTAGTGGTACTAAAATAAGTCGACTTAATATACCTAAAGCGAAAGGTATACCGAGATAAATTAATACACTCTCGGCAATAGTAGCAATTGATATATCTACAATAGCACCGTCAAAACCAAAATAAGGTGGTAATACCGTAATAAATAAATAGGCATAAAAACTATATGCAAAAACTTGAAAAATACTATTTAAAGCCACTAAACCAGCACCATATTCACTACTACCATCGGCTAAATCATTCCAAACTAAAACCATAGCAATACACCTAGCTAATCCTATAAGAATTAACCCAACCATATATTCTGGGTAATCTTGAAGAAATGTAATGGCTAGTAAAAACATCAAAACAGGTCCGATAATCCAATTTAGAACTAAAGAAATCGATAATACCTTTACATTTTTAAAAACTTTAGGTAATAGCTTATAATTTACTTTAGCTAATGGTGGATACATCATTAAAATCAACCCAATGGCTATTGGGTAGTTAGTAGCACCATGACTTAATGCATTAATCGAATCAGGTATAGCAGGAATGAAATTTCCTAGTAAAACCCCTAATAGCATGGCTACAAATATCCAAAGTGTTAAGTAGCTGTTTAAAAAAGATAGTTTTTTCATCTTACTTGTTGGTATTTATTTGTGAAAACACATAAAACAAATCCGTTGCTATTTCTAAACTTCGTTCTTCATACTTTGCAACCTCTAATTCCGTATTATCAAATGCTTTAGGATCTTCAAACGTAATAGGAATACGTTTTTCAGCACCAGCTATAAACGGACATCCTGCATCTGCTTGTGAGCAAGTCATAATTGCTGCAAACTCAGATTCTGGATTGAATTCATGGTCATACTTCTTAGAAAAAGCTATAACGCCAGCTTCATTAGTATCATATTTAATGGTATAAACGGGATTACTTGACTCGGACAGGTTGAACACTTTAAAACCTTGCTTCATTAAAGTTTCAATCACACGAGGATAAACGGCTGTTGCTTCAGTTCCACCTGAATAACAAGTAACATTATCAATTTTAAAATGCATGGCTAAAGCTTGTGCCCATATCTGTGACAAGTGACTACGTCTTGAATTGTGAGTACAAATAAAATTCAATCTAATAGGTTCTTTATTAGATTGTTTATTAGATATAAACTCAACTAAAGGTTTAAGTGTTTCTTTTCTGTTTTCAGATACTGAATTTATATTCAGTTTAGAAATTACTGCTGATAAATCTGGATACATAATGATTTTTTTTAAAGAAATTAACAACATCCAGATCCAGGTTCGCAACTATTGCTTGAGCTTAAATCTGAAAATTTAAGTTTTGTTTTTTCTGCCGGTATACCACATTTATCTTTTGCTAAACAATCGGTAAGTTTGTTGGTTAGTAAAAAGTTTTTACCATCAAAATCTAAATTGTATTTGCCAATTGTGGTGTCTTGATATTCCACTTCAATTTCTAAATCCTCAATATTTAAAACCTTTTCAGATAATTCTATAATGCTTAATAATTTTTCAGGATGTAATCTATGGTCATAATCGTCTGCTTCCCATAATTGAAAATTTACTACAGATTCATCACGTACGGTACCACCACAATCAATAAAATGTTTGGATATTTTCCCAACTTCGGTAACATGAAAATGACTTGGTACTAATTCGCCGTTAGGTAATTGAAAACCTATTGTCTGTAATTCGTTTAAATGTTTTTTTATTTCTGATAGTTTCATAATTCTAGATTTTTTAAATTTATAATTAACAGCATTCTATTGAACTGCTTGGTTTTTGTGTTAAAAAGTGCGAAATAATATCGGAGATATTTTGCCATTCATCTTGATCAATACAATAGCATATACTTGTTCCTGTAATATTTCCTTTAATAATCCCTAAGTTTTTTAATTCTTTTAAATGTTGGGAGATTGTTGGTTGCGCTAAGCCAATTTCTGATACTAAATCACCACAGATACAGCTTTCAATTTTAAATAGGTGTTCTAAAATAGCTATCCTTGCTGGATGGCCAAGGACTTTAGCTATGCTTGCTATCCTATTTTGTTCTTCTGTGAATTTTTCACTTTTAGTTATTCCCATAGTTTGTTGTATTATTATATTGCAATATTACGATTAAGACTTTAAATGGACAAGAAATTAAATCAATTTGTTTATAAAAAAGTAATTCTATGGATTTAAGATCAACTGTATTTTCATAAAATTCTGTACTTTGCATCGTTCAAAAAAAACCGTATAATCGTGAAAGTTTGTATTGCAGAAAAACCAAGTGTTGCCAGAGAAATAGCATCTGTTTTAGGAGCTAATACTAAGCATGATGGTTATTTTGAAGGCAATGGCTATTATGTAACTTACACATTTGGTCATCTGTGTACATTAATGGAGCCAAATGATTATAAGCCCTATTGGAAAAGTTGGGATTTGAATAATTTACCCATGTTGCCAGAAAAATTTAAAACCAAAGTAGTTTCTAATTCTGGTATTCAAAAGCAATTTAAAATTGTTAAAGGCCTTTTTGATAAAGCTGAATTAGTTATAAACTGTGGGGATGCTGGTCAAGAAGGAGAACTTATACAACGTTGGGTTTTAGATCAAGCTAACTATAAAGGGCCTATTCAACGTTTGTGGATTTCATCATTAACTGCCGAAGCTATAAAAGAAGGTTTTCAAAACTTGAAGCCTTCGGAAGATTATGATAATTTATTTTATGCTGGTTTCTCACGCGCTATTGGCGACTGGTTGCTTGGTATGAATGCAACAAGACTATACACACTTAAACATGGTGGCTATAAACAAGTTTTGTCCGTAGGTCGGGTTCAAACACCTACATTAGCCATGGTTGTTAATAGGTTTAAAGAAATTGAAAATTTCAAACCACAACCCTACTGGGAACTTCAAACATTATATCGTGATACACTTTTTAGTTATGAAGAAGGACGTTTTTTAAAAATGTCTGACGGTGAAGTTTTAGCAAATAAAGTTAAAGAGTTTGATTTCGAGATATTAAAAACGACTAAAAAGAAAGGTAAAGAATACGCACCTAAGTTATTTGATTTAACGGGTTTACAGGTACATTGTAATAAGCGTTTTGGTTTTACTGCCGATGAAACTTTAAAATTAGTACAAAGTTTATATGAACAGAAAGTTGTTACCTATCCAAGAGTTGACACTACTTTCTTACCTAATGATGTTTATCCAAAAGTTCCAGGTATTCTTAAAAATCTAAGAAATTATGCTGCATTAACAGCTCTCTTACTTGGCAAAAAAATAAAAAAATCGACCAAAGTCTTTAATGATAAGAAAGTAACGGATCACCATGCCATTATACCTACCGGTGTTGAAAGTCGTTTGCAATACAACCAACAGCAGGTTTATGATAGTATTGTAAAACGTTTTATAGCTGTTTTTTATGACGATTGTGAAGTTTCAAATACCACTGTTATTGGTCAAGCTTCCGATGTTAATTTTAAAACTACAGGTAAAGAAATATTAAAAAAAGGATGGCGCGTAGTTTTTGAGAACCCAGAAAAAGAAACTAAGTCTACCGATACATTACCGAATTTTGTTGAAGGAGAAAAAGGACCACATGAACCTTCATTCTTGGAGAAACAAAC
Source organism: Algorimicrobium bowmanii (assembly GCF_054031195.1). The sequence goes on from NZ_CM132929.1 coordinate 1,823,052, forward strand.
AAAGCCACCTAATCAGTTTACTGAAGCTTCCCTCCTACGTGCTATGGAAACAGCAGGTAAACAGGTTGATGATGAGGAATTACGTGATTTGATGAAAGAAAATGGTATTGGAAGACCATCTACAAGAGCCAATATTATTGAAACATTATTTAAACGGAAATATATTAAACGTAATAAAAAGCAAGTTTTACCAACTGTAACAGGTATTCAATTGATAGATACCATACAAAACGACATTCTAAAATCTGCTGAGCTTACAGGAACTTGGGAAAAGCAACTTAAAGATATTGAAAAAGGAACCTATAAGGCAGGTACTTTTATTAATAATATGAAACGTATGGTTGATGAGTTGGTTTATGAAGTTAGAAGTGAAACAAAACGTGCTAATATTTCATACGCGGTTGCTACACAACAAAAAAAAGCGGTAAAAGCGAAACCTAAAAAAAGTAATGGTATTTCTGCTGAAGCTTGTCCTAAATGTAAACAAGGGCATCTAATTACAGGAAAAACGGCTTATGGGTGTTCAGCCTATAAAACAGGTTGTAATTTTGTTTTACCTTTTAAGTTTAAAAACAAAAAAATATCAGAAAAACAATTCGTCCGATTGTTGCAAAAAGGATCTACTGTTAATTTAAAAGGTTTTAAAACAGAAAATGGTACACTGGAAGGTTTATTACGATTTGATGATAATTTCAACTTAGTTTTAGAGCCTAAAAAAGTTGCTCCCAAATCCATTCCAGATACAATTAATTGTCCAAAGTGTAAAAAAGGTACGGTTGTTAAAGGAAATACAGCTTACGGATGTTCGGCTTATAAAGATGGTTGTGATTTTAGGTTTTCATTTAATGATTTGAAAGCACAAGCAGGAAATACCAAGTTAACAAAAGAGCTCGTGTATAATTTAATTAGCAACTATAAGTAGTTAACCTTTAATGGTTTTGCTAACTTATGTTAATAATAAGTTGTGTGTTTTATGTGTAAATGTTGCTGAACATACCAATAAATTAACGTTAACAGGAATCTTCATAACTGTTTTGTAAACTTCAGTTTTTATAGAGTTTAAATTGAGCAACTACATTGCATGCTTAATCTAAACACATAAATAATGAACAAAAAACTTACGCTTTTAAGTGCCTTTTTGGTTACTTATTTTATGGGATTTTCACAAGTCTCATTGCAAATTACAGAAATCTGGCCTGGTAATGAACCAGGATCAAATTTGACCTCAGATTGGTTTGAAATAACTAATACAGGAACCACTGCTTGGGTTTCAGGCGTAGATGCCGATTTGTTTTATGATGATGACTCTCAGGATCCAAATAATGCGGATATAATTAATGGTGTTACCGATATTCAACCTGGAGAACATGTGATAATAGTTATAGGTAATGAAGAAGATGTAACTGAATTTGTAACAGTTTGGGGTTCAGATTATAACTTAACAGGCATAGAAATTGGTTATACAGATGGCTCCGGATTAGGCGGTGGCGGTGATGGCGTTACCTTATTTTTAGGAGGTCCAACAACAGAATCTGTTGTCGATTTTCAAAGCTATCCTGATGCAGACTTAAACGGAGGACAATCTTATGATGTTGTTTTAGGTGCTTTTACAACTGTAGCTAATAATACTGTAACAGGTACTACAAGTACTGTTAATGATGAAGGTCAATCTGCAGTAGCGTCTCCGGGAAACCAAGGACCATTAGCTCAAGAAGCTGATTTACAAATTACTGAAATTTGGTCAGGTAATGATCCGGGTTCTAATTTAACTTCTGATTGGTTTGAAATTAAAAATAATGGAAACGCTGCTTGGACTACAGGTGTTGATGCCGATTTATTTTATGATGATGACTCACAAGATCCTTCAGCTGCAGATTTGATAGAAGGAATTTCAGATATTCAACCAGGAGAATACGTTATTGTAGTTATTGGTGGTGCAAGTGATGTTTCCGAATTTACAACTGTTTGGGGTATAGATTACGATTTAACAAATATAAAAATTGGATATACTGACGGTTCTGGTCTTGGCGGCGGTGGCGATGGTGTAACATTGTTTTTAGACGGTCCTACTACCGAAAGCATTATCGATTTTGAAACGTATCCTGACACAGAAGCTAATGGTGGGCAATCATTTGATGTTGAAATTGATGCTTTTAGCACAGTTGCTAATACAAATAATGCAGCTGCTACCGTGAGTACATTAAATGATGAAGGTCAAGCTGCTATTGCTTCACCAGGAAATCAAGGACCGTTAGCTGCCTCTACTCTAACAATTAATGTAGATACTGCACTTTTAACACCTTATTTAAACTTATCTGAAACTAACGCGGGTTATGTAAGTGGTGTGGTAAACGACCCTTCTGATCCTGCTAGTATTTATGGAATTCCTTTTGTTATTTCAGATGTTGAAACCCCTGTTTCAGATTTAGTTGTTACAGTTTCAAGTAATAACCAAGCAGTAGTATCAGATGCGAACCTGAACCTTTCAGGTGTGAATGCTACGCGTTTATTAACTATTACGCCTAGTGCATTAGGGTTTGCTACAATTACATTAAGCGTTCAGGATTCTGATAATAATACGGCTACTTATACAATTAACTACGCGGTATCTAATGCTTCTGTAGCTTCAGAAACAAGTCGCTTTTATACGGGTGCGTCCGATGGTTCAACAGGTATTGTTATAGAGGATGATTATATGTGGATTGGTGATGATGAAGACCAAACTATCAGATTATATAATAGTGTTCAATCAGGTTTACCTATTCAAGCTATAAATTTCAATACTAATTTAGGAACTACTGCTGAAGCTGATTTGGAAGGATCGTTTAGAATTGATAATACAATTTTCTGGTGTGGTTCTACTGCTGAGACGGAAAGGTCAGTAATTTTTACGACTAACATTTCAGGTGTTGGTGAAAATTCAACATTAACTTACGGTGATAAATATACAGGTTTACATGCCGATATTTTAGCTTGGGATGCTAATAATGATCATGGTTTAGGAGCAAATTATTTCAATTTTAATAGTGCCATTGAAGTTGAAGCATTAGCATTAGCTCCAAATAGTACTACTACAGCTTATTTAGGTATTCGTAGCTCTACTTCTGAAAATAATGCAATAGTAATTCCTGTTACAAACTTTACAAGTTTACCAGGTATGTCAGCAGGTTCAGCAACATTTGGTGCGCCGATTTTATTAGATTTAAATGGAAGAAGTTTACGATCTATGGAATGTAATGAACATGGCTGTATATTAATAGGTGGACCTTTTAATAACCAACCTGATTTCAAATTATATACTTGGACAGGAGTTGCAAGTGATATGCCTGAATTAAGAAGTGCCGATTTAACAGCATTACAAGCAAATGGCTCTTTTGAAGGGATTGTATCTTTACCAAATTCTACTTTTTTAGGCGCTGATGGTGATACAGATACTATTGAGCTTTTAGTAGATCTTGGAGCTACAGTTATTTATAATGACGGTAATGAAAATAAAAGTTTACGCTCTGAATGGAAAAAATTTAGAAGTGATGTTGTAGCGCTTGGAAGTGTAGATACGCCGGTAATAAATACGCCTGTTATTAATGAATTTTTAGCAGATCATTCTGGAGCAGATACAGCTGAGTTTGTTGAAATACTAGGTGACCCTTATACAGACTACTCAAATTACACAATCTTAGAAATTGAAGGAGACTCTGGAAATACGGGTGTTATTGATAATGCTTTTCAGTTAGGAACAACAGATGAAAATGGTTTGTGGACAACTAGCTTTATGGCTAATACCATTGAAAATGGTGCTATGACGTTATTATTAGTTGAAAACTATTCAGGAATTATTGGTGATGATATTGATACAAATGATGATGGTATTATTAACAGTGTATATTGGTCAGAAATTATAGATGGTATTGCGACATCAGATTCTGATGATGGTGATTTTGTTTATGCTGTAAACCTGACACCAGATTTTGATGGAGGTGCTTTTCAAGTAGGTGCTGCATCTCGTATTCCTAATGGTTTGGATACAGATAGTACTACCGATTGGGTACGTAACGATTATGACGGTGAAGGGCTTGATGGTTTTGTAGGAACTCCTATTGAAGGCGAAGCTTTAAATACTCCAAATAGTTATAATCAATTAGTAGGACCTATCTTAGATATTACTGAAATCTGGCCAGGAAATGGTGATGGTAGTAATTTGACAGCTGATTGGTTTGAAATTACAAACAATGGACCGATAACATGGACTCCAGCTGTTGGTAACTTATATTTTGATGATGATTCTCAAGATCCTGCTTCGGCAGTAATTATTAATGGCATTACATCTATAGCGCCTGGTGAAACGGTTGTGGCTATCGATGCAGCTGATACGGCTAATTTTATGACTGTTTGGGCTACTGTTTATAACTTAGAAAATATTCAGGTTGGAACTTACGCTGGTGCTGGTTTATCTGGTGGTGGTGATATGGTTACTTTATGGATTGGTGATCCACTTACTTTTGGGAATATTGTTGCGGCTGAAGCGTATCCAGATACTGCTGCTTTTCCAGGTCAATCATATGATGTAGAGAAAGGTGGTTTTAGTATTATAGGAGAAGCTCCTTATACACCAGTTGCTACGGCGGTAAATGATGCATTAGAATCGGCAATTGGTTCTCCAGGAAATCAAGGTCCTGCCTTAAGTGTTAACACATATGTTATTAATGAAACTGCTGTTTACGCTTATCCTAATCCTTTTAATGACAAACTTAATTTACAAGTAAGCCTAAGCGCTCCATTAGAGACTAATATTACTTTAGTTAATACTTTAGGTGCTGTGGTTTATAGAGATCATATATTGATGAAAAATGGCAATTTAACGCTAGATTTCACTACGAAATTGCCTTCTGGTATATATATCTTACACATTCGTGAACTAGATAAAACTATAAAGGTTATTAAGAAATAAGTTATCTGTTGTTTATTAAAAAAGCCGATTAGTATTATGCTAATCGGCTTTTTTTAATTTCCTTTTATACGATTCCAGAGGTTTGATAATAACATTTTGGGATTGAATTTGTCTTTCGGTACCTCCTTAAATTCTAAACTATTCGTTTCTAAATTTTCTTCAATTAGGTATTGAAAAACATATCGTTCTTTTCCGGGTTCTAATTCCATTAAGCCAAAACGTAAATCGTTAAAGAAAAGCGCGTCCTTCTTTGTGTTAATAATATACCAGCCTTTAGAAACAGCAATCATCCGCTTCATCTTATCGTCATTTTTAATAGCGTTTATCAATTCATGATTTTTGGGGTAGCTTTTAAATGTTATGGGTTGTGTGTCAAAAAATGAATACGAACCTAATAAATAAGAATCGGTTGTTTCAATATTTGCATTCCATAATATGGTATTGAATGCTGATGGTCGTGTATCCATCTTTATATAAGCAATATGTTGCTCTGTTAGCGCTTTTTCAAATGCTGTTACAGCTAAATATTTTAATAGAAATGTTAATGATAAATAGCAGATACTTATTAATAAGCCTAATTTATTATAAAACTGTCGTTTGCTTGATTCTCTTTTTTGAAACATAGCTAATAATAAGCAGATGAGAAAAGGAACTGTATAAAGCGGATCTACAACAAAAATGGTTTTAAAAGCTAACCGAATATCAAATGGCCAAAATAATTGTGTTCCCCAAGTGGTGTGTGCATCTAAAATAGGGTGTGTTATAAATGCCCAAAAGAATAATTTTGTCCACCCCTTTCGGTCTTTATAGGTTTCATATTTAGAAACAATCCAACCAAAGACAAAAGAAAAGACAACAGAAAAAAGTATAGAATGCGTAAAGCCTCGATGTATTTCCAATGCGGAAACGGTATCTGTAAAATAAGATGCTATAACGTCTAAATCAGGAATAGTACCAGCAATAGCACCATATAGCATTGCTTTATTACCAATTTTCCTACCTAATACAGCTTCGCCAACAGCTGCTCCTAGAACTATTTGCGTTAAAGAATCCATACTATGTAATTAAAAATAAGTTGTTTTATTAGAAAGAAATATCCCATTGAACCCTAAAACGCCATTCTTTTTGATGGGTAAATTCAGGGGATTCATAACTAAAGTGTGTTACTTCCATAGTTAGTTTGTTACGGTGTTCTTTTAAAAATAAATTAAAAGCCAATCCAAACTCCTCTTCCTTACTATGTTTTATAGTTGTGTCAGGTGTATAATTTGAAAATATTCCAGCTACTTCTAGATTATCAGGAACAAAATCTATAATCTCTGAGAAAAAGTATCCAGCTTGCATATAAAAACCTGTTAAGGTTCGGTCTGTGTCGTTTATACGGTCTGTAATTTTTTTAATGTGATTTTCATTTTGCCATGAAAACCCACGATATTTAAAAGCGGTTTCAAAAAGGGCTTGCCTAACATGGTACTGACCGGGTTCACTCGTTTCATACCCTTCTAAATTACCACCACCATCAGAAGAAAATCGTGTATATTGACTGATATTTGTAGCACCTGCAAGAGTTAGTGCTGCTGTCGGCTTTTCATGACGCATAATATCCGAGCCTGTCATGTCTAACTCTATACCGAATAAGTTGTATTGTAAGCGTCCTACGTACAGTAAATTATTGTCATCATTAAGTGTTGCACCGCGTCCAACACCTGTTAATACGGATAAGTGGTATGTGAAATCGTAGTTTGTTTCTGGGAAAATACGGCCATAGAATTCTATACCTTGTTGCCTGTCTAATGTAAATGGACGGTTAACGATAGAACGATCTACCATTTGTTGCTTACCTGAAGAAATTACACGCTCGCGACTGTAATATGTTTTCCACTGACCTATTTTAATTTTAAAAAAGTCCCAGCGCTCTATCATAATACGGAAATCCAATAAATTACCTTGCGATAATTCATACTCAAAGTAATACTTTAACCATGGTTTGTAAGCATTACCACCTACTTTTAAGCGGGCTCTATTTATTTTAAAGGATGTTTTACTATCATCAAAGAAATCGTCAAATGTTACGGGACTTTGATCGTTAGGTGTAGCGAAGCGAAATTGTAATCGCGATTCAATATGTAAAGAGTAGTTTTTATCAGCTGTACTAAATTGAAAGCCTTTATTTGTATACTCTACTCCAATTTTGTTGCTATCAGAAATAGAATCAGTTTGTGCTAAAATGATATTTATAGTCACAAACTGAAAAAATAATATTAAAAAAAGTGTAAGCGATTTGATAGGCATAACTATTTGTAATATAATTATCTAAAGTTTCAGATAATTAGATAACGGTTACTTTTACTGCATTTAAGCCTTTCATACCTTTTTCAAGCTCAAAAGATACGGTGTCGTTTTCAGCGATCTCATCTATTAATCCACTTACGTGGCAGAAATGCTTCTCTTGAGTTTCTGAATCAATAATAAAACCGAAACCTTTAGAGTTGTCATAGAAAGAAACTTTTCCTTTTCTTACAGGGTCAAACTCTTCAATTTCGCTATCATCACGTTTTGGTATGCTTACTTCAATGCTTTCTGCATCTACTTTAACACGCATAGATGGATCTGGTGGTGTATCTGTTAAGTTTCCATTAAAATCGACATAAGCAAATTGGATACCTTCACTTCCGCCTTCTTCTTTCTCAAGTTTTCTAGCTTCCATTTTTTTACGCTTTTCTTCACGTTTTTTAAGGCGTTTTTTTTCCTTTTCACTTTTATTAAATGTCTGTTGCGATTTTGCCATTGTTATTTTATAGTAATTTTTAAAGGGTTAATTTGCCGAAATAAAATAATAAAAGCATGGTTAAAAAGAACTATGTAGTATTATTAATCTAGATTTAGAGACTAGATTACTCCTGCAATGAGCACAAAGATAAGGTTTTAATTTTCTTTTTTAAAAGTTACACATGGAATTCTGCAAATTGGATGCCTAAAGTTTTCTCTATTTCTTGAATTCTTGTGCGTTCATCGTCTAAAATAAGTGCTATTGATCTCCCTGATTTACCGGCTCTAGCGGTTCGTCCACTACGGTGTGTGTAATACTCTAATTGCTCTGGTAATTGATGGTGTATTACAAATGCCAAGTCGGTAACATCTATACCTCGAGCAGAAACATCTGTTGAAATTAAAATTTGTACAGACTCATTTTTAAAAGCTCGCATTACTTTGTCACGCTCTTTTTGTTGCATATCACCTTCTAAGGCACCTACTGAAAAACCTTCATTCTCTAGAGTTTCAGCTAAATTTTTGGTACCGGCTTTGGTTTTACAGAATATAATACCGCGCTGCTCATTAAAACTATCTAGAAGGGTTGTTAATACTGATACTTTATTTTTAATAGACGTTCTAATAAACTGATGCTTAATATTCGCATTTACTAATGCATTTTTGTTAACCTCAATACGTACCGCTTTTGGTGACATATAGGTACTAACAATTTTTTGAATTTCGGCAGGCATTGTTGCAGAAAACAACCACGTTTTTCGGTTTCCAGACGTGTAATTAAGAATTTTATTAAGGTCTTGCTTAAAACCCATACTTAACATCTCATCGGCTTCATCTAAAACTAACGTGTTAATTGTTTTAATGTTGATACTGCCACGTTCAATTAAATCTAATAAACGACCTGGTGTAGCAACTACAATATGGGTTGTTCGTTTAAGTGCTTTTATTTGCTTGTCTATCTTTTCACCACCATAAACGCCTTCTGCAAAAATTTTAGAATCACAGTATTTTGTAAACTTAAACAGTTGCTTTTGAATTTGTTGAACAAGTTCGCGCGTGGGTGCCAAAATAAGGGCTTGTATTTCTGATTTAGTTGGATCGATATCATGTAAAATAGGCAATCCAAAAGCAGCAGTTTTCCCGGTACCTGTTTGTGCTAAACCTATTAAATCCGTTTTAGATTTTAATAAAACAGGAATTACCTGGCTTTGGATTTCAGTAGGAGTTACAATCTGTAATTCTTTTAATGCCTTAATATATTCTTTACGAATACCTAAATCGGAAAATGTGCTCATAACAATTATAATTAAACAACAAAGGTAGATTTATTTGTCTACAATTTTATAATTAAATACTGAAACTCGTTAGTTCGTACTTGTTTTAAATAAAACCCAAGTTAATTCCTTATAATTTATTAATTAGGTTTGATAGCTTTCAGGTTAGAAGTTTATCTTTGTTTTAATTAATATAATTTTTATGCATCCCAATAGTATTCATCATAACTCTTATGATTTTCCTAGTTTAATAGCAGCTAATGAGGCATTAGAAACTTATGTTGTTAACGGAATTTCAAATGAATTAACTATTGATTTTTCGGATGCTAAAGCTGTCTACGAATTAAATAAAGCTATTTTAATGGCCAATTATGATCTAACCGCATATGAGCTGCCTAATGGGTATTTATGCCCACCTATTCCCGGTAGAGCTGATTATATCCACCATATTCAAGATTTGTTAGATACAGATTCTAAATCCGTTAACGGTTTGGATATAGGTGTTGGAGCAAATGCCATATATGCCATTTTGGGTGCTCAAATATATAATTGGAAAATGATTGGAGCTGATATAAATAGTGAGTCTGTAAAAATTGCCAAACAACATATTATTGCTAATAATCAGCTAAAAGAGCGTATTGATATTCGACTACAAGAAAACCCTGCTTTTTTATTTAAGAATATTATTCAATCTGATGAATGGTATGACTTTAGTATGTGTAACCCACCTTTTCATGCATCGGAAGTAGCTGCAAACAAAGGGACATCAAGGAAATTGAAGAATCTTAATTTAAACACACAATCGCCTTTAAATTTTGGAGGGCAGTCACATGAACTTTGGTGTAACGGAGGTGAAGCTTTATTTTTAAAACGTATGATTAAAGAAAGTAAAACCTTTGCTGAACAAGTTGGATGGTTTACAAGCCTTGTATCTAAAGGTGATAATTTACCAAAATTGATAAAACAATTAGATAAAATGAAAGCAACTCATAAAATTATTCCCATGAGTCAAGGTCAGAAAAAATCTAGAATCTTAGCGTGGCATTTTTAATAATTAATCCATCTGGTAATATCCACATTTTAAATAAGCTCCTTCAGGAAACCCGATTGGGTGATCTGAATCATGTTGTGTTTTTAAAACTAATTTAAAATTACGGTTAGACTTTGTTAAAACTGTTTTGTTGATATCAAAAAATGCATCAGCAACTATACGTGAAGAACAAGATGCTAGAACTAACATGCCGTTTTTAGCTGTAAGTTTCATACCTAATTGAGCTAATTGAGCATATTTCTTTTTAGCTAATGGTATTTCAGATTTTTGTTTAGCAAAACTAGGAGGGTCGATAACAACAACTTCAAATGTTTTCCCTGATTGGATTAATTTTTCCATTTCAACAAAGGCATCACCAACAATAACCTGGTGTTCACCCTTATAATCATTAAGTTTACCATTTTGCAAGGCAATCTCCAATGCGTGTTTACTTATGTCTAAACTGGTAACGGTTTTAGCTTGATTTGCCAAAGCATGTACTGAAAAACCACCGGCATATGAAAACACATCTAAGACAGTTTTCCCTTGACTCAGCTCCCCTACTCGTCGTCTATTATCTCTATGATCTAAAAAATACCCGGTTTTATGTCCTTTAATAACATTAGCTGAAAAATGTACACCATGCTCTAAAAACTGAATGACTTCATCATCTAAAGTTCCATAAATTACACTACCATCTGTTAAACCGTTTTTTGCTTGTTGTAAATTACGACTTAACCGAAGAACAACTGTTTTAACTTGTGCCGTTTTTATGAGTAAAGTTATAATATCATGAATATATGGTAGCCAAATATCGGAATACAGTTTTACAACTAAAACATGCGCATAAACGTCTGCAATTAAACCAGGGAAACCATCATTTTCACCAAAAATTAGTCGGTAACTAGTAGTTTCTGTTTGTAGAAGTTTCGCTCTTTTTTTGAATGCAACATCTATTTTTTCTTTAAAAAAATCTGTATTTATATGTTTTGGATCACCGTGATGTAACATTTTTATCCGAATAGGTGAAGCGGCATCATATAAACCAACACCGATAAAGGCATTGTCTCGTTTTCTAAATATAACTGCTACATCACCAGAATGTCCTTCTTTATTTATTTTAGCTATGCTATTTTCAAAAACCCAAGGATGTCCTTGTAAAACACTGCGTTCTCCGTTTGCATTTAGTTTAATAGCTAAACGAGTTTGTGCTTTTTTTAAATCTGGTAATTGTAACTGAGACATTGCTTTTAAAATTTTTGTAAAAATAGAAAATGCATAGCAGCTATTACCCTGCTATGCATTTTAAATTATTTAATGGATGAAATTAACCTTATAATGTGTTTCCGTAAATATCTAATTCCACAACTTCTTTTCCGAGTTTTTTAACAGCATCCCATTGTGTGGCTTTATCACCTACTATCACATAAATCATTTCTGACTCATCTAAATAAGTATTTATAACCTGTTTGTAGTCTGCTAAAGTCATAGCGATTAGTTCGCTTTGTTTTTTCTCTATATAATCAGCAGAATAGCCATATTTACTAATGTTTTTAAGAATGTTAAGTTTTGCACCTAAACTTTCAAAAGCACGTGTGTTAGCTTTTAAAAGTTTGTTTTTTGTTAATTCAACATCACTGTCTGAGAAGTCATCAGCATAACTATTAAGCATGTCTTTTATGATATTTAACGATTTTAATGTTGCATTAGCACGAACACTAGAGCGCACTGTAAAAGGCGAAACTTCTAAACTATTACCAACACCAGAGTATGCTCCGTAGGTATACCCTTTTTCGATACGTAATGTTTGAAATAGTCTACCGCTAGAACCACCGCCAAGGATTTCGTTAGCAAAATCTAATTTATTAGCATTGCTATTTGTTGATGAAACCGCAAGTTTACCTATTTTTAAAACGGATTGTTTTGAGTTCGGAACATCAATAAAATATACGATATTTTTATTGTTCTCTGTAGGTAGTTCAAATTCAGGAATTACAGGAGCTTTACCTTTCCAATCATTTAAAATTTCTAAAGTATTTAAAGCCTCTTCCTGGGATAATGCTCCTGCAAAATGAAAAGTAGCATGTTCCGGAACTAAATTCTCATAATAAGCTTTTAAATCAGAAATACTAATGTTTTTTACTGATTCTAAATTTCCACTACCAGGTGTAGAAAATGGGTGATTTTCTCCATATAGCAATTTGTTGTATGCTAGATTAGCTATAGCATTCGGATTAGCTTCACGATCTTTTAAACTAGTTTCTAAACTAGATTTTAGGCGTTTAAATTCAGCGTTATCCCAGCGTGGTTCTAATAAAATTTCTTTAACAAGCGCTATTGTTTCCTTGAAATTTTTAGCTAAACTAGAGCCTACAATATGAAAATCTTCATTGGCACTATAAACAGAAATATTTGCTCCCAATAAACCAATGGCCTCTTCTAGTTCTGCTGGTGTTTTGTTAGCGGTTCCTTCTGTCATTAAATCGCTTAATAAATAAGCCGTACCTGTTTTATCTGTAGGGTCTAATAATTTACCGCCAGGAATCGTAATATCAAATTCAACTAGTGGCGTTTCGTTATTTTCAATACCATAAACGGCTAAACCATTACTTAAACTATCTGTCCAAATTGATGGCATTTTAAAGGTAGGTAACTCTCCAAAACCTGGCTCACTTCTATCAAACTTACTCGGCGTTTTTTCGTAATCAGCTTCTTCGCCCTGACCAACTTCTTCGTTAGCAACATCTTGTTTGACCTCTTCTATCCAAACGGTAGCTTCTTTAGCATTGGCAACAGCCTGTTCTAATAAACCTTTTGGTACAACGCTTGTCATGACATAGTTTTGACTCTTAATATATTTGTTATAAACACGCATAACATCATCGGCTGATACAGCGTTTGTGTATTCGGCAGTTTTAGTTACATAACTAGGATCTCCGGCAAACTCATTGTCTTGACCAAGTTTAAAAGCTTTGTTTAAAACAGTACTGACACTTTTATATAAGCGTGTTTCCATTTCAGCTTTAATTCGTTTTAAATCACGTTCATTAACACCATTTTCTTCAAAACGTTTTAAACCTTCGCTAATAGCAACAGTTACAGAATCTAAATCTGTATCTGCATTTGCACGTACCCTAAAAACAAACTCGCCAGCTAATTCACTGTTAGATTGATAGGTACTTATATTTGGTGCTAATTTCTGCTCTTCAACAACAACCTGGTACAATGGTGCGTTTTTACTTCCACTTAATAATTGTCCTAAAATTTGTAATGCATATGTGTCAGCATTATAGTTCTCAACGGTAGGATAAACCATTCGTAATTCAGGAAGTTTAGCAAAATTATCTTCAAAATAAAGCGATTTTGTTTCTGTTAAATTTACAGGCTGTGGGTTTAAAGCCTCTACATCTGGTCCGCTTGGTATTTCACCAAACCACTTTTCTACTAATGCTTTAGTTTCATTAAAATCAATATCTCCTGCAATAACTAATGTGGCATTTTTAGCGCCGTAATATTGAGTGTAAAATTCCTTAACATCATCAATAGTTGCTGCTTGCAAATCCGGTAAAGAACCTATTACAGTCCAATTATAAGGGTGTCCTTTAGGATATAAATTAGATCGGATAATTTCATCGGTATAACCATACGGTGCGTTATCAACACGTTGACGTTTTTCATTTTTTACAACTTGTTTTTCACGCTCTAGAGCCGATTTTGTAACTGTGTTAATCATGTAGCCAAAGCGATCTGAATCTATCCATAGAATTTTTTCAAAAGCATCTTTAGGAACTACTTCATAATACACTGTATAATCATTAGAGGTTCCGCCGTTACGACTACCTCCCCACTCTGGTATCATTTTACGATTGGCACCAACAGGAACATTTTCAGAATCATTAAAACTCATATGTTCAAAAAAGTGTGCAAATCCTGTTTTCCCCGGCTTTTCTCTATTTGACCCAACATGCATGATGGTTGCTACAGCAACTATTGGATCGCTGGTGTCTTTATGAAGAACAACTTCAAGTCCATTGTCTAAAGTGAATTTTTCATAATCGATAGCAAATTCAGGTTTTTCTGACTCAGAATCTACTTTTGTGGTTTCATTTTTACAAGCCATAACAAGAAACAGTAAGGCAAAGGCATAATTAATTTTTGGTAACATGTAATTTAGTTTAGAGCCTAAATATACACAAACCAAATAAAAGCATTTCTTTAATAATCGTTAAAATAATACTGAGAGGTAAATAGTAACACCTATTAATTGACAAGTATTTTTCTACTTATAGTATTAGTTGAATTAGAAACTATAACTAAATATAAACCAGAACTTAATGATGACACATTAAAGGTTTTATTGCCACTTAAATTCATGCTATTTTTAATTAGCTGTCCATTTACATTATAAATAGAAACATCTGTATTAGGTTGTAAATTTGAGATGTTAAGATATTCTGTAGCCGGATTTGGATATATTTCAATGGATGCTGGACTTAATACTTCAACTACAGAAAGAGTATTACATTCCGCTTCGTTAATTACAAATGTTGATGCACTATCAATTACCCAACTGGATAAGTAAGATGCGTTATTGCTATCAACAAATATGCAACTCAAATTTTCATTTCCTGTAGCATTGAAAGACGAAATTCTATTATTTTGATTGTTTCTAACGTCCAATGATTCTAAATTATTATCACCTACCCTTACAAAACGTAATTTTTGGTTCATAGAAACATCTAGTGTTTCAATTTGATTATTTGTAGCATAAAGCAAGAATAAATCGGGCGTATTGAATAATTCTAATTCTGTAAGATTATTATAATCACATAGTAAACGTTCGACCTGCATGTTTTGTGATAAATCTAAATCGGAAATTTGATTATTACTAACATCTATGTAAGAAATGTTTGAGCATTGACCGAAGGCAATATTGCTAATATTATTCCCTGAGCACGACAAGGTATGTAAATTCATATTATGAGAAATATCAACCGTATTCAAATTGTTTTCTCCGCAAAAAAATGATTCTAGTTTGGTGTTATTTGTCGTATTTAAAGTGTTAAGGTTATTTGAGTAACACCATAATACTTCTAAATCTAAATTGTTTGAAACATCTAAGTTAGATAGGTTATTCAAACTACAAGACAGCACAACTAAATTAGTTAAATTAGTTAATGATATACTTTCTAATAAATTATTGCTAATATAAAGTTGTTCTAATTGGCTGTTTTGTGAAATATCTAAAGATTCAAGAAGGTTATTTTCTATATCCAAAACCTTCAAATTGGTGTTTTGAGATAGATCTATTTCTGTAATATTATTATAATAACAATACAGGTGTTGTAAATTCACAAAAGCTTCAATACCATTAAGATTGGATATATTTTTATTATATACATTAAGACTCGTTACAGATTCGGCATCGGTATTTAGAATATTACCATTAAAACCATTGGTGTCTATCCCTTGGCTAATAAGTGCTGTTTCAAAAATCGGATCTGTTATAGCCGTAGTTTGTTGCGCATATGAAAACATTGAGCATAAAAGTACGACGTTAAAAAAAAACGTACGAATTGTTGAATATACCAGGGGATTAGAATACAAAACTTAATAGATTTAGTGGGATTACATCACTAAATGTATAGTTAATAAGAAAGTAACTCTGGTATTTTCGTTGTTATAAAGATATATTCGGTAATCTACTAAGTAAATGCCGTTTAACCGATAAATGATACCGATAATTTATTGTTAAAAGGCGGCTTAATTTGTTTTAGGAATTGTATTTTTGTTTCTCAATTTTACACTAAATAACTCTATGTTACAAGCATTTCGACTTATTGCATTTTTAGAAGGCGTTTCATACATTTTACTCCTTTTTATTGCAACACCAATTAAATACTTAGCTGATGATCCACAATATGTAAAAATGTTAGGCATGCCTCATGGTATTCTATTTATTGCTTACATAATAGTTGCCTTAATAATTAGTAAAAAAATGGCATGGACTAATAAAACACTTGCTATAGTATTGTTGGCCTCAATAATACCATTCGGAACATTTTACGTAGAGTATAAATACCTGAAGCGCACTCACTCTTAATGGAAAGCATACAACGTTTTATTTATGATTATGTTATAACTGCTGGGCTTTCTGAGTCTACAGCCAAGGTTATTAATACACTAACCCTACTAATAGGGCTTTTGATTATTATATGGGTTGCAGATTTTATTACCCGTCGTGTATTAATTAATATCTTTAATCAGTTAGCTTCTAAGTCGAAAACCAATTTTGATGATTTATTAGTGAATCATAAAGCACCAAGGAACATAGCGCATATAATTCCTTTAATTATAACCTTAAAGTTATTTCCGTTTGTATTTTATCATTACCCCGAATTTGAAAGTCATATTATTATTCTGATTAGAGTTTATGGGATTCTTCTAACTGTTTGGATTATTAGAAGTATTTTAAAAACGTTTGAGTCTTACTTTAAAACGCTTCCCCGATTAAAAGATAAACCCATTGATAGTTATATACAAGTTGGTATGCTGTTTATTTGGGTGATTGGGTTTGCTTCTATTCTAGCGGTTGTTATTAATTTGTCGTTTATTAAATTCTTTACAACATTAGGTGCTGCTTCAGCCGTACTATTATTAATATTCAAGGATACTATACTCGGTTTTGTTGCTAGTATTCAAGTTGCTATTAATGATTCAGTTCGTATTGGCGATTGGATTACTATGGAAAAGTATGGCGCAGATGGTGATGTTATTGAAATTAACCTATCTACAGTTCAGGTTCAAAATTTTGATATGACTATTACACATATTCCAACTTACGCACTAATTTCCGATTCGTTTAAAAATTGGAGAGGCATGCAATCTTCGGGAGGTAGACGAATTAAACGCTCTATTTTAATACAATCTAAAAGTGTCCAGTATTTAACCGAAACAAAGATTGAAGAACTTAAAAACATACAGTTAATCACTAGCTACCTAAGTCAAAAACAAAGTGATATTAATAGTTATAATACTTCAAATGATATTGATAAAACGACCCTTATAAACGGTCGGAATTTAACTAACCTAGGTGTTTTTCGTAAATATTTGCAAACCTATATTGAAAATCATTCGGCTATAAATAAAGATATGACTATAATGGTTCGTCAATTAGCACCAACTGCTCAAGGTATTCCATTAGAAATTTATGCCTTTAGTAACGATAAACGTTGGGCAAACTACGAATATATTATGTCTGATATTTTCGATCATACACTTGCTGCAGTCTCCTTTTTTGATTTAGAAATATTTGAATTTCCAACAAAAATTGAGGTGCCTGAGGCCTGATTTTTATGTTAAAAAAATCTAAAAACAGGAATTGAAACATCTGCAACTACTTTAGCGCCGTAATTATATTAAACTAAAAACTTAACTATAATTATGATTAAAAAAATTTCAATTCTTGTTTTTACAAGCATCGTTGTTATGTCTTGTGTATCTAAAAAGAAGTATGTTGCTTTACAAGAAGAAAACGGTGAAATAACAAGTGAACTTCAAAAAACGCGTGTAGAAAAAGAAGATTTAGAAAATAAATTTTCTGAAATTCAACAACGAATAGATGCGTATAATTCAAAACTTAATCAATTAACTGAAGAAAATGATGCAAAATTTGTTTCCGTTGGTGATGATATGATCATATCAAATGACACACGAGAACAAATGATTGAAACACTTAAGAATGTTGATCCCGAAGCTTTAGCTAATGCTGAAAGTTTAAAGGACTCGATGAATTTAGCGATTGGATATAATTTGCGTCAATCCATGGATACAAGTAGTTTAAATGAAGATGAAGATATTGCAATCAACATAAACGAAACGGTTGTTATGATATCTATTTCAGACAAACTATTATTTAACACCGCAAGTTACCGGGTAAGTAGTAAAGCAAATAATATCTTGCAAAAACTAGCCGATGTTATAAATTCAGAACCTAGTGTTGAAGTTATGGTTGAAGGTCACACCGATTCTAGAAGTATCAATACTGGTAAAGTTTCAGATAACTGGGATTTAAGTGTATTGCGAGCAACATCGGTTGTTAGAAAGTTGCAAGATGATTTTAATGTAGCACCAGAAAAACTAATAGCTGCAGGTAGAAGTTTCTACTTACCTGTTGCCGATAATGATTCTGCAGAAAGTCGTTCAAAAAACAGACGTACACGAATTATTATTTTACCAAATATTAATAAGTTTTTTGCGCTAATGGCATCAAACGAATAAATATTCACCCCTTATATAATTGTATTAAAGACTGCCTTTTGGTGGTCTTTTTTATTTTACTACTTTGCACTAATAGATATGGAACAAGAACAAATAGCAAAACAATACTCAGGGTTTTTAGAAACAGAAAATTTATGGTTGCACAATAGCATTAGAGGTATTGAGCAATTTATTATTTCTAATAAACCTGTTTTAAGTTCAAGTACACAGTTTATTAAAAATGTCCGTTTAGGAAAATTTATAGAACAATTTGTATTTCATGCCTTAAAGCAAGAGGCTAATATGTCTGTGTTAGCTGAAAACATTCAAATAAAGAACGGCAAACAAACTATTGGTGAAATTGATGGAATAATACAGACCAAAATACCATCATACATTTAGAAATAGTCTATAAGTTTTATTTATATGATGATTCTGTAGGTAGTTCAGAAATTGAACATTTAATAGGTCCTAACAGAAAAGATAGCTTTACCGAGAAATTAGACAAGTTAGAAACTAAACAGTTTCCTCTGCTTTATAAGGAGCAAACAAAATCAATGCTTCGAAAACTTGGTACGGCATCTAAAGAAATAAAACAGAAAGTATGTTTTAAAGCTCAGATATTTATTCCGTATAAAAGAACAGTATTGTTTAAGGAAATTAATTCTAAGGCTGTAGTTGGTTATTACATATCCGTAAGGGATATTTATAAATTAACTGATTGTCTATTCTACCTCCCAAATAAATTAAATTGGTTATTAAAACCAGATTTAGATGTTGCTTGGCAAAGCTTTGAAAATACCCAAGCTATATTTAACCAAGTAATATCTGAACAATATGCTACTTGTTGTTGGGTTAAAAACCCAGACAATAGTATAGAAAAATGCTTTATAGTTTGGTGGTAAATTATTTATTCTGCTGGTCTTCCGTGAATTTCAAGAAATAAATCATCGAAGTTATTACGTAAATAAGCACGTAACTTTTTACGATAATCATCTTTTAACCATTCAACAAAATTAAAAGTACTCTTACTAATACATTTTGTATAACGGTGAATACGATAATCTATATCATCACCAAGTTGTTTCGCTAAATCTAAAGCATCATAAACATCTTCACTGTTTTCTATACAAATCTTAGCATGATGTTCAATAGAACGCTCTAAAACCACTTTGGAAGATTCTCCTGCTCTAACAGCTGCTATATATGTTTTTTTGATATCGAAGTATACATCTTCCGATTTTTCAAAAGCTGCGCGCATATCAGCTGGCATCTCATAACGGAAGTTTTCTTCAATTTCTTCATCAGCTAAAATACCATCAAGATAAAAGTTTGGTGATCTAAAAATTCTATGCCAATCTAAATCGGCACCCCAAGGACCAAAACGGTGTAAGTTATTTCCTAAATCTAATACCGTAAAAGTGCTCTTATTTTTAAGAATACGAGATCCCCTACCAATCATTTGATAATATAAAGTAAGCGATTTAGTAGCACGATTTAATATAATAGCCTCTACTGAAGGTTCATCAAAACCTGTAGTTAAGATACTAACCGAAGTTAAAATAGCATCTGGCGTTTCCTTAAACCATTTTAATATTTTTTTACGCTCCTTTTTAGTATTGGTATTATCTAAATGAGCTACAGGGTATCCTGCCATTCTAAAGGTATCATATACATGTAAAGATGTATTAATACCATTGTTAAAAATTAACGTTTTTTTACCTTTAGCACGTTCTTCGTATGCTTGAAGTAATTTGGAAAGCATGTCATTGTTAGTATATAAATCTTCTGAAGATTTTACGGTATAATCACCGTTAGCACCAACAACTAATGAGGTTAATCCAACATTATAAGAATATACTTCAGCTTTAGCTAAAAACTCATTACTAATAAGAGATTCAATACTTTCACCTACAATTAATTCATTGTAGTTATCTTTCATTGGTAACTTTATATTAGAACTTAAGGGCGTTGCAGTAACTCCTAAAATAAAGGCCTTTTCAAAGAATTTAAAAAGTTTGGTGAATGAATTATAATGCGCTTCATCAATAATAACTAAACCAATATCTGATATATCAAGCTTACCTTCGTTTAAACGGTTATTTAACGTTTCAACCATCGCCACAAAACAACTGTATTGTGCTTGATCATCAAGATTTGCTTTACTATTAACTACTTTATTTTCCACTCCAAATTCTGTAAGCATGCCTGAAGTTTGGCGACATAACTCGATACGGTGTGTCATTACTAACACTTTTTTCTTGTGATGCTTTAAATATTGCCTTACAATTTCTGAGAAAATAACGGTTTTACCCCCACCTGTTGGTAATTGGTATAACAAATGGTAGTCTTCAGGAGCTTCTTCAAAACTCTTGAATATCTTGTTTATAGCCCCTTTTTGGTAGCTATAAAGATTTTTACCTTCTTTTCTGTCTTCTAATTCGGATGGTGAAATACTAGTGCTCATAATTTTTTTCGATGTGCAAAAATACGTTCTTTTAAAGGTTTTTCAAGATTTTTTTTGAATTAATTGCAGATACTTTTTCAACAAACACGGTTTAAAACTTAATTTTGTGCCTTTGTAACAATTCCTTATTTTTTAAGATTATGAATGAAACCCCCATTTTACATTATAAATTGTTTAAACCTTATGGCTATATAAGTCAGTTTGTAATTAATGGAAAACAAAAGAGAAATAAAAGACTCTTAGGTGAACTGTATGATTTTCCAGAAGGAACAATGGCTATTGGTCGTTTAGATGAGAGCTCGGAAGGCTTATTACTCTTAACCACCGATGGTAAAACAAGTAGTTATATTACAAGTGGTAAAATTGAAAAAGAATATTATGCACAAGTTGATGGTGTAATAACTCCTGAAGCTATAACACAATTAGAATTAGGTGTTTCGATTTCTGTTAATGGTAAACCTTATACTACAAAGCCAGGTAAAGCACATGTGTTACATGTAGCTCCTAATTTCCCAGAACGCCTAAAAAAAATACGTAACGAGCGCCATGGGCCAACATCATGGGTTTCAATTACGGTATCTGAAGGTAAATTTAGACAAGTTCGAAAAATGACTTCAGCCGTAGGGTTTCCAACCTTAAGATTGGTTCGTGTTAGAATAGGAACGATTCGTTTAGATAGTTTAAAAATGGGTGCTGTTGAAACATTACCACAAATTCAGTAATATTATTCTTTAACAACTATTAAAGTAGCTTTTACGCCATTGGCTAAACCCCAA
Source organism: Algorimicrobium bowmanii (assembly GCF_054031195.1). The sequence goes on from NZ_CM132929.1 coordinate 1,844,575, forward strand.
CCAGAAGAAGCTATAATCTCATCATTTTCATCCATAATAACTACTTGAGCCGTATTTGGAGCTACATCACCTTGTGTTAATGCTTGAAAATCTATTACATTAAAACCTTCTTTTAATTCCAAAACAAAACCTCTGTAATCACCAGTTAAAACAGCATTAGCCTTCATGATATCTTTATCTACGAAAACACGAATAACATCACCGTCAACAGAACCATAATCACGATATAAAACCCGTACACGTGACTCTTTGGTTTTAAAATCGCCTAAATATTGATCCGTTTTAGCTCCTACTACTTTTTCTTCATAAATATTATTAAAATTTTCTTCATGCCTATTAAAACGCTCTTCATATAATTCTCCGGGATTACCAAATTCTTCTCCGAACATAGAAAACTTTTCCTTCTCTGTATTTAAAGTTGAATTGTTAGGAATTGATAAACCGTTTAACGTTCCTGTATTGGGGTTAGAAAACTGGTTATTTTCCGTGGGTTTTATTGAAAAACCATCAGAGCCAGATTCTGTTTGCCTAGCAGGAATTGATGTAGACATATTAGGGCTCATATCAATTTGAGACCAAGCTGTTCCCGGCACAAGTATGGCAAATCCATAAATAAGGATGTAATGTAATTTTTTCATGACGGCATTAACAGAATTTAAAGATGATATGTTCAAATACTATTCCTAAATGTTGTTTAACGGGATAAATATATATTAAAATTGATAATTTAATTCATCTCTTTCATTTTTTTAAGAGAACATTAGTAATAACAGTGCTTAACAAGCTTTTTTAATCGCAATTAGAACGTTCTTTAAATGTTAAAATATGTTAAAATACTACTTTGTAATGCATAGTACTGTAACAAACTGTTTTTAGCGTCGTCTATTAAGTATACAATCAAAAAAACGAAATATTATGAGAACTTTAGACAGCAACCAATTAACACAAAGAACGAACAGTACAAAAAGCTTTACTTGGAATAGTAAACGCCGATTTAGATAAACGTATCTAAACATCAATCAATCAATCAATCAATCAATCAATCAATCAACCTAAACATAGTGACCATGCAAGCAGTTATAAAAATTTCAAGAGATTCCAATGAGTTGATAACGTACTCACAAAAAAGAATTTCCGTGAGAAAAAAGCACATAACTCATGGTACATTATGGACAGGTATTAAACGTTATGTACATTAGTTGAATTAGTTAAAGACGGAAAAAACCAGCATTATTGCTGGTTTTTTTTTGTATAATATGATTTATTAAATCCTACTAATTAATAATTTAGTAAGTCTTTTAAAGCTTTTTCAAACTTGCCTTTCGCTAGATACTGAATCTCTAATTGGTTTATAAAAGGAATTGGTGTATCCATACTTGCCACACGTTTTACAGGGGCATCTAAATCTTCAAAACAATGCTCCATTATTAAAGCTGATATATCAGAAGCAATACCTCCAAATAAAGAGTCTTCTTGTAAAATAATAGCTCGACCTGTTTTCTTAACCGATTTGTAAATGGTTTCGGTATCCAAGGGTTGTAAAGTTCTTAAATCTATTAAATCGGCAGCTATTTGTGGATTATCATCTAATATTTCTAAAGCCCAATGTACAGCTGCACCATAAGAAATAATAGTTACAGCACTCCCCTCACGTAAACAAGCTGCTTCCCCAAAAGGAATTGTAAAATAATTAGTTGGAACCTCTTGACGAATACTTCTGTAAAGTGCTTTATGCTCAAAAAACAGTACAGGGTTTGGGTCGTTTATAGCAGTTGCCAATAAGCCTTTAGCGTCATAAGGAAATGCAGGGTAAACTACTTTTAAGCCAGGTGTTTTGGTAAACCAAGCCTCGTTTGTTTGAGAGTGAAAAGGTCCGGCAGCAACACCAGCGCCACAAGGCATTCTTACAACAACATTGGCTTCTTGACTCCATCTGTAATGTGATTTAGCAAGATAGTTTACTATAGGGTTAAAACCGGAAGTAGCAAAATCTGCAAATTGCATTTCCATTACGGCTTTCATTCCTGCTATTGAAAGTCCCATAGCTGTTTCAACAATAGCTGATTCACAAATAGGTGTATTTCTTACGCGATCTTTACCAAATGCTTCAACAAAACCATCGGTTATTTTAAAAACACCACCGTATTCGGCTACATCTTGCCCCATAATAACTAAGTCGTCATGCTGTTCCATAGATTGTTTTAAACCTTCTGAAATGGCGTCAATCAATCGGATTTCTTTAGTCTCCGAGTTAGGACTAATATCTTTGTAATTAAATGGTTTATATACATCATTTAATTCCGTATCCATATCTGGTGAAATTAACGCTTCATCGAAAGCCATTTGCAAATGTGTGTTAATTTCGTCTACAATATCTGCTTTCATTTTTGCGTCATCAGTTTCCGATAGCAACTGTTCAGCTTGTAAAAAGGCTTTAAAATTCTCCAAAGGATCTTTTTTAGCCCAAGTATCCATTAATTCCTGAGGGACATATTTAGTACCACTAGCCTCTTCATGTCCACGCATTCTAAAAGTTTTAAATTCAATTAAAATTGGACGCGGATTTTGGCGTACACTTTCAGCTAAATCACGTACTTTAGTATAAACTTCAATAATGTTGTTTCCGTCTATTATATGTGATTCCATACCATAACCAAGGCCACGGTCTGCAATATGCTCGCAGTTATATTGTTCGCTAGTAGGCGTTGATAAACCATACCCGTTATTTTCTATGCAAAAAAGTACGGGTAAATTCCATACAGAAGCTACATTTAAAGCCTCATGAAAATCACCTTCACTCGTACCTCCTTCTCCAGAAAACACAGCCGTTACTTGTTGGGTATTTTGCAATTTTGAAGCAAGTGCAATACCATCGGCAACACCTAATTGTGGTCCTAAATGCGAAATCATACCCACAATTTTATAGTCTTGCGTTCCAAAATGAAACGATCGATCTCTTCCTTTGGTAAAGCCATTCGCTTTACCTTGCCATTGGCTAAATAAACGGTGTAGTGGAATATCTCTAGTAGTAAAAACACCAAGATTTCGGTGCATTGGCAAAATATATTCGTTAGCATTCATAGCCATTGTAACCCCCACGGATATAGCTTCTTGGCCAATTCCTGAAAACCATTTTGAGATTTTACCTTGACGTAATAAGATTAACATTTTTTCTTCAATTAAACGCGGTTTTAACATGCGCTTATATAGCTTTAATAAGTCGTCGTTATTTAAGCTTGATTTATTGTAAATTATATTACTCAAAGTTATAGGAGTTAAATTCATATATGTTGTTGGTCAAATATACTATAAATTGATAATTTCAAATAAAAATCTATCATTAAATAGTATTCCAAACTTTATAATGTTTTCGTACATTTGTAATACTTACTTTTTAAAATAATAACAATATGAATGCAATACCTAGTGTCAATTTAAAGGATTTTATTTCGGGCGACCCTACCAAAAAACAACAATTTGTTGATGCTATTGGTAAAGCTTATGAAGAAATTGGTTTTGTTGCTTTAAAGGGACACTTTTTAGATGATGAATTAGTTGATAACTTATATTCAGAGGTTAAAAACTTCTTCGATTTACCGTTAGAAACTAAGCGTAAATATGAGATTGAAGGTATTGGCGGTCAACGTGGTTATATTTCTTTTGGTAAGGAAAGTGCTAAAGGTAAAAAGGAAGGCGATTTAAAAGAATTCTGGCATTTTGGTCAATATGTAGAAAATAATGACAAATTAGAAGCCGAATACCCTAAAAATGTACAAGTTGAAGAACTTCCTGCTTTTAATAAAACAGGTAAGGAAACTTTTAGAATGTTAGAGAAAACAGCCAAATACGTTTTACGTGCTTTAGCTTTATATTTAAATTTAGAAGAGACTTATTTCGACAATTATATTCATAATGGGAACAGTATTTTACGCCCTATCCACTACCCTCCTATTTTAGATGAACCTAAAAATGCTGTACGTGCAGCAGCTCATGGTGATATTAATTTAATTACTTTATTAATGGGAGCTCAAGGTCGCGGATTACAAGTTCAAAATCATGAAGGTGAATGGATTGATGCCATTGCAGAACCAGATGAATTAATGATTAATGTTGGTGATATGTTATCTCGTCATACCAATAATAAATTAAAATCAACAATACACCGCGTGATTAATCCTCCAAGAGAACTTTGGGGAACATCACGTTATTCTATTCCATTTTTTATGCATCCTGTTAGTGATATGAAACTAGATGTTTTAGAAAGTTGTATTGATGAAAATAACCCGAAGCAATTTGAAGATATTACAGCCGGCGAATTTTTAACCGAGCGTTTAATTGAATTAGGGTTAATTAAAAAATAAGTATGGATTTACAAGATCAGTTAAAAAATCTTTTTCCTGAACATATTTCTGAAAAGCCAGAAACAGAAGATCAAGAGGAATCAGGTTTATGGATTCAAGATGATCCATTATTATGTAAATATGAAAAACGTAAAGGCAAACCCATTACTATTATAGATGGTTATACCGGAGCTACTGAAGATTTTAAAATATTAGCCAAAGAACTAAAAACAACTCTTAGTGTTGGAGGTAGTTTTAAAGATGATAAAATAATTATTCAAGGTGATTACCGCGATAAAATTATGGCTATTTTAAAAGAAAAGGGTTTTAATGTTAAGCGTGTTGGCGGTTAATGGAAAAGTCAATTCTTCATATTACTAACGGGCATCATTTAACCCAGTTTTTACAAGACCTAGATTTTAAAGGAACCTTTTTAACATGGCAAGAAATGTTATGCGAAGGGCCTACTCTAACTGATATTGATTCGCAAGAATTTATAGATAAACGAAAAGATTTTTTAAAATCTGCTTATGACATCGAGATTGATGAAGTTAAAATAAAGAGAGAGTTAGCTATTTTAAATACGGCTAATAATTATGATAAAATAGTTTTATGGTTTGAATATGATTTGTTTTGTCATATTAATCTACTTGCTGTTATAAAACTACTTCAAGAGAAAAAAATTAACACCCCTTTACATTTAGTTTGTAGTGGTCGTGTTCCTGGAGAAAAAAATTTAAAAGCATTAAGGGAACTTTCTAGGAAACAGTTATTAGAGCATTACAAAAACAAAGTGCGTTTACAAGAGTCAGATATCGATCTTGCACGAACATTATGGCATATATACTGTAGTAAAGATCATAATTTGCTGAAACCATACATTGTTAAAAAATCGTCTTTTAAATACCTGAACAGTTGTTTAAAAGCGCATTTAGAACGCTTTCCTAATTTAAAAAATGGATTAAGCCGTTTAGAAGAAAACATTTTAACACTTATACGGGACCAAGATATTAAATCGAAAAACCATTTATTAGGTTACGCTTTAAATTTTCAAGGTTATTATGGGTTTGGGGACACCCAAATTCTCCGAATTATTAATTGTTTATCTCTGTTTTTTGATGAAACTGAAAATCAAATCAGCTTAAACAGAAAAGGACACGAAGCATTAATAGGTACGCGTAATTTTTCTAAAGAGATTAATAATAATATAACCTATGGTGGTATAAACCGTTTGGACTTTTATTTTAGTACCGAACAGAATAAACTTATAAAAAAATAAACTATGCCTATCCAAGAATCTGAACTTATACTCAATCCAGATGGCAGTATTTATCACTTAAATCTGAAACCTGAAAATATAGCGAATACCATTATTTTTGTAGGAGATCAAGATCGTGTAGATAAAATTACAATGCATTTTGACACCATTGATTTTAGGACACAAAAGCGTGAGTTTAAAACACATACGGGCACTTATAAAGGAGTGCGTTTAACAGTTATTTCAACAGGTATAGGTCCTGACAATATAGATATTGTATTAAATGAGTTAGATGCATTGGTGAACATCGATTTAAAAACACGTCAACCTAAAACAGAATTAACATCTTTAAATATTATTAGAGTTGGTACTTCAGGATCTTTACAAAAAGATATTCCGGTAGATAGTTTTTTAATGAGCTCGCATAGTTTAGATTTAAATGGTCTTTTACATTTTTATGAAATTGAACCATTTACAAATCCAGAAATAGAAGATGCTTTTGTCAAGCATTGCAATTGGTACGCTCATAAAGCGCGTCCCATTTTAATTGAAAATAGTCCGTTTTTAGCCAAACATTTTTCATCTGATGAAACATATTCCGGAATCACAGCTACGGCTGTCGGTTTTTATGGACCTCAAGGGCGTAAATTACGTTTAAACTTACAGGATGCCACTTTAAATTCTAAAATGGATAATTTTGAATATGAAAATAACAGAATTACTAATTTAGAAATGGAAACTTCAGCTATCTATGGCTTATCAAAATTATTAGGACACCAAGCACTATCGTTGAATGCCATTATTGCAAACCGTGCAAATGGTACCTTTAGTAAAAATCCCAAAGAGGTAGTAGAAAATTTAATTCAGTACACTTTAGATAAAATTACAAGCTTATGAAAACAGTAAAAATTGGAGGTGTACCTGAACACTTTAATTTGGCGTGGTATTTAACGCTAAAAAATGGTGATTATAAAGATCAAGATATTAACTTACGATGGCATGATTATCCGGGAGGAACAGGTGCCATGTGTAAAGCACTACGCGAAGGCACTATTGATATAGCTGTAATTTTAACCGAAGGTATTATAAAAGATATTGCAGAAGGTAATCCTTCTAAAATTGTACAAACGTTTGTTGAAACGCCTTTAATTTGGGGTATTCATGTAGATGATAAATCACCATATCAAACCCTTTCCGATATAAAAGGAACAAAAGCAGCTATCAGTCGTTATGGTTCCGGATCGCATTTAATGGCGTACATAAACGCTCAAAATAACAGTTGGGATTTAAAAAAAGATCTACATTTTGAAGTTGTAAAAAATATGGATGGTGCAATAGAAGCCTTATCAAACAATACAGCTGACTATTTTATGTGGGAAAAGTTTATGACTAAACCACTAGTAGATAATGGTGTTTTTAGACGTTTAGGAAACTGCCCTACTCCTTGGCCTTGTTTTGTTATAGCTGTTAGTGATAATTTTATTGAAAACCATACGGAAGATTTAAATACTATTTTAGATATTATTAATACAGCTACTAAAGATTTTAAGGGAATTCCAGATATTGATAAGGTTATAGCTAAGCGTTACGATCAGAAGCTAGAAGATGTTCAAGAGTGGTTATCACTTACTGAATGGTCTCAAAGCCCAATGGATGAAGCTACCATTAATAATATTCAAGAACAGTTATTAGCTTTAGATATTATTTCAGAAACAGTACCTTATGACAAATTAGTTCATAATTTACAGTAAATAGATGCCGGTTTAGTGTTTTTTAAATAGATAATCCGTTTTAATTTTTGAAAAACTAGCACGTCAAAAAATATCATTTAATCATAAAAATGACTGCACTTACTATTTTAAAGCTTTTCGACTATTAGTTTAAACGCAATGAAAAGATAGTACTCTTTAGAAATAACAACATTTTTTTAATAATTACCAATAAAACATTCAGTCATATTGGCCATTGATAAGGGGTAACATATAATTTACTTAAGCTTTTTAATTTCTTAATATACTATAAATCATATCTTTGAAAAGCGACCTTACATCGATAAATGTTAAAATTTCTTTAAAAAATGAGTTTAATCTTTTATATTTGATAACGCTTTAATCTTAAAAACGGATTGCTTATGCTAATGACCATTATGTTGACGCTCATAATTTTGGTTGCAATTAACTTTATATTACTTATATTTAGTTGTAATAAGTCAACCAAAAAAACAGTAAAAAAAGAAGAAAACTTAGTTGCTTTAAAAATTTCAAAGAACAACGTTTCTAAAACTAATAAATCTACACAGTTAGCTCCTACAGGAAGCTAAAACAGTAATATCAACGTTTTAATATGTAACTATATAACATCTATTTGTTATAGGTTTTTTATTTAAAATGTAATTTCTGGTTACCAATTAATCGGACTCTTATTATTCGCTTTTAGAAAGGCATTAGCTTGACTAAAATGCTTATTACCAAACCAATACCCTCGATTAGCACTTAATGGTGATGGATGACCACTTAATAGAATAGTATGCTTTTCTTTCGCTATTAATTTTGCTTTCGATTTAGCAAAACCTCCCCATAACATAAATACCACGTCATTATGCTGATTACTGATAGTTTTAATTACGCTATCTGTGAATATTTCCCATCCTTTTTTTTTATGGCTACCAGCTTCATGAGCATGAACCGTTAATGTGGCGTTTAACAATAATACACCTTGTTCTGCCCAATGCTCTAAATTACCACTAACTGGATATGGTTTTCCTGTATCTGTTTCAAGTTCTTTAAAAATATTCTTTAAAGATGGCGGATGCGTTACACCATCTTGAACACTAAAACACAAACCATTTGCTTGATTTGGACCGTGATACGGATCTTGACCTATAATCACAACTTTTACATCTTGGAATTTACAAGCATTAAACGCCTGAAATATTTTATCGTAGGACGGGTAACAGGTGTGATTTTGGTAAGCATTATCAATAAAATGCATTAATTCTTTAAAATAAGGTTTACTAAATTCATTTTGAAAATGGATCAGCCAACTAGGATCTATATTTGGTGTCATTTTTTTTATCTTCGTTATGTCTGCACTAAATTAATATTATCTTTATACTCTAAAAATTATTTCTTTTGAAAAAAATAAAATTCCCTACAGCACAAACAATTCTATTAATTATAGCTGGACTTGTAGCCTTATTAACTTGGATAATTCCGGCTGGAAAATACGATACACTTACTTATAGTAAAGCTGATGATAGTTTTACTATAACACATCTAGAATCTACTGCTGCTCTCCCGGCAACACAGGAAACTTTAGAGGAATTAAATATTAATATACCATTAAGTAAATTTACTAATGGCGGCATCTGGAAGCCAATTTCAATTCCTAACACCTATGAAGTTGTTGAAGCAAAACCTCAGAGTATAGTGGCTTTCTTCCAATCTCCAGTTAAAGGGATTATTGAAGCCTCTGATATTATTTTTCTAGTACTAATAATTGGTGGATTAATTGGTATCATGAACTTTACGGGTGCTTTTGATGCTGGAATTGTGTGGCTAGCCAACACATTAAAAGGCAAAGAATATATTCTTATTGTTTTGGTTACAGCTCTGATTGCGTTAGGCGGAACAACTTTTGGTTTAGCTGAAGAAACTATTGCCTTCTACCCTATTTTAATTCCTATGTTTCTAGCTGCTAAATATGATGCCATGGTACCATTGGCATCTATATATTTAGGTTCTGCTATAGGAACCATGTGTTCTACCGTTAACCCATTTAGTACTATAATTGCATCTGATGCTGCTGGAATTAACTGGACAACAGGTTTAACAGGGCGAATTATAACACTTCTTATTGGTGTAGCAATTTGTATTATTTATATTTTGAGATACGCTAGTAAGGTTAAAAAAGACCCAACAAAATCATTAATTTATAGTCAGAAAGAAGAAATTGAAGCACATTTTGGAACTAAAAACACAACAACTTTAAAACTAACAACTAGATTACGTTTGATTCTCGTTGTTTTCACTATGTGTTTTGTAATAATGATTTATGGTGTATCACAATTAGATTGGTGGTTTGTTGAAATGACAACAGTGTTTTTAGTAGGTGCTATTATTATTGGTTTAATTGGGAAAATTCAAGAAACAACATTTGTAGAAACCTTTGTTAAAGGCGCTTCAGATTTATTAGGGGTTGCGTTAATAATAGGAATTGCTCGCGGCGTTTCGGTATTAATGAATGATGGTTTGATTAGTGATACTATGCTATATCATGCAAGTACCGTAACGGAAGGCATGAATAAAGGTGTATTTGCTAACGCGATGTTATTTATTTATAGTGGCTTATCGTTTTTTATACCAAGTTCATCTGGGATGGCTGTTTTAACTATGCCAATTATGTCTCCTTTAGCTGATACTGTAGGTTTTGGCCGTGATGTAATTGTAAACTGCTACCAATATGGTTTAGGTTTATTTGCTTTTATTAATCCTACTGGTTTAATTTTAGCGTCTCTAGCCATTGTTAAAGTAGGCTATAATAAATGGTTAAAATTTGTACTACCACTACTTTTAATTCTTACTGTATTTACCATGATTGTAATTACAATTCAAGCGTACATGTAATTATTCTGTTTGAAATGACCTGTTTAAAAAGTCTAATATTTTCTGGTTAACTGCCTCTGGCTGATCTACAGTTAGAAAATGACCTGCATTAGAAATTACGCCTCCGGATCCTTTTGGTATAAGTGAATTGGTCATTTCAACAGTTTTATTGTTATTTATAACATCATCATCACCTATTAAAACTAAAACAGGCATATTGAGTGATTCTATTTCACGTTTTGAAAAAGGTTTCATACTTAATAAAAACTTGTTTATAGAGTCGTTAGATTCCGATTTGTAATACTGTTTTAAATATGTTTCGTCAATATTTGAAACATTACTAGACATAGATTTTAAACTTTGTTCAATTTGTTTTTCTTCAGATGAAAAGAGCATAACTATGTTTTTTAATAAATCTGAACTAGGTCTTATCCAAATAAAGGTTTGAGCAGGACTTAAAAGAATCATATTTTTTATTCTTTTTTGGTTTTCCAATGCCAATTTCATTGAAATCCAACCACCTCTAGACGCGCCTACTAAACTAAACTCTTTAAGCTCTAATTTTTCGAAAATTTCATTATACCATAAACTAATATCATCAACATCGTCAAAAACGCCGGTTTTATACGATTTCCCAGGTTCTAAAATAAAATCTATAGCGTATAACCTATAAGTTTGAGCTAAAGCTTTAGCATTCGGGTACCACATGGTGGAACTAGCATTCATACCATGTAACAATACTAAAGGTTCTCCATTTTCAGGACCACTTACAACAATATGAGCTGTTCCAAATTGAGTTGGTATATAAAGTTCTTCAAATGGAATATCCCAAAGTTTTAAGGACGCATCATAAGCTTCAAAATAAGCTTTCAAACTCCCTTTAGAATTAGTTATGTACTCGGGTTTCTTTGTGTATTTTTCATAATCTTTCTCACATGATTGTAAACAAAGAATAATGCTTAAAAAAATAACAACAGAAACTAGTCTCATAAATAAATATATTAAGTATCAAATTTACACAATTCTAAAAGGAACTTATAGTTTATGAATAGATATGTTTTAAACAGAATGTGTATTTTTGTAAATCTTAAAAAAAGCTATCCTTTTACGCGAGGAACATTATGATACACATTCACGAAAAAACACTTCAAGATCTTGAGTTTTCTACTATTTTACAACAAGTAAGTGAGCTTTGCATTACGCCTTTAGGACATGAATCTGCGTTAAAAATTACACCTTATAAAAATAAAGAGCTAGCCTTAAATGCTTTAGATTTAACAAACGAGTATGTTGCATCCTTTGTTAATGATAATCGCATTCCTAATCACGGTTTTGATACGATAGCAAAAGAAATAAAGCTTTTAAAAATTGAAAACACTTATTTAGAAGCCCATAGTTTAAAAAAAATTGTTGCCATTTCAACCACGGCAAACGACATTATAGTTTTCTTAAAAAAATTCCAAGAGTATTATTCTAATTTATATGACTATGCTTCACATATAGAAGTTACTAAAGTCCTAATTAATGAGATTGATACCATAATTGATCGTTTTGGAGATGTAAAAGATAATGCTTCTAGCACTTTAAAAGTTCTACGTCAGGAAATTATTATTTTAAAGGGTAAAATAAATCAAAGTTTCACATCGGCATTAAATAGTTATCAGCAATTAGAATATTTAAATGACATACGCGAATCTGTAGTCGATAACAAACGAGTACTAGCTGTTAAAGCCATGTACAGACGTAAAGTTAAAGGTGCTATAATGGGTGGTAGTAAAACAGGTAGTATTGTATATATAGAGCCTGAAACAACCTTACGATATACTAGAGAACTGAATAATTTAGAGTATGAAGAGCACGAGGAAGTTGTTCGTATTTTAAAAACCTTAACTAATTTTATTCGCCCTTTTATAGGGCTTTTAAATAGCTATCAGGACTTTTTAACAGAAATAGATGTTATTTCTGCTAAGGCAAAATATGCCAATTCAATGCAAGCTATTTTGCCTAAAATTAATAATGAACGTGAACTTTTTCTACGTGAAGCCTATCACCCATTATTGTTTTTAAGCAACAAAAAGAAACAAGAAACCACTTTCCCGCAATCCATTCACCTTACACAGGACAATCGAATTATTGTTATTTCAGGCCCTAATGCTGGAGGGAAAAGTATCACACTTAAAACTGTTGGATTACTGCAACTTATGCTGCAATCTGGTTTTTTAATACCTGTTCACGAGCGTAGTAGCGTTTTCTTATTTGATAGAATTATTTCTGATATTGGAGATAATCAATCTATAGAAAATCACTTAAGCACGTACAGTTACCGCTTAAAGCAAATGAATTACTTTCTTAAGAAATGTAATAAAAATACTTTATTTTTAATTGATGAGTTTGGTACGGGATCTGATCCTGAACTTGGTGGTGCTTTAGCCGAAACGTTTTTAGAGGAATTTTATCATCGAGAGGCTTTTGGTATTATTACAACCCACTACTCCAATCTTAAAATTCTAGCTAACGAGTTACCATACATGCAAAATGCTAATATGATGTTCGATGAAAAAACATTAGAACCCATATATAAATTAGCATTAGGTCAAGCTGGTAGCTCCTTTACTTTTGAAGTGGCTCAAAAAAACGGTATTCCTTATAGTTTAATAAACCGAGCGAAAAAGAAAATTGAAAAAGGTAAAGTTCGTTTTGACAGAACCATTGCTAAATTACAAAAGGAACGCTCCAAACTTGAAAAAACAGAACAATCGCTAAAAGTTAACGAACGTAAAAAACAAACGGAAGCCGAAAAATTAGAGGAGATTAACTCTAAAATTCAAAAGAAACTAGAAAGTTATCAAGAGCTTTATGATAGTAATCAGCGACTTATTTACTTAGGACAAAAAATTGATGACCTATCACAAAAATACTTTAATAATAAACAAAAACGTGAATTAATGAATGAGCTATTTAAGCTTGTTCAGATTGAAAATTCAAAACGAAAGAAGGTTTCAGCAAAAAAACAAAAAATTGAAAAAGCCAAAGTTGAAAAGGTAAAACAAGAAGCTGAAAAGAAAGTGGCTGTTATTAGAGAGAAGAAAAAAGTAGCTAAACAAAAAGAGAAAAATAAACCAACAGCCCCAAAACCTATTTTAAGAATAGGCGACCGTGTTAGACTTATAGATGGACGAGCCGTTGGAACAATTGATTCTATTGAGAAAAATAAAGCCATTGTTAATTATGGTATGTTTACTACAAATGTCAGTTTAGATCAGTTAGAACTAGTTCAAGCAATAAAAAAGTAGCCCAATTGTAACGACATCTTTTAAATTCTTCCTTATTTTTGATATATGCTTTCTAATTTACCCAAAAACAAACAGTTAATTCTATTTGATGGTGTGTGTAATCTTTGCAACAACGCTATTAATTATGTCATTAAGCATGATAAGAACCACCTGTTTATGTTTGCCCCTCTAGAAAGTCAAGTTGGAAAAGAAACAATAAAAACATATAATATTGACATCAAAAAACTAGACTCTATTTTACTTTTTTCACCTGACAATGGTATTTCATATAAATCCACCGCAGCACTAAAAATTGCAGTAAAATTAGGATTTCCACGTAACTTAATGGCTCTATTTTTTATCGTACCCACGTTTATAAGAGATGGTGTTTATGATTTTATTGCTAGAAATAGATATAAGTGGTTTGGTAAAAAAGAATCCTGCATGATACCTACAAAAGAATTGAAAGCAAAATTCATGAATTAACTATCTATATTATATTTTTATTATACTTTTGAACCATTATGAAAAACCTATTAAAATTCAGCTTTATACTCGCTCTTTGTCTTGGTACAACGCAAGCTTTTTCTCAAGAGCAAGAAAGTACGTCAAGTAAGAAAATTAAGAAAAACGAACTGTCACTAGAAACATTGCAGTTAATAAATGGCGTGTATCAAATTTCTTATGAACGAAGTTTCTTTAATAATTTTTCTGCATCTTTATCGTTTGGCTATAAAGGGAAAGAAGGTTTAGTCTCATTTTCAGGTATAGACAAGCCTCGTGTTAAAACAGGAGAAGTATTTTATACAGGATTTCAAGTTGTTCCAGAAGTAAGATATTATATACCCAAAACATCAAGCCGAGCTCTTAATGGGTTTTACGTTGGTGCTTATTTAAAGTATTCAAATTATAAATCTGAGTTGGGTGGCTCTTATCTTTCAGAAAATGGTACGAATTATGAACTACAGTTTGATATGAAAGTTGATATTACTTCTATTGGACTAATGGTTGGATATAAACTGCCAATTGCCAAGAACCTGAATTTAGATTTCTTAATTGCAGGTCCTGGTACAGGAAATTACAATTTTAAATTTATTAACAATAAAGATCTACCAGATGAGTTTTATGATGATCTAAATCAAGCTTTAGAAGATTACAGTATTTTAGACTTTTTAAATGGTGACTTCAGGTTTTCTGAGGTTAACAGGAAATCAACCTTTAATGCGTTGTCTTTTAGATATGGTATAGCCTTAGGGTATACTTTTTAATACTATTATAATTATAAAAAAAACAAAAAAACTATGAAAAACACACTTAAATTAGCAGCCATTTTATTGATGGTAATTACCTCTAGTTGCTCAGGAATTAAAGTATTAGATGCTTGGAAATCTGATTCTGCAGCCGATATTAAAGATGATAATATTTTGGTTATTGCAAGAACACAAAATAAACAAGCACGTATTGCTTTTGAACAAGAATTAGCAAAACAACTTCGTGCTGAAGGTATGAAGGCAACTGAAAGCTTTAAAGAAATGCCTAATTTTAATCATGATGAAAAGTTAACAGAACAACAGTTATCTAACTTTAAAGAGTTTTTAAATAACGAAGGTTACAATGCAGTTGTTTTAACTGTTGTAAAAGACTACCAAGAGCGTACAGAAACGTCAACTGATGGTGGTTATTATGCTGGAGCTAGCTATATGCCTGGTTATTTCCCTGGTTATTATGGAGGTTTTTATGGTTACTATGGTAACGCTATGTCCTACTCTACTTACGGAAGTTATGTACCAATGAGTTCTACAACTCAAGTAGTAAAAACATATATTGTTGAAACAGTAGCTTACGATTTAGCTCAAGAAGAAGGAAAACAATTAGCAGCAGTAGTAACTACGCAAATTGAAGATCCTCAAAACATGACAAAAAATGCTGTTGAGTACACTGAAAAAATAACAAAAGCATTAACAGATAAGAAATAATATTTTCTGTTACATAATAAAAAAAAGCCTTGCATTTGCAAGGCTTTTTTTATGCTTAATAATGGGCTTATTTTTAAATATGTATCCCAGAAGTTAAGTGCATTTACTTTACATTTGCAGATTATTTTTTAATAATTATGAATACAACAAAACATTATGTAGCAGCAACTTTAGCTTTTACTATTTGGGGCTTTTTTAGTTTAGTTTTAAAACCTTTGTCTAACTACACGCCTTTTGATATTTTAAGCCATCGCTCTTTAATATCGGTTGCTATAATGCTTATTGTAAGTTTACTTTTCAGACCAAAAGTTTTAAAGAAAAACATACAAGTCTTTAAATCTTTAGCAAAAAAAGAACGTCTTCGGATTGCTGTTATAAATGTAATAAGCGGTTTTTTCTTAGCTTTAAACTGGTATATATTTATTTACGTTATGAACCATGTTAGTGTAAAAGCAACCTCATTAGCTTATTTAATATGTCCAATCCTTACCATGGTTCTAGCTTTTATATTTCTTAAAGAAAAATTATTCAAGCTGCAATGGTTATCCGTTGCCCTGAGTATATTCGCATGTGTATTATTGTCTTTAGGGAATTTTATGGATTTATTTTATAGTGTAATTATAGCCCTTACCTATGCTATTTATCTTATTCTACAAAGAAAAAATCAGGAAATGGATCGATTTTTAATTTTAACAATTCAGATTACATTTGCCGTGTTAATATTAAGTCCTTTTTTAATTAGTTATGACTTTGAAGCACCAAAAACATTATACTTTTATGGTATGGTTCTGTTAATAGCAATTGGGTTTACCATAGTCCCAATGTTTCTAAATATTTATGCCTTACGCGGATTAAACTCGTCTATTGTAGGTGTATTTATCTACTTAAACCCTTTAATAAATTTCTGTTTAGCCGTTTTTTATTTTGGAGAAAAAATTACATTATTACAAGGAGTAAGTTACATGCTAATAACATTTTCTATTGTTCTATTTAATTTACCAGCTTTAAAGCACCGGAGAAATAAAAGGCGTGCTGCACATATATAATAAAAAAAGGTCTTGCTATTGCGAGACCTTTTTTTTTAATAAATCTTAACCTTAAAACTAATTCACCAAAAGTGTTTTAATTCACTTATTGATACATCAAAATTACAATAACATACTCTCAAAATTGTAAAAAATCGATAAACTGAATATATTATTGTTATTTCAATATTAATTGTAAAAATCTCCTACCAAATACACTATTAAATATTAATATTTGAATATGAAAGTAACTTTAGAAGTCGTTTGATTTTAATAGCTAACCTAAATACCGTAAATTAGGCATAATTGTATTAAACCCGATTCATCTCTAATTCTAACGATAATTAAACATGCCTATAGTTTGGCAAATTTCCACTTTACACTTAACCCAAAACAGAACTGCTGTTCGCGGTGTTATATTAAAAAAAGCCCCAGTTAGTTTTACAATTCAACGTGGTATTGTAACCAATTTAATACGAGTATTCAGATCATATTTTAATAAAGCTTATGCTAATATGCCCATTATTTTAGAGTCAAATGGTCATACTTATAAAGTACAAACTAATGCGTCTGGAGGTTTTGAAATTATACTAAACCACTTACATAAAGGAGAATTACATATTAGTTTACCAAATTCTGACACCAAATTAAAAACCGTTCAAAACTATCCTATAAATTTTACAGAATCGCTTAGCGATGTAGATGTGATATCAGATATAGATGATACCATTATTATATCAAATACCGCTAGTGTAATAAAACGCGTAACAACCTTAGCTTTTAATGCTCCCCAAAAAAGACAAGTTATCCCGTTTACGCAAAATCTACTCGAGGCATTTCGGTCTAGAGGAGCTAATTTTTATTATGTTTCAAAAAGCGAAAGTAATTTGTTTAATATTATAACCCATTTTATAAGCTTTAACAAATTGCCCAAAGGCTTATTATTCCTTACTCCTCACCTAACTTTGTTAAGACTATTTCAAAATAAAAAACCACCAAATTTTAAACAACATTATATAAAATTTATAATTGAAAATACTAAGTCAAAAAAATACATTCTATTAGGTGATGATACGCAAAAAGATATGGCTATTTATACTGAAATTATAAAGCTATATCCCCATAGCATTCTTATAATATACATTCGAAAAACTTCTGACAAAACAGATACAACATTACAAATACAAATGAAAAAAGCGCTTGAAGCTTCTAAAACACCTGTTACTTATTTCAATTCTAATGATCATTTTGATGTTCAAGATGCCTTAAAACACTTATAATTATGAAAATTCTTATTGTAGTTAATCCTATATCAGGAGATGTAGATAAAGAACCTTTTTTAAGTTATGCTATCTCTGTTTGTTCCAAATACGCCATTTCATATGATATTTTTAAAACAACAGGTGAAAACGATGCTGAAAACTTAAAAAAACAAATTAAGAGTTATAAGCCAGATCGTATAGCATCTGTAGGTGGCGATGGAACAACATTATTTACTGCTGTTACTTTATTAGATAGCGGTATTCCAATGGGAATTGTTCCTCTTGGTTCCGCTAATGGTATGGCTATGGAGTTATCTGTTGATAAGAGTCCAAAAAAAGCATTCCTAGATATAATTATGAGTCAGGTTATAGGTAATTTAGATATGCTACTTATTAATAAAAAGCATCACGCAATCCATATAGGTGATGTTGGATTAAATGCTAAAATAGTAGAAGCATATGAAAATGATTCTAATCGCGGTATGGCTACATATGCGAAATATTTTGTTGAGCAATTACAGCAAAACAACCCCTTTCCTATGTCTATTACAACAGACAATGAAAAGCTAGAAACCAAAGGCCTCATGCTCGGTATTTGTAATGCTAGAAAATATGGTACAGGCGTACCCTTAAATAAAACAGGGAATCCTATGGATGGTATTTTTGAACTCGTAATCATATCAAAAATTGATGCAACAAGCCTATTAAAAGCAGGACTATCCAAGTTTGATGAAAGTTTTCATGATTCTGAAAATATTCAGGTTATTAAAACAACCAAAGCAACTATCGATTTTAAAAACAGTCACCTATTACAGTTAGATGGTGAAGTTATAGGATCTTTTAAAACATTGGATATAGAAATTTTACCAGCTGCCATTAAGTTAATTACTACAACAAACAACAGCTATTTATAACCTTAATTAAACCCTTAATTACCGTGTCATTAAAATTAAATAAAAAGGAACTAAAAACATTCTTGGACGAAAAAGTAGCAGCCTATAATGCGCCACAGTTTTTGGATTCCGATCCTATTAAAATTCCACATAAGTTTACTAAAAAAGAAGATATTGAGATATCTGCTTTTCTGACAGCAACTATAGCTTGGGGAAATAGAAAAAGCATTATCAATAATGCCTCTAAAATGATGGATTTATTAGACCAGTCCCCGTTTGATTTTGTAATGAATCATGAAGAATCTGATTTACAGCATTTAGAATCATTTGTTCATCGCACGTTTAATGGCACCGATTTTATAACGTTCATCACTGCTTTACGCCATATTTATAAAGAACATAAAGGTCTAGAACCCGTTTTTAATAAACATGCTGAGCCTACTAGTTTACAACCCGCAATACATCATTTTAAAAAAACGTTTTTTGAAATTCCACATCTTCCTAGAACAGAAAAACATATTTCCGATCCTTTAAAAAATTCAGCAGCAAAACGTATAAACATGTTTTTAAGATGGATGGTTAGACCAAATAATACCGGCGTTGATTTTGGTTTATGGCAAACTTTAAACACAAGTCAGCTATCATGTCCGTTGGATGTTCATTCCGGAAATGTTGCACGAAAACTGGGCTTACTTACACGCAAACAAAACGATGCAAAAGCACTTTTAGAACTAGATACGAATCTCCGAAAACTAGATTCTGATGACCCTGTGAAATATGACTTCGCTTTATTCGGACTTGGTGTATTTGAAAATTTCTAACTTAATTCAGTATCTTTAACTTTTCTAATTTTATATAATTCTCAATGAAAAAACTCGTACTTATTATTAGTGTGTTAACATTTATTTCGGCCCATTCTCAAAGCCGTGAGATACCAATAGATACACTTGTGACTACCAATCATAATGCCACAATAAATGGTGTTAATATGGATTACTCAGCTACAACTGGTATGCAACCTGTTTGGGGTAAAGATAACAACCCTATTGCAACTTTATATTACACCTATTACCAACGTAGTAATGTAAAAGATAAAGCTAACAGACCGTTGTTAATATCATTTAACGGAGGTCCTGGTTCTGCTTCGGTCTGGATGCATATTGCTTATACGGGTCCTAAAATTTTAAAAATTGATGATGATGGCTACCCAATTCAACCTTATGGTGTTAAAGATAATCCATACTCTATTTTGGATGTTGCTGATATAGTTTATGTAAACCCCGTAAATACAGGATATTCAAGAATGGTTGCTGAGAAAGATGGAAAACTTCCAGATCGCAGTCAATTTTTTGGTATCAATGCTGACATTCGTTATTTAGCCGAGTGGATTAATACCTTTATGACACGTAATAACCGATGGGAATCACCTAAATATCTAATTGGTGAAAGTTATGGAGGTCCACGTGTTATGGGGCTTGCTGAAGAACTTCAAAGTAACCAATGGATGTATTTAAATGGTGTTATTTTAGTTTCGCCTGCAGATTATAAAATATATTCAACCAATCAACCTATTTATTCTGCTTTAAATTTACCATATTTTACTGCAGCTGCTTGGCATCAAAAAGCTTTATCTACAGAGCTTCAGCAAAAAGATTTATTAGAAATACTTCCAGAAGTTGAAAACTATGCTATTAATAAACTTATGCCTGCAATTGCTAAAGGCGGGTTTATTAGTGATGTAGAACGCGATGAAGTTGCTGAAAAAATGAGTTTATATTCTGGTTTAGATAAAAAAGATATACTTCAACATAATTTAAATGTGCCTACCCAATTTTTCTGGAAAGAATTATTAAGAGACCGTGGCTATACCATTGGTAGATTAGATTCACGATACTTGGGGGTCGATAAAATGGCCGCTGGAAATTCTCCGGATTATAATGCAGAGATTTCCTCTTGGTTACACTCTTTTACACCTGCCATAAACTATTACTTAAGAGAAGAGTTGAAATTTAAAACTGATGTAAAATATAACATGTTTGGTAATGTTCATCCTTGGGATAAACAACATGATAATACACGAGACCGATTAAGGCAAGCTATGGCTCAGAACCCATATTTAAAAGTGCTTGTTCAATCGGGTTATTATGATGGTGCTACTACGTACTTTGCTGCAAAATATACTGTTGGACAATTAGATCCTGCTGGAACTATGAAAGACCGGTTTACTTTTAAAGCATATAGAAGTGGACACATGATGTATTTGCGAAAAGCAGATTTAAAAACTGCTAACGATGATATTCGCAATTTTATAAACAACTCCTTAACTAATGGTAAATCGGCTAAATATTAAGCGGGTTTACGTAATAGATTATAAATAAAAAAACACCTGATGAAATTATCATCAGGTGTTTTTTTTTTGTTTAAGTATGGTTTAAAATTATCCTTTTAACCAAGCTTCACGTAATGCTTTCTGAGCTGCAGTTGCATTCTCATCAGCGTGTAAACTATTACCTTGTGTAAAAGCTGGAGTTAACTTTGTTTTAATTACAACATCTTCACCATTACGAGATAATACAACATCTACTTCTTGACCTACTTCCCAAGAATAAACATCTTGAAATACTTTATTCGCATTTAATAACGAAACAGTTGTACCATCAATAGACTTTATAACATCATTAGGCATTGCTCCTTGTGCTTTCCAAAAGCTGTTTCCTAACACATTATCTGTAAATATAATTGTTCCATCTGTTTGGTTAGCTGTAACAATTAAAGCACCATTACCTTGGATATAATTCGTTTTAACTTGACCTTCACCTATTGTTAATCCTACTTTTTCAAAATAAACATTATAATCAATTGGTGTTGTACCAATAACATGATTATCAAAAAAGCTTCTAAGGCTTGGGTAGGTCATTTCTACTATTTCGTCAATAATTTTATCATCATCAAACGGTTTGTTTTTACCATACTTGTTAGATAATTCTTTCATTAAGGATAATACACCTCTATTTCCATCACTACCTTCACGAATTAAAATATCTAAACACATACCAATTAAAGCACCCTTTTGGTACACATTATAATACTGACTTGCATAAGGTTCCTCTAATACGTTTTCACTCATAACAGTAAAACTCATAGAATCATCCATGTTCCTTGATGTACCAATTTTATCCATTATTGTTTGGTAGAAATCATCTTCAGTTACAATACCTTGATCTACTTGGAAAAGTGTTGCGAAATACTCTGTAATACCTTCATACATCCATAAGTGCTTAGAGAAAGTTGGATCGTTATAATCAAAATAATGTACATCTTCAGAGTGAACACTTAAAGGTGTAACAATATGAAAGAATTCGTGAGAAACGATATCAATCATACTTTTATCTAAAGCTTCTGCAGGCATACTTTCTGGCATAACTACTACAGTTGATGTGTGGTGCTCTAAAGCTCCGAAACCTTTAGGTGAATCTTCTTTTCCTTCTGATAAATACACATAAATATCATAACGAGGTGTGCTGTCAACATCACCTAAATATGCTTTTTGACCTTGCATCATAGTAAGCATAGCGTTTTTCATTGTTTGAGCAGTATGCTTTTTGTTTGGTGAATAAACACTTAAAACTATTTTAATACCACCTACTTCAAATTCTTCAACATCTAGTTTACCATACATCATTGGGTTATCTGTAATATCAAAATAACGTGGTGCAAAGTAAGATGAAGTCATTACTTTACCATCTGCTGATGTTTTTGAATCTGATTGTTGTAAAGCTGA
Organism: Algorimicrobium bowmanii; assembly: GCF_054031195.1. The sequence goes on from NZ_CM132929.1 coordinate 1,866,986, forward strand.
AGTACGAACAAAATCAGCTGGAGCAATTACATCTAATTTATATTGACTGTTCTTAAGAGAGTCGAAATACCCAATAAATCCATGTAAATTTAAAACGTAGTTGTTAGGCTCTATATTTGTTCCTGCAGGTGAAAAAGGAACTTCTCCTCCAATACCGCCAACTTCTTCTTGATCAAAAGTATCATTAACATAATATGTAATGTAATCTAACTCTTTAGCGTTTTCAATAGTCCAAGAGTTTGTATCAATCTTGTTTGTTGGCATTGGGTTGCCATTGTAATCAATTGCAACAAATGTATCAACATACTTTCCAAAATCACTTACTGAATAAGTTCCTTGTACTACCTTTGGAAGTCTATAAGTAACAACTGCATCAGTAAAACGTCCTGGATTAATGTTTACAGGCACTTTATCGTTAGATACTTTTGTAATATCTATTACAGATTGAATAGGGTTACTAGTTGCTAAATCGTCACTACTTGTTTTGGTTGCAGATCCACAAGCAACTAACAACGTGGAAAAACCAATAATGGCTAAAGTTTTTTTCATTATTATTAAATTAAGTTTTTTTACTTGACGCTCAAAAGTACAATCTGTTACACTTTTTAGCCACAAGTTTTTGTTAAATTGAACTTTAACTATATTCGCTACATGATAAAACCCTTGATATCTATAGTAACACCATTTAAAAACACTGAAGCATATATTTCAGAATGTTTACTATCAATAATTAATCAAACCTATCAAAATTGGGAGTTATTAATAGTTGATGATGCTTCAACAGATACTAGTTATTCTATTGTAAGTCAATTTGCAGAAACCGATAATCGCATAAAACTCCTTAAAAATCCAGGTACAGGTATTATTGAGGCCTTACAGTATGGCTATTCAAAAAGTTCTGGTAAATATATAACCAGAATGGATAGTGATGATATTATGACACCTAACCGATTAGCTGTTATGATAGAAAATTTACAGCATTTTGGTTTAGGGTATCTAGCTATAGGACAAGTAGAATATTTTAGAGCTGATGGTTTAAGTGATGGTTATGCAAATTATGAAACTTGGCTAAATGGTTTAACAGCAACAGGATCTAATTTTACTGAAATTTACAAAGAATGTGTTGTACCCTCTCCCTGTTGGATGTTACACAAAACAGATTTTGATAACTGTCAAGCCTTTTCACCTGAAATCTATCCTGAGGATTACGATTTAGCCTTTCGGTTTTATAAGCAAAAACTAATCTGCATTCCTTGTAATAACGTTCTACACTTGTGGCGTGATTATAGCAATCGCACATCTCGAACGCATGTTCATTATGCTCAAAACAGTTTCTTAGAGCTAAAAGTGGATTATTTTATAGAATTGGACTATAAGAAGCATAGACCATTAGTAGTTTGGGGAGCCGGAAAAAAAGGAAAAACAGTTGCTAAGTTATTACAAACAAAAAACATCCCTTTCTATTGGATTTGTGATAATGAAAAGAAAATTGGTAAAGACATTTACAATATAATTTTACAACCTACAACTCTATTAAACAACTTATTAAAACCCCAATGTATTATTACTGTTGCTAATAAAACGGAACAACAAACTATTCATAATCAGCTTATTTCATTACAAATGGAGTTAAGTTCTGATTTTTTCTTTTACTGCTAAGTATTTAATTTATTCCTAAAAGGTTTTCTATTTCAGCGTAAACACTATTTTTGTAGGAAACAAAATTAGGAATGCAGTTTAAACACCCCGAAATACTATACGCTTTATGTTTGCTACTGATACCTATTATTGTTCATTTATTTCAACTCCGAAAGTTTCAAAGAGCAACGTTTACAAATGTTGCCTTCTTAAAAAAAGTATCTCTACAAACCCGTAAAAGTTCTCAAATAAAAAAATGGTTAGTTTTAACAACACGATTACTGTTGTTAGCCTTTGCAATTATAGCATTTGCTCAACCTTATTTTTCTAAGAATACAAGCTTTAACAGTAAACCAGAAACCGTTATTTATTTAGATACTAGCTTTAGTATGCAAGCTAAAGGTGAACAGGGCGAATTATTAAAGCGTGCTATTCAAGAAATTATAGAAAATGTGGAAATTAATCAGCCTATTTCATTGTATACAAATAGTGCTGTTTTTAAAAATACTACTTTAAAAAGTATTCAGAATGACTTATTACAGTTAGATTATGACTCCAATCAGTTACCATACGATGCGGCTTTAATAAAAGGAAGTAAGTTGTTTAGTGACGCTAAAAATACTAGCAAAAATTTAATTTTTATTTCAGATTTTCAAAAGCAAGATAAATCTTTTACAGATTTAAGTGACTCTTTGTATCATATACATGCTGTACAGTTAAAACCCGTAAGTACACAGAATATAGCAATTGATAGTTTGAGTATTAGCTCACGAACTTTAAATAATACAACATTACAAGTCTTCTTAAGTACCAATGGCACATCCGAAATTAGCTTACCTCTCTCATTATATGATGGTGGTAAATTACTAGCGAAAACAACAACCAAAATCACAAATAAAGCAGTTGCTGAATTTGTGATAACAGAAAAAAATATCCGTAATGGACATGTAAATATCGAGGATAATAATTTATTATTTGATAACGAACTGTTTTTCAATATTGCTAAACCTAGTATTATAAATGTTCTAAATATTTACAATCAGCAACCAAATAACTATTTAGAACGCTTATTTCCTGATGAAGAGTTTCAATTTGCGGCAAGTAGTTTAAAACAGTTAAATTATAGCTCTTTAGAAAAACAACAAGTAATTATATTAGATGAATTAGATGTCATTCCTAGCTCATTATCTAATTCCTTAAAAGCATTTATGAATACTGGTGGTTATGTTATTATTATACCTTCGGTGACTAGTAAAATTGATTCGTATAATAACTTACTAAGCTCAAGGGGAATCAAATTAACCACAGCTGTTTCAACTCAGAAACGTGTAACAGGTATTAATTATGCCCACCCGATTTACGCTAAAGTTTTTGAAAAACAAACAACTAATTTTCAGTACCCAAAAGTTAACAGCTTTTATACTGTATCATATCAAAATAACAATGTAGCCTTGTCTTTTGAGGACGGCAAACCTTTTCTTGTAACAAATAAAGAACTTACTCTTTTTACTGCCGCATTAGATTCAGAAAACTCAAATTTCAATGCTTATGATTTAATTGTCCCAACCTTTTATAATCTAGCAAGACAAAGTTTACGAAAGCCACAATTATATGCTACAATTGGTACAGAAAACACTTTTGATATTCCTGTAAAACTTCCACAAGATAACGTGTTATCATTAACAAAAAATGCTGTTAATTTAATACCTATGCAACAGTATTTTAATGATAAAGTTAGCATTACAACCACCGACCTTCCTGAAGAAGCGGGTGTTTATAACGTAACTAATAACGGTGAAACTCTAACACAAGTAAGCTTTAATTATAATAGAAATGAAAGCCTGTTAGATTATCAAGATTTAAACGGATTAACAGGTGTTACAGTTACTAATTCTGTTACTTCTATTTTTGAAACTCTAAAAAGTGACACAAAAATTAATGAGCTATGGAAATGGTTTGCTATTTTTGCATTAGCTTTTTTAATTATTGAAATGCTCATATTAAAATACTTTAAATGAACGTACTCATAAAATCTGCCACAATAATTGACACTAAAAGCGATTTTCATAATCAAGTTGTCGATATTCTTATTGAAAACGGAAACATTACCCAGATAGATTCTGCTATTCAAAACCCTAATGATTGCAAAGAAATAAGCCTAGAGAACCTTCATGTATCTCAAGGTTGGTTTGATAGTAGCGTTAGTTTTGGAGAGCCTGGTTACGAAGAACGTGAAACCATTTCTAATGGACTAAAAACGGCTGCTTTATCTGGTTTTACTTCTGTAGCTTTAAATCCAAATAGCAACCCTGTAATTGATAGTTTTGCTGATATTTCCTTAGTAAAAACAAAATCTCAAAATCACGCTACATCGCTCTACCCTATTGGTACATTAACTCAAGGAGCTTTAGGTGAAAATATAGCTGAGCTTTATGATATGCGTCAGGCCGGTGCAATTGCTTTTTACGATTATCAGAAACCAATTGAAAATCCCAACCTGATGAAAATTGCTTTACAATATGCAAGTAATTTTGATGGTTTGATATTGTCTTTTCCACAGGAGTCACGAATTTCAAGATCTGGAGTAATGAATGAACACATTTCTAGCACCAAACTTGGATTAAATGGAAACCCAGCTTTAGCAGAAGAATTACAGGTAGCAAGAGATTTATTTTTATTAGAATATACCGGTGGAAAATTACATATTCCAACAATATCAACTGCAAAATCTGTAGCTTTAGTAAGAGAGGCTAAACAAAAAAAACTAGATGTTAGTTGTAGTGTTACTATACATAATCTATGCTTCACGGATGATGCTTTAAACACTTTCAATACAAACTTTAAGGTAGCGCCTCCAATTAGAACAGAATCAGATAATAACGAATTAATAAAAGGATTGAAAGATGGAACGATTGACATGGTTACATCGGACCATAACCCTATTGATGTAGAACATAAAAAAGTAGAATTTGATCGCGCTTTAAACGGAACCATTGGATTAGAATCAGCCTTTGGAGCTCTACAAACTGTGTTTAATACAGAAGAAACTATTACCCTTCTAACGAATGGAAAGGTTCGTTTTGGTATAGAATTGGCAAGTATTGCAGTTGGAGAAAAAGCAAATTTAAGCTTATTCAACCCTGAAGGAACCTATACTTTTAATAAAACGCATATACTGTCGCGTTCTAAGAATGCTATTTTTGAAGATTCTAAGTTAAAGGGGCAGGTTTACGGAATTATTGCCAATAATAAAGTTATCTTAAAATAATTATGACCTCAGAAACGATACAGAAAGGAAAAACAATGGCGATACTCTCCTATTTCACCATATTAGGTAGTATTATAGCAATTATAATGAATAGTGATGTTAAAAATCCATTTACATCATTTCATGCAAAACAAGGCTTAGGACTTAATTTAACATATATGATTGTTGCTTATTTTGTAAGCTCTTTTGATAGTTTTATTATTTCAATTGGTTTTTGGGTTGCTATGGGTGTACTCTTTATGTACGGCATTTATTCAGCTATAACAGAAACAACTAAAGAGGTACCTTTATTAGGTGCTGTATATCAAAAATTATTTGCAACAATCGCTTAAATATGTCTACACAACCTTTAAAGTATATTACAAGACCTTCTAGTTTAAAAGAAAACGCACCATTATTAATATTATGCCATGGTTATGGTAGTGATGAAAATGATCTCTTTTCATTTGCATCCGAATTACCCGAGGAGCTTTATATTATTTCGCTTCAAGCGCCATATAAACTAGAGCCTTATGGTCATGCATGGTATGCCATAAATTTTGATGCAGATAAAGGTAAATGGAGTGATGATGAACAAGCTAAGGAATCACGTGATTTAATAGCAAATTTCATTGATTATGCATGTTCAAAATATCCAGTAGCTAGTAATAACGTTAGTTTATTAGGCTTTAGTCAAGGAACCATTTTAAGCTATGCTGTAGCGTTAACATACCCAGATAAAATTAAGAACGTAATAGCTTTAAGCGGCTATATTAATCCTAATATTCTTCCTGAAGACACAAGTACAAAAGCATATTCTAATTTGGATTTTTATTGCTCTCATGGAAGTGCTGATCAGGTTATTCCTGTAGATTGGGCACGACAAGCACCTAAATTTTTAAATACCTTAGATATAAAAAACGTTTATGCGGAGTTTCCTGTGGGTCACGGTGTAGCACCACAAAACTTTTATGCTTTTAGACAGTGGTTAATTGAAAGGATATAAGAACGAATCTATTACCTTAAACGTTAATTCATCATTATCAGTAATATCATAATTTAATAGCATTTCACCCCAGTATTGACCATCGGTAAAATTAGCTATTATCCATTTATGATTTAATACACGTATTTGATCAATCATCATTTTACCTCCGTTAAATGCAGGATAAGGCACCAACGGATGCTCTTCTGATTTTACGAGGTTTAATTCATACAAACCATCTTTAATAACAGGAATAAGTTCAGAAACACGATAGCCACGGTCTTCAAAATAACTTAAAGCAGCTTCTGTATTCATTACCGAAAATTCTGAAAGATCTAGTACGTTTTGTCTTAAACCGGAAATAGTATCAGCGTATTTGGCTTCAACACGCTCAAAATGTGCTTCTTTTTTATCAACAATACCTTCGTAAGAATCTAAAATTCGTTTAGAATTCACATATTGAAACACTAATAATAGTAGTGTAAAAATAAACAGGTACATAAATATTCTCTTTTTCATTATAGGGTAATTTGTAAGTTATCGTAAGCTAAATAAACATTTTTAGGTAAGGTTTCTTGAACCACATCATGAAAACCTAATAAATGACTAATGTGTGTTAAATAAGCGCGTTTTGGTTTAACCATTTCAATAATATCTAAGGCTTGTTCTAAATTCAAATGCGAAGGATGTTCGGTTTCCCGTAACGCATTAATAACTAAAACATCTAAACCTTTTAGTTTTTCTATTTCTACAGGATTAATAGTTTTAAAATCGGTTAAATAAGCAAAATTATTAAACCTATATCCAAATACTTGTAGGTTATAATGGAGGCCGTCAATAGGCATAACCTCTAAACCACTTAAGATAAATTCCTCATTTTTAACTTCATGAGAAATAACACTTGGTGCACCTGGATATTTATTTTCAGTTTGAAATATATAATCAAAACGTCTTGCCAGTTCTCCTAAAACACGTTTGTGAGCATAAATAGGAATAGCACCTTGATTAAAGAAAAATGGGCGAATATCATCTAGTCCAGCTGTATGATCAGCATGTTCATGTGTGAAAATAACCCCATCAATTTTAGTGCAATTAGCGCGTAACATTTGCTGTCTAAAATCTGGACCACAATCAATTACATAAGTGTAGTCCTCCCATTCAACAAGAATTGAAACACGTAGCCTTTTATCCTTTGGATTTGGACTTAAACATACAGGATGAGTGCTTCCTATAATAGGAATTCCTTGTGATGTACCCGTGCCTAAAAACGTTATTTTCAATCGTATTAATTTTGAAACAAAAATAGGGTTATTTTTTTGTTTAACCACCCGTTTTAATACCTTTGTGAAACAGATTTAACGGAAGTTTACTATGGAGATAAGCATAAAAGGTGACAAGGAGTTTGATGATATTCCATCATTAAAATCAAAAGCACTTCGCATTAATTTAAATGAAAATATTTACGGAACATTTTCAGAAATTGGAGCTGGACAGGAAACTGTTCGTCAGTTTTTTAGAGCCGGTGGTGCTTCTGGAACTATAGCTAAAGCTATGTCTGCTTATGACAAGGACTTTAGTGATGCTATTTATGGTGTTGAATCTGATGGAAGATATGTTACCGAAGCGCGGTTATTAAAAATGCTACACCATGAAATTGATTTAATGGAAAAGCGTTTAACACGTGATAAGCACCCTAACAAATTGTTCTTCTCTTATGCCAATACGGTAGCAACTATTGATTTTGCTAAGAAATACAAAGGACATGGTTGGGTAGGTATTCGTTATCAAATTGATGCTGATCAAGATGAGTATAACGAAATTTCATTACACCTACGTTTTAAGGAAAATGATGCGCGTTTACAACAAGAAACACTAGGTATTTTAGGTACCAATTTAATTTATGGTGCTTTCTATAAGTATAATGAACCTAAAAAACTGTTACGCTACTTATATGATCATTTAGATAAAGATCAATTAGAGATTGATACAATTAACTTTTCGGGACCTGTATTTAAGGATGTTGATAATAGATTAATGAGTTTACAACTGGTTAAAAACGGAATGACGGATGCCGTTATGTTTGCTCCAGATGGAAACAATGTATTACCTGCTCGTGTACTTTATAAAAAGAATATTTTAGCTTTAAGAGGTAGTTTCCGACCTGTAACTAAGGTTAATATCGACATGTTTGAAAAATCATACGATATGTTTGTAAAGGAAAATAAGGTAGATGTAGAAAAAACTCAGGTAATTTTTGAGATAACCTTATCTAATTTACGCGCAGAGGGAGAAATTGATGAGCAAGATTTTATGGATCGTGCAAAACTACTTTGTTCCCTTGGGCACACCGTTTTAATATCTAACTTTCAAGAATATTATAAGCTTGTAGAGTATTTCTCTCAATATACTAAAAACCGTATGGGGCTTGCCATGGGGGTTAATAATCTCGTTGATATTTTTGATGAGAAATATTACCGTCATTTAAGTGGTGGTATATTAGAAGCTTTTGGAAAATTATTTTTCAAAGACCTCCGTGTTTACCTATACCCTATGCAAAATGAAGATGGCGAATTAACGACTAGTGAAAATCTAAAAGTACACCCACGTATGAAAGAACTGTATAAGTTCTTTAAGTACAATGGAAAAGTTGTTGATATTACCGATTTTGATAACACCATTTTAAATGTCTTTTCTAGAGACGTTCTTAAAAAAATATCTAAAGGTGAAGAAACATGGGAATCAATGCTTCCTGAAGGTGTTTCAAAACTAATAAAAGAAAAAAGCTTATTTGGTTATGAAGCCGAAGAAATGTTTCGCTCCGATGGCTACTAAATTCTAACATGATGACCGCTTTTAAATTGACTATTAAAATAGCTTTAATTACTGGTGTTTTTTTGACACAGATATATAGCTATGCACAAACTGATACTGAAATAGAAACCACAGAATCACAAGCAGATTTAATAGGACCATTTAATCGTCAGCAGCTAACCGACACACCAACATTTAACGCTTGGTTTTCTGAAAACTATGCAGATTACCAATTAAATGATGACGCCATTACCCAGCTAAAAAACTTACCTAAAACAGGCTTAAGTTTTAAAGTAATAATGGGTACTTGGTGCAGTGATAGTCAGCGTGAAGTTCCGCGATTTTCTAAAATAATGGACACACTACAGATTGATAAATCTGTTATTAAATTCTACGCTTTAGATGCTGATAAATTATCTCCAACAAAAATTGAAGAAACTTACAATATCAGTTTTGTTCCTACCATTATAGTCTACAAAGATGGTAAAGAATTAAATAGAATTGTTGAAATGTCTATTCGTACATTAGAAGAAGATTTACTCCTTATTCTTACTACCAACGATTATCAGCATATTTATGCGGAATAGTCGATTTTTAATTCACTATTTAGAACAACAATTAATACTCAAACAATTAAAAAAGCGACCCACTTGGGGCGCTTTTACTTTTTTAACCTAAAATTTAATTTTTCAATAAACGTCAGTTACTAGACTAAAACACGCCAAAATTAAAACGCAAATTTCACCAAAGTGCTCAAACTGGATTATTTTACGGAAAAACCGTAACGCTTTTTTTAACTTTTCAATGAACGTCGCATATTTGACAAAATAATACTGTGTAGTTTTATTTTTTTTTATAGTTTGTTTTTGCTAAAACATTTTTTGTTTAATAACAGTCTTCAAAATTATGTTTTAGCAGCGATTTCAATTTATGATGCTGCCATGGATTTTTTCAGTTAAATATTAATTATGTGATGAAAAAAAAATCAAAATACAAACATTTAAATTCTTTGGTTTTAGCATTGTTATATATTTCCGGTACAGGATTTTATATTGGAGCGTATTTATTTAAATATAATAGTAATATTATGCTTTACACAATTACGTTCTTCATATTTATAATTCTAAATAGAATTGCATATCATTCTTATGCTGATAAAAATTGTATGAAGAAATATTTATATTTTACTGAAGCTTGCTTTTTTATTTACATCATATGTGTTTATATGTATGATTCTGATTATTTTGTAAGATATAAGATTCTGCTAATTCCATCAATAATATTAGTACACGTTCAATTGTTTTTCACAAATAGAATGAAAAATAAAAAAAGTTAATAATTTTCAATACATCCGTTATTTGACTAAAACGCGCCAAAATTAAAATGCAAATTTCACCAAAGTGCTCAAACTGGATTATTTTACGGTAAAACCGTAACGATTTTTTAACTTTTCGATGAACGTCGAATATTTGACAAAATAATACTGTGTAGTTTTATTTTTTTTTATAGTTTGTTTTTGTTAAAACATTTTTTGTTTAATAGCAGTCTTCAAAATATTGTTTTAACGTAAAGATTAATCTTATGCAAGTGCTTGCTTTTTTTAATGATTCGCCAATAAGATATGGACTGTTAATTTCTTTTTGGTGTATTAACAAAAGACTGTAACAATAAGACTGTTAATATTGTTTAACCATTTTTAGCTATAAATATTAGCTAAAATTAAATATATACTACTTATGAAGAATAGAATGAAATTAACATCTTTATTTTTTTTAGTTTTATGCTTGACTTTTTCTTGCTCTAGCGATGAAACAAGTGAAAATAATAGCACACAACAAATTAATAAGTTTGAAAAGATTTCAAACTTGGAATTAGATCTGAATCTTAATTTTGAAATAGGAAAGGAAATACCAATTAAAAAAGAGGATATTTCTAGTTTCTTGGCTTCAAATTTTGAAGAAATAAAATCATTGGAAAATGACTTATTTCTTACTTTTGAAGTAAAAGGCATAAACAAGATAGTATATTCAGTTGATGATTTAAACTCATTACAAAACAAACTAGATGCCGATCCTCCTGGATTTTGGAATACTCCTGGATTAAATTGTACCAAATGTAGAAATGAAAGTTGTGTAAAAACCACAGTAGGCAATGCTATTGGAGATGGGAGTACACAAGTTTTTATTGGTGTTACACCTAATTTCTCGTTTGGTGTTCAAACATCTATATCAATTTGTTATGGATCACTTGAGGATATGATAGCTGAATTTGCACCTTAAATATTATTGCTTTTAAACGCAAAAGCGACCTGAATGGGTCGCTTTCTTTTTAACTCAAAATCTGATCTGTATGTGCTTTGGTTTTTACTTTGGTAATCACATCTTCAATTATTCCATTTTCATCAATAACAAAAGTAGTTCTGTGAATACCATCATACTCCTTACCCATAAATTTTTTCGGTCCCCAAACGCCAAAGGCTTCAATAACCGCTTTATCTTCATCGGCTAATAACGGATATTTAAAATCGTATTTATTTTTAAAATTGCTTTGTCTTTTCTCACTATCTGCACTAACGCCTAAAATATCATAACCTGATTTCTGAAAACGGCTATAATTATCACTTAAATTACAAGCTTCTGCTGTACAACCGGGTGTACTAGCTTTAGGATAGAAAAACAACACGAGTTTCTTTCCTTTGTAATCTGCTAATGAAATGCTATTGCCATCTTGGTCTTTAGCTGTAAAATCTGGTGCTTTATCTCCGGGTTTTAAATTTGTCATAGTATCTTTGTTTAAAATCAATTTCTGTAAAAATACAACTTATGACCAAGCAAGAAAAGGTAGAATTCGTTATAAAAACGTTAAAGGAATTATACCCTACTATTCCGGTTCCTTTAGACCATAAAGACCCATACACTTTGCTTATTGCAGTTTTAATGTCAGCTCAAAGTACCGATGTTCGGGTTAATAAAATTACACCGCTACTCTTTGCCAAAGCTGATAACCCATATGATATGGTTAAACTTACTGTTGAAGAAATTAGAGAAATTATTAAGCCCGTAGGCCTGTCTCCTATGAAAAGTAAAGGGATTCATGGTTTGTCTCAAATACTAATAGACAAGCATAATGGCGAGGTTCCAAAAACTTTTGAAGCGTTAGAAGAACTGCCAGCTGTAGGTCACAAAACGGCAGGTGTGGTTTTATCGCAAGCATTTGGTATACCTGCTTTTCCGGTAGATACACATATTCATCGCTTATTATACCGTTGGGGATTTACTAATGGTAAAAATGTGGTTCAAACAGAAAAAGATGCCAAACGTTTGTTTCCAGAAGAAATATGGAATGACTTGCACCTGCAAATTATTTGGTACGGACGTGAATACTCACCAGCACGTGGTTGGGATTTAGAAACAGATATTATAACTAAAACTATTGGTAGAAAAACCGTTATAGCAGATTATTATTCGGGGAAAAAAAAGCAATAAAAAAGTCCTGAGACTAATCAGGACTTTCAAAGTTTAGTTGAGAAGTGCTTCAAACTTCAACTTATTACAATTTATAACACTTAAAGCCTTCGAATAATCAAGAAGAAACTTTAAAGTCTCTTCTTTTGGGTTTAAATCAGCTTGATTGTTGATTTTTTTCTTAGAGTAAAGTTTTGCCATTTAAAACATTTTATTGGTTTATACTTTACTAAACGCATCTTATTAAAATATATTGTATCAATTAGTTAAAACAATATTATGTTTATCAATTATCTTTCTCATATTTATTAAAGCATAACGCATTCGTCCCAAAGCTGTATTAATGCTAACCCCTGTTTTTTCGGATATTTCTTTAAAACTCATATCTTTATACATACGCATTAAAAGGACTTCTTTTTGGTCTTCTGGCAACTCCTCAATAACACGTCTAACATCATGCTCTACTTGATTTTTTATGATACTTTTTTCAGCATCAAGAGCATTGTCACTTAATACCGAAAATATATTAAAATCGCCTGTATTACTAAATTTAGGCATGCGGTTATTTCTTCGGAAATGATCAATTACCAAATTATGAGCAATACGCATAACCCATGGTAAAAACTTACCTTCCTCATTATATTTCCCCATCTTTAAGGTTCTAATAACTTTTATGAAAGTATCTTGAAAAATATCATCGGCAATATCACGATCATAAACTTTCGAATAAATAAAACTAAATATACGTTGTTTGTGCCTATTGATTAATATTTCAATAGCTTGTTCGTTTCCGTGAATGTAATTGGTAACCAAGGTAGCATCTGTGATAAGTTTGTTGTCCATAATCATTACTTTCTTACCAGAACATGTCTGGCGTTGGGGTTAAAAAGGTATTTTAAAGTAATGTTATGCGTATAGGCTACTCTTGTGATTTATAGGTTTATAGAAACCAAATATAACAACAAAACTTTTAAAAAAACAAACATATCTTAATTTTTTCCTAAAATAATTTGTAATACATTCTATTTCTTAATGGGGTTTTCTTGTAGTATCTTTGCACAATTAATTCTCGCAATAGCTTATGATTACTAATATTTCTAAAGTAAACCCTAAAGAAAACATTATTATTAAAGGTGCAAAATTGCACAACTTAAAAAATATTGATGTTGTTATTCCAAGAAATAAACTAGTTGTTATAACAGGTTTATCGGGCTCTGGTAAGTCTAGTTTGGCTTTCGATACTTTATATGCCGAAGGTCAAAGACGATATGTGGAAAGCTTATCTAGTTATGCGCGTCAGTTTTTAGGGCGCCTTAACAAACCGAAAGTCGATTATATTAAAGGTATTGCGCCTGCAATTGCTATTGAACAAAAGGTTAATTCTACAAACCCACGCTCAACAGTAGGAACCACTACCGAAATTTATGATTACCTAAAGCTTCTTTTTGCTAGAATTGGTAAAACCTACTCCCCTAAATCTGGTAAAGAGGTTAAAAAAGATACTGTAACCGATGTTTTAAACCATATAAAGACATTTCCTGAAGGTGAAAAACTCCTCCTTCTTGCCCCTATATTTTTAGAAGAAGGTCGTACTCTAACTGATAAACTTAAAGTACTAAACCAACAAGGTTATGCACGTATAAAAGTTAATAACACTGTTGTGCGTATTGATGACGCTTCCGATATTGATGCTGATACTAAAAATATATTTCTGGTTGTAGATCGTGTTATTACTAAAAATGATGAGGATTTTTATAACCGTTTAGCAGATGCTATTGAAACCGCTTTTTTTGAAGGAAAAGGTAACTGTTATATTGAAACGTTATCTACTAATAATCAAGATCACTTTGGCAATAAATTTGAATTAGATGGTTTAGATTTCTTAGAACCTAATGTGCATTTATTTAGTTTTAATAATCCATACGGTGCCTGCCCTACTTGTGAAGGCTACGGAGATGTTATTGGTATTGATGAGGATTTAGTTATCCCAAATACAGGCTTATCTATTTTTGAAAACGCCATTTTTGCTTGGCGTGGTGAAAGCATGAGTTGGTATCGGGATCAGTTAGTTAATAATTCGCATAAATTCAATTTCCCTATACATAAAGCTTATTTTGAACTAAGTCCTGAACAAAAGCAACTAGTTTGGGGTGGTAACAAATATTTTGAAGGCTTAAATAGTTTCTTTTCGGAATTAGAAGCCAAAGCCTATAAAATTCAAAATCGTGTTATGCTATCGCGCTATCGCGGTAAAACCAAATGTAAAACTTGTAACGGCAAGCGTTTACGACCAGAAGCGGAATATGTAAAAATTAATAATGCTACTATTACGGATTTGGTGGATATGCCTCTTGATAGTTTGGCTGAATTTTTTAAAAACTTAGAACTTAATGATCATGACACACAAATAGCCACACGATTATTAAAAGAAATAAATAATAGATTATGCTTTTTAGATAACGTAGGGTTAAGTTATTTAACTCTTAATAGAAAATCCAATACCCTTTCTGGAGGTGAAAGTCAACGTATAAATTTAGCTACAAGTCTTGGTAGTAGTTTGGTTGGATCTATGTATATTTTAGATGAGCCTAGTATTGGCTTACACCCAAAAGATACTGAGCGTTTAGTTGGGGTTTTATTAGCACTAAGAGATTTAGGCAATACTGTAATTGTTGTGGAACATGATGAAGATATCATGATGGCTGCCGACGAAATTATTGATATTGGTCCAGAAGCAGGCACCTATGGTGGACATGTTGTAGCAACAGGAACTTTTAAAGATATTTTAAAATCATCATCATTAACAGCCCAATATTTAAATGGAGATTTAGAGATAGCCGTTCCTAAAAAAAGACGCACATCTAAATATGCTGTAGAGATAATAGGTGCTAAAGAAAACAATTTAAAGAATATTGATGTTACACTTCCTTTAGGAATGTTAACCGTAGTAACTGGTGTTTCCGGTAGCGGAAAAAGTACATTAATTAAAAAGATTGTTTATCCAGCATTACAGAAAAAACTTACGGATTTTGGTGATAAGCCAGGACAGTTTTCAGAACTGAAAGGTAATTTTAGTAATATAAAACATATTGAGTTTGTTGACCAAAACCCAATTGGCCGTTCATCACGTTCAAATCCAGTAACCTACATAAAAGCCTATGATGATATTCGCGCCTTATTTGCTGCACAAAAACTAAGTAAAATTCGTAATTATCAAGCTAAACATTTTAGTTTTAATGTAGATGGTGGACGCTGCGAAACCTGTAAAGGAGAAGGCGAAGTTACTATTGAAATGCAATTTATGGCTGATGTTCATTTAACTTGCGAAACATGTAATGGAAAACGTTTCAAAAAAGAGGTTCTTGAGGTGACATTTTATGATAAGTCTATTGACGATATTTTAAATTTAACCATTGATGATGCCATTCAATTTTTCACAAAACATGATGAAAAGCGCATTCAAAGAAAACTACAACCATTACAAGATGTAGGTTTAGGGTATGTAACTTTAGGGCAAAGCTCCTCTACGCTTTCTGGTGGTGAAGCCCAACGTATTAAATTAGCTACATTTTTAGGCAAAGGAAGTAAAAGCGATCATGCCTTATTTATATTTGATGAACCAACAACAGGTTTACATTTTCATGACATACAAAAACTTTTAAAATCGTTTTATGCCCTTATTGAAAAAGGTCATTCTATAATCGTAATAGAACATAATTTAGAGCTCATTAAATGTGCTGATTATATTCTAGATTTAGGTCCTGAAGGCGGAGAACGTGGCGGTTATTTAATAGCAGAAGGCACACCCGAAGAATTGGCTAAAAACAAGAAATCGGTTACTGGTAAATATTTAAAAGAAAAGCTTTAGAAATATAACAAAGCATACATTAATAAAAACACCATTGTTACTGGCGTTACAAACGATAAGAACACAAAAATTGTTATTGCCCATTTAACAATACTTTTAAACCAATTTTGCTCGTAAAAGGACTTTAATGCTAATATTAAATATATGGCTGTTGAGAGCACAATTAACCAGTCTATCCAATTGGGAATATCAAAAATAAAATTGATTACAATGATAACACTGAATGTTGTAAATAGATAGGAGAAAAAATAAAAACTAAACACCAAATGATTCACGTAATTCCCTTGTTTCAAGTGTAATAGCTTTAAAATAAAGGCGAAAATTGGTAACAGAAAAAACATGGCAAAAGGAATCATTCCGTAAAAGGAATCTATAATACCCGAAGCTTGTTTAGATTTATAGAATTTTAAACCCTGCGTATATGCCCGTTCTGTAAAATACCCATCAGTATCTTTAAGACCCATTTCTTTATAAATAATAGCATTTGGAGTATCGGCAGCTATAAGTGAATCTAACTTTTTAAAATCGGTAAAATTAATATCCATATTTCTCCTAAGCCTAAAATTAGGGTTATGTAATACCGAATCTAGAGCTTCTTTTGATAAATCAGAAAACTCCTCTGTATTTTGAATGGTCTGAAATACATCATCTCGTAATGTATCATTTAAAACTTCATTTAACGCAATTGGCGTTTTAAACGCATCTGGATTTTTAGTTGTAATTAACGAATCTATAGCACGATCTTTTCGTAATGCTTCTGATAAGTTTGCATCAAAACGCTGAGCCTGATCTTGCTCGATAAAAGAAAATAAGAAGAAAAATATAACAGATACAAATATATACATCTGACCTGGGTGCAAGTATAATAAGCGTTTGCCTTCAATATATTTATGAGCTAAAAAACCAGGTTTAAACATAAGCGGCATAAAACTCTTAAAAAAGCGCGCATCAAAAGAAAAATAGTTACTTATTGTATTATAAAACAACACCTTAAGTGTTAACACGTCATTTCTTTTTTGGCCACAATGTGGACAGTATGCAAACGAATCGTTATAACGAGTTTCGCAATTTTTACACGTATGTTTATTTGTATTCATAATTAGTTAATGATTCCGTAAATCTATAAAAAAAGAAATTAGCAACACCATCCTATAACTACTTTCATACGAGTTATTTATATTTTTGGCACGCTGTTTGTTTTATTCAATGCAAGTTTAATTAAAACTCTATACTATGAAAAAGCTCGCATATATATTTTTGTTATTGGTTAGTACTAGTTCTGCAATTTTTGCAAATATAGAATCTAAATCTGCTTATACTCCAAACGGCACTAATTACATCTTTACGGAGAATGGTATTGAGTTTTCACTGTTTCATGATGGTCAATTTGATTTTTACATGTCCAATTACCGAAACAACAGTGGTTTCAGGATAAATACGTCTTCAGGAGGTTTTAGCTTTAATACGGGCTACAATTATAATGCTTTTGTACAGTATGATGAATTTGGAGCTATAATTCAAATTGAAAATGTACCTATATATTATGATTATTATGGTCGGGTTGTTCAAATAGGAACTATTCAAATGCGCTATAACAATATGGGATATATAACACGAATAGGAGGTTTGCAAATTTACTATAACCGGTTTAATCAATACAGCCATCATGTTGGGTTTATTAATCCCTTTAATCGTGTTTATGCTTACAAACCATGGCATGCTTATTATTGCATCCCAGCAGTTCATTATCGTGTTGTATTTACGAGTCCGTATAGACAGTTTTACAAACCCGTTAGATATAGATTTAGTAAGCCGTATATAAATAACCATAGAAGAACAACTGCTGTAGCAAATCGTCGAGGAAACACTATTACCAGACGCATAAGTTTAGCAACTAGAACTTCTAGTACTCCTACTCCTGCTCCACGAAGAACAACTACTATTAATAGATCTATAATAGCGAACAAGACTACAAGTGGAAATAACCGTACAGCTGCTCTTGAAAGACCAAGTAGCTTAAACAAACGTACTACCAGTCTTTCAAATACACGTACAGCGGTAAACAAAAAAAGTACGCTAGTTAAAAAACCAAACACGAGTATGTCTCGTACATTAAATAAAGAAACAAGTCAATCTAGAAGTTCACAAGTAACGAACTCTAGTAAAAGAAGATAAAAACGATTTTGGTTGGTTAGTTAGAAATCCCTGCAATCTGTATGCCTCAAAGCTACATTGCGGGGTTTTCTTATTTAATACGATTAATCAGTCCGTGCAAAATTCCTGAAATTTCTTCCGAAAAGTTAAAACGATAAACAATACCACCATAAAAGACTGTTATTAAAAAAGATTTAACGGCTACATTTACCAAAGGATGCCAATTAAAGTCCCAAAAGTAGAACAAAATGAAAGACATACTAATTAGTATAATTACCTGAACGGTTGTTTTAGAAAATGGTTGCATTTTCAGCTTAGTTTTTACAAACCATAATTTAGAAATATTATAAAACAAAATTGCTAGAAACGTAGCAAATGCGGCACCATTAATACCATATATCGGTATAAATACCATGTTCAACACTACCGTTATACAAGCTAAAAACACACCTAATAACAATACCATTCTATAATAATCACTATTAAATAAAATGGCATTATTATTACCTAATAGGCTATCGGTTAATTTAGATAAGCTAATAATCAGAACCACTATCAGTCCATTAGCGTAGTTAC
This sequence comes from Algorimicrobium bowmanii, assembly GCF_054031195.1. The sequence continues at coordinate 1,885,729 of NZ_CM132929.1, forward strand.
TATTTATAAAAGCGTAAAGTTCATTTATATTTAAAACAATAAGTAAAAATATAAACCCGCTAATAATTAAAAGGTTTAACGAACTTTTCTTGTAAAGCTTAACCAGTTCTAACCGATTCTTATCATTAAGTAATTTGGCTGTTAATGGGCTTATAATTTGGTGCATGGCGCGGCTTGGCACACCTATGACGGAAGCTATATAAATAGCCACCCCATAATATGCTACATTTTCGATAGCTACATACCTATTCAGCATAAATTTATCAACTTCCAAAATAACGTTAGCCACTGAACCAGCTATAATAATTAACGAGGTATATTTTAATACAGTGGTTAAATTGGCAATTTTTAAACTTGTAAAAACAGGAAATCTCAGACTAAATGCATATAATTTCATTACTATCATACGTACTACATAAAGCGCTGTAATATAAACGATAAGCATATCAGGTTCTAAATATCCTAAATACAAACAGAATAACAATATCATAGTTCCAATCCTATGAAACACCTCCTTCATAAAATTCCCGAAAACACTTTGCATCTGCACTCTTGACCAAGCAAAAAACACTTCGAAATAAGAAAAAGAAACTGCCGAAATAAATATAAGCCAAACATAATCCTTTACAATTTCGTTTGTTCCAGCAAGCCAATTACTAATAAAATCAAACGCAAAGACACCAATCAAACCTGTAGGTATTATAACTGCTAACGGCAGAAATAGCATCAATAATAAAAAGCTATTTTGACTTTGTCTAGTCTTATAGGAAGAATAAAACTTTATAAGCGTATTATGAACGCCAAAAGCTAATATAGGCATCATAACATTAGCGGTAGAAAACACATAAGTAATTAATCCAAAATAATCATCACTTATAAATTCAGTAAACAAAAACAAGACATTTATCGCCCCTAAACCGAAACCTAAATAGGTTACAATGGTGTTTTTTATAGACTGATTAGCAACGATACCCATATTACAATAATTCAGCTAAACTTTTGGTTAATGCTTTTCTACTGTACTTTTGTAATCCAATACCATGAGCTTGTAAATTCCCTATTTTGTACGCAGCATAATGTAATTCTATTTGTGTTTTTAATGCTTTATAAGAATCGTACTCAAAATAATTACCTGTATTGGTTTCTTTAAGAATATTTGCCACATCTGACCCTTTAGGACCTAATGCTATTATAGGACGTTCGGAAACCATATATTCAAATAATTTACCAGGAATAATGCAACGGGTATCTGGAGAATCTATCTCAATAAGCAATAATAATTGTGATTTTTTCTGATATTCAACAGCTTCTTTATGTGAAACATAACCTACTTTATTTAAACAATAATTTAAATCGTTATCTGTTATCGTATTTATCACATCTTCGCTTACATATCCTACTAAATTTAATTTTAAGTCTTTAGCAAAATCAGCATTTTCACGGGTTAAATCCCCCAATACTTTCCATAGAACCTCAGGGTTTCGTTTAGACAAAAAGGAACCAATATGTGCTACCGAAAAAGCCTTATCTAGTTTAGGCTTTGCCGCCGACATATTATCATAACCATTTGTAATTACAGAAATAGGTCTGTCTGTTAATTCTGCAAACTCTTCTTTGGTCACTTGGCTTGTAACAATAATAGTATCTGCGGAATTTAATACGTTATGTTCTAATTCTTTATGCTTTCTTTCGGCAAACGCAGTTAAATTTAACTGTTTATGATAACCAATTGTTGTCCATGGATCTCTAAAATCTGCTAACCAATTTACGGCTAACTTATTCTTTAATTCTAAACCTATTAGGTGTAAACTATGTGGTGGACCTGTAGTTATTATCGTATCTATTTTTTCGTTTTTAATATAACTCTCTAAAAATGAAACAGATGGTTTTACCCAACCCTTCCTAGCATCAGGAATAAAAAAATTACCGCGTATAAACAAAAGTATTTTTTCTATAATAGATTGATTGCTCGCTTCTGAAATAATTCCTTTACTAATGGTTTTTGTTTTCTTTTTTGAAAAAACACGCGCCAACTTATAAGGCTCAGAAATAGGTTGCTTTATAATCTTTATGGATTCCGACACCTCTTCTAATAAGGTTTCGTCTTGAATAGGATAATTAGGGTTTTCAGGGATATAAACAATAGGTTCTATATTAAAATTAGGTAAATATTTTACAAATTTCAACCAACGTTGAACACCAGGTCCTCCGGCTGGTGGCCAATAATATGTAACAATAAGAACCTTTTTTCGCACACTATATAGATTTACGCTTTATACTATAAAATATACCACCTATACACAGTAAACCAAAAACAATAGAACTCGCTAAAGCAATCTGACTACCTGTTTTAATTACTTGTGGTTCAAATTTAAACTCTATTTCGTGTTTTCCTTTAGGAATATGCATACCACGTAATAAGTAATTCACACGTGTGTAAGGCGCCTCGTTTCCATCAATATAAGCCTGCCAACCTTCACTATAATATATTTCTGAAAACACAGCAAAACCATCTACTTTGGAACTTGATTGATACTTAATATAGTTAGGTTTATAAATATCCACCTGAATGTTTGCTGATGAATCAACATCAAACATCTGACTTTCAACACCAACCATGGTTGTTATCGCATTCTCTTTAGTGTCCAGACTGTCAAGTTTTAATATCTCTTCGTTGGCACTATCTAAATTTGTTAAACTATTTACAAACCAAGCATTACCATTGGCATCCGTATTAGTATATGGTACTACACTTCCATCCTCTTCCTGTGCAATAATATACTTTGTATTAAGCATATTTAGAACATTGATATTGTTTTGAGATATATAAAAATCGTACACCTCATTAAAACGTTTTAGTTTAGCTGCATGATACCCAGTTATTGAGTTATGAAAATAAGAAGCACGTGCACCACCTGACGTTACATCAAAAACTCTAAAATGTCCAGAATCTTTTTGTATTTCTAAATCGGCTGCATTTGCTTGATATGGTTTGTTTACTTGAACGGAAGAAACAAAATTATCATTATTAACATAGCGTCTGTCTACACCAACTAAATCAAATACAATAAGGGCTGCAAAAATTAAAACAGTAAATTTTTCGGATAGTTTACCCTTTAAATAATACCAAATAGTTCCTGCTGCCAAAAGAACCAATACTAAAGTTCTCAAGGTATCTTGGGTGAAAAATGTTTTTCTATCAGCAATTATAGCATCTATAAATTGCGGTCCGTAATTCTGACGATAAAGCCCATCGTTAGCACCAACAAAATTAAACAGTGTCGATTTAAATAACACGAAGACTAAGGCTAAACCTCCAGTAATAGCTACTGTATATTTTAATGCTTTTAGTTTATCCTCGTCTTTCTCTAAAGGATTAAATAAACGTACTAATCCAAAAACGGCTAACATTGGTATACACAACTCTAGTATAACTTGAATAGAACTAACAGCTCTAAATTTGTTGTACATTGGAACATAATCGATAAAAAAGTCTGTTAAAAAGCCTAAATTCTTTCCATAAGATAAAAGTAACGACAAAACGGTACCTCCTACAAGCCACCATTTTAAACGACCTTTAACTAAAAAAAGTGCTAAAACAAAAAGAAAGATTACCACAGCTCCAATATAAGCCGGTGCTTCCACAATAGTTTGATCACCCCAATACGTTGGCGAATGCTTAACCTGTTCTAAGGCTTGTAGCGGCGTAGCTCCAAGACGTAAAAAGAATTGATAAGATTCAGAATCTTTACCAACATCTTCATAGCTTCCACCTCCTAAAAAACGAGGTATATATAAATTAAATGTTTCTAAAATACCATAACTGTATTCTGTAATATAGGACTTATCAAGTCCTGTAGTTATTTCTTTAGCAGAACCATCCGGATTTATCGTTAAATCACTTTGACTACGAGTGCTTTCTTGAGCATATTCTTTTGTTGCCAAAAACCCAGTTGCATTTAACCCTACGGCCAAAACAACTGCAGCAACCATAATACCAACAGATTTAAAATAATGTGGCAATAATTGTTTTTTATAAGCATCTACCAAATAAGCTATTCCTAATATAATAACTAGAAACATTAAATAGTAGGTCATCTGAGGGTGATTGGCTACTATTTCTAAAGACATAGCAACAGTGGTGACTAAAAAACCTAAAATATATTTCCTTCTAAATGTTAATATAATACCACTCAAAACTAACGGCATATAAGCAATAGCGTGCGCTTTACTGTTATGGCCAACTCCAATAATAATAATAAGGTAGGTAGAAAACCCAAAAGCTAAGGCCCCCAAAGCCGCTAATTTAAAATCAACTTTTAATGTTAGCAATAATATATAAAAACCTATAAAATAGAGAAATAGATAATCTGCCGGCCTTGGTAAAAACCGTAATGTTAGGTCAAGTTCTTTAATGTAATTATGAGGGTACTTTGCTCCTAACTGATACGTAGGCATTCCCCCAAAGGCACTATTAGTCCAATAGGTTTCCCCACCTGTTTCTGCTTTAAATTGCTTTTGCTGATGGGACATCCCGATATAATGTTTTATATCACTTTGATAGATCTCCTTTCCTTTTAAAACAGGACTAAAATAAGCTAATGAAATACAAATAAAACCTACTAAAACAAGAATGTGTGGCAGGCATTTTTTAATTGAAAATTGCATGAAATTGGATTAATCAATGAAGGCGAAAATTAATCAATTTCTTCGTAATCTACATATTCACCAACGTTTTTATTTGAAGTATTTGATTGTGGTACTTTATCTATAACGGTTTCACCTTCGTTTTTAGAAGATTGTTGTTGCTTAGCTTGATTAAATTGCTGCCCAAACTGTTCACCAAATTTTTGTTCAGCTTTTTTTGCAACAAAGCGCATTAAAGCTGGAGCAAACAAGCGGGATAGTATTTTTATACCATACCAAACTAGTGCAATTATTAAAATTGTTTTTATTAAACCTGTAAAAGATGCGTATTGTAGCATATTCATAAATTTTTACAAAAATACAATTCTTAGTATTTAAATTAGAGCTTTAAGCACTAAAAAAAATATAAAATATCTATATTTGAAATCAAACACAAACTTATGAAATCTATTAAAATTTATTTATTTCTACTTGTTTCGTTTACAACCCTTTATTCGTATTCGCAATACACCGAAGTTATTAATTCTAATCGCCCTGGTGTATCAAAAAGTGCTTTTTCAGTTGGTACAAATGTGGTGCAGTTTGAAGTAGGACCTTATATCCTTAATGAAAACCACAATTTATTAAACAGGGAAGACAAGAGTTTTGGAAGTGATTTTGCCGTACGCTATGGTTTATTATGGCCGCAGTTAGAAATTAATGTGGAAGGCGCATTTCAATCTACCAATAGAACATACACGGATATTGTTTCAAATGATGAAACTTTCAGTAATTTTAAATCATTAACAGTAGGTGCTAAATACCTGGTTTATGATCCTTATAAGAATTCAGAAGAAGATAAACCCAACCTAAGAAGTTGGAAAGCAAATCACGCTTTTAAATGGAACCAATTAATACCTGCTGTTTCCGTTTATGCCGGTGCAAATTTTGATACTAAGGACAATCCTTTTACAGCTGCAGGCATTGAAGGTTTTAGCCCAAAAGTTATGGTTGCTACACAAAATAACTTTGCTAGTGGTTGGGTTCTAGTTACTAACTTTATTTTAGATAGAATTGGTACCGATCAATCCGATTTCTCATATATTTTAACATTAACAAAATCGATTACCGATCAATGGGTGTTATTTGGTGAAACACAAGGAATAAGTAGCGACTTTTATGCCGATAATTTAATCCGTTTTGGTGGCGCATATTTATGGAGTAAAAACTTCCAATTAGATACCGCTTTAACCTTTAACACTAAAGATACACCTAGCGTTTTTGGTGTGACACTAGGCGCCTCATACCGCTTAGATTTTCACAAAGACAAGGAAGAAAAAGATGGAACTTCTGCCGAAGAAGAACTTGAACGTCGTGAAAATAAATCACGAGGAAAGAACAAAAATAAACGTGAAAAACAAGATACCGACTTTAATAATTAAACTAATTTGATGCCGAAAGATTCATGATACAATTACAAGAAGTTAAAACTAAAAAAGAACTTAAACGCTTCGTAACATTTCCCTTTTCCCTTTATGAAGGTTCAAAATATTGGGTTCCCCCTATTATTTCTGATGAAGTAGCTACACTAAGTAAAGATAAAAACCCTGCATTTTTACATGCAGAAGCAAAATATTTCTTAGCCTATAAAAACAATCAAGTTGTTGGCCGTGTTGCAGCCATCGTTAACTGGACAGAAATTAATGAACAGAAAGTAAAAAAAATGCGCTTTGGATGGTTTGATACCATAGACGATATTGAAGTAACCAAAACATTATTAGATAAGGTCTCGGATATTGGAAAGCAGCATGATTTAGAATATATAGAAGGACCTGTTGGCTTTTCTAATCTTGATAAAAATGGCGCTTTAACTGAAGGTTACGACCATATAGGAACGATGGCCACTTGGTATAACCACCCTTACTATATTGAACATTTTGAAAAGTTAGGCTTAAAAACCGAAAAGGAATATATAGAAAGCAAGTTTTCATTTAAAAACTTACCTATAGAGCGTTTTGTAAGAGGGAATAATATCATTTTAAAGCGTTTTAAACTTAAGCCTGGTAGTTTTACTAAAACCAAAGAAATAGAACCGCATTTGGATAGTATGTTTGATTTGTTTAACAGATCCTATTCTAAGTTATCTACATTTGTACCAGTTTCAGATGCCCAACGTGATTACTTTAAAAAGAAATTTATTAATTTCATTAATCCTGAGTATATCAAATTCGTTTTTGATGAAAATGATAAGATGATTGCCTTTGCTATTGTTTTACCTTCTTTTTCTGAAGCACTACAAGAAACAAAAGGTAAGTTATTCCCTTTTGGTTTTTTAAAACTTTTAAGAGCTAAGAAAAACAGTAAAACGGCTTTGTTTTATTTAATTGGCGTAGAGCCTCATTATCAAAATAAAGGTGTTACGGCGGTTATATTTAATGAATTCCATAAATCGTTTACAAAATTTGGTATTGAAACCTGTATACGGTTACCCGAATTAGCAGATAATTTAGCGTCTCATCAAATATGGAAAGACTTCGACACAACCATTATTAAACGTCGAAAGACTTTTAGAAAAGATCTTTAAATAGAAAAAGCCGATTTTAAATTAAAATCGGCTTTTATATATATTATATAATTGTTTTTACTTTTCCATAGCAGCGGTTACAGCTGCAGATAAACGCTTATAAGTTCCGTTTTCTAATCGGGTTCTAATACCATCAAAAGCATCTAAAGTAACACGAACATCTTCTAATGTATGTGTTGCTGTTGGTATCATACGTAATAAAATTAATCCTTTAGGAATTACCGGATACACGACTATAGAACAGAAAATACCGTAATTTTCACGTAAATCTTTAACTAAAGCCATAGCTTCAGGAATACTTCCTTTTAAGTATACTGGTGTTACACAACTCTGTGTTGTACCAATATCAAAACCACGCTCTTTTAATCCTGATTGTAAAGCATCTACAATTTTCCAAAGGTTTTGCTTTAATTCCGGCATAGTGCGCAACATATCTAAACGTTTTAAAGCACCAACAACCAATTGCATTTGCAATGATTTAGCAAACATTTGTGAACGTAGATTGTATTTTAAGTAATCGATAATTTCTTTATCGGCTGCAATAAATGCACCTGTACTAGCCATAGACTTTGCAAAAGTAGCAAAATACACATCTATCCCGTCTTGAACACCTTGCTCTTCTCCGGCACCAGCACCTGTAGCGCCTAATGTACCAAATCCGTGCGCATCATCAACAAAAAATCTGAAATTATATTTTTTCTTTAATTCAACAATTTCTTTTAAGCGACCTTGCTCACCACGCATACCAAATACACCTTCGGAAATCACTAAAATTCCACCGCCAGTTTGCTGTGCCATTTTAGTTGCACGCTCTAAGTTTTTCTCTAAACTTGCTACATCGTTATGCTTATAAGTAAAACGTTTACCCATATGTAAACGAACACCATCAATAATACACGCATGTGCATCTACATCGTAAACAATAATATCATCCTTACCAACTAAAGCATCAATAGTAGATACCATACCTTGATAACCAAAGTTTAATAAATAAGCTGCTTCTTTACTAACAAAATCAGCCAATTCGTTTTGTAACCTTTCATGAAGTTCTGTGTGTCCAGACATCATACGCGCACCCATTGGGTAAGCAGAACCATAAGCTGCACCAGCTTCAGCATCCACCTTACGAACTTCAGGGTGATTAGCTAACCCTAAGTAATCATTAATACTCCAAGTAACAACTTCTTTTCCTTGGAATTTCATACGATTAGAGATTTCACCTTCTAATTTAGGAAACACAAAATATCCCTCAGCATGGGATGCCCATTTTCCTAGCGGACCTTTATCTCTATATATTTTATCAAATAAATCTCTCATAAACCTATTAATCTTGTTAGATATTGCAAAATTAGATATTTATAATTTTACAACATAATAATTTTACGTTCTATTATTAACACAGATGATAGTTAACTATAAGATTTTATAGTTAACTATCATGTGCTGTATTTGAAGCAATCTAAATAAATTGAATGTCTTCTTCTTTCTCTTCTATATTGGCTGTATCTAAAAAGCCTTGTTCATCCATCCATTTATCGCTATATATTTTACTCATATAACGTGATCCATGATCTGGAAATAACACTACTACTACATCTTTTTCAGTAAAAGTACCTTCCTCTTGTAGTTGCTTAACGGCTTGCATAGCTGCACCTGATGTGTAACCAACAAATAAGCCTTCTGTTTTTGCAATTTCTCTGGCTGTTAAGGCACTTTCCTCATCGGTAACTTTTACAAAAGAATCTATTGCATCAAAATCTGTAGCTGTAGGAATTAAGTTTTTCCCCAAACCTTCAATTCGGTATGGATAAATTTCTTTAGCATCAAACTCACGCGTTTCATGGTATTTTTTTAATACCGAACCATAAGCATCAACCCCTATAATATTAATATCAGGATTTTGTTCTTTTAAGTATTTAGCAGTTCCTGAAATAGTTCCTCCTGTTCCACTACACGCTATTAAATGTGTAATCTTACCAGCTGTTTGGTTCCATATTTCTGGTCCCGTTGAATGGTAATGTGCATTAGTATTTAATGCATTAAAATATTGATTAATATAAACAGAACCTGGTGTTTCTTTATGTATACGCTTCGCAACTTCATAATAAGATTTAGGATCGTCTGCAGCAACATGGGCTGGACATACATATACTTTAGCTCCCATAGTTTTCAACATATCAATCTTATCTGGAGAAGATTTTGAACTAACAGCCAAAATACAGTTGTAACCTTTTATGATACTAACCATAGCTAGGCTAAATCCTGTATTCCCTGATGTTGTTTCGATAATTGTATCTCCTGGCTTTAAAATACCTTTTTTCTCGGCCTGTTCAATAATATATAATGCAATTCTATCTTTTGATGAGTGCCCTGGATTAAAAGCTTCTACTTTTGCAAAATAGTTACCTTTAAAAGGAGCTGTAATTTTATTCAGTTTAATTAAAGGTGTGTTCCCTACAAGGTCTAACACATTATTGTAAACTTGATTTGTGTGTTCCATATTTACTATTTATAAAACTCTATTTTAATAGGTAATAAAGCTTAAAACCTTGCAAAAATACATTTTTTTTTTGAACTATTCAGAAATCCCCTCTAAATCCAATAAGAAGGCATATTCTAAAGCTACTTCTTTCAAACTTTCAAAACGTCCTGAAGCACCACCGTGCCCTGTATTCATGTCTACATGTAAAAGTAATTTATTAGTGTCTGTTTTTAAGTCTCGTAATTTAGCAACCCATTTGGCAGGTTCCCAATACTGGACCTGAGAATCATGTATCCCGGTTGTTACTAGTAAGTTAGGATATGCTTGAGAACATACATTATCATATGGCGAATAAGACTTCATATAATGATAATAGGTTTCATTATTAGGGTTCCCCCATTCATCATATTCACCTGTTGTTAAAGGTATAGAGTCGTCTAACATGGTTGTAACAACATCTACAAATGGCACTGCTGCTACAACGCCATTGTATAACTCTGGATTTAAATTAATTACAACTCCCATTAACAAACCACCGGCTGAACCTCCATTTGCATACAAATGCTTCTCAGACGTATAATTTTCTTTTATTAAATGCTTTGAACAATCTATATAGTCATAAAATGTATTCGCTTTTTTAAGCAGCTTACCATTCTCATACCAATCACGTCCTAAATATTCACCCCCACGAATATGTGCTATTACGAAAATAAAACCTCTATCTAGTAAACTCAATCTAATGGTTGAGAAATACGGATCTATTGTAGAGCCATATGAACCGTAGGCATAAAGTAACAACGGATTTTCCCCGTCTTTCTTAATCCCTTTTTTATAAACTACAGACATCGGTATTTTTACACCATCTCTTCCGGTTGCCCAAATGCGTTCAGAAGTATAATTTTCTTTATTGAAATCACCTAAAACAATCTGTTCTTTTAAAACTGTATGGGCTTTGTTCGTAAAATTATAGTCAATTACAGAACTTGGTGTCGTCATACTATTATAACCATAACGAAGTACATCTGAGTTAAATTCAGGGTTGTTACCTAAATACGCGGTGTATGTCTCACTCTCAAATGGCAAATAATAATCTTCAGCTCCATCCCAACTAATTACACGGAGTTTATTTAACCCTTGAATACGTTCATTTAAAACATAATAATTTTTAAATATCTCAATATCTTCTAATAATACATCACTCCTATGTGAAACGACATCTTTCCAGTTTGATTTATTTGTATCTGTTTCTGGTGTTTTTTGAAGTTTGAAATTTATTGCTCCATCATTATTCGTTATTATAAAAAAAGCATCCTTATAATGAGAAATTGCATATTCTAAACCGCGTTCTCTTAAGTGAAACACTTTAAATTCGCCATCTGGCTTATCGGCAGGCAAAATACGATACTCAGAAGTTAAAGTACTCGATGCACCTATTACAATATATTTTCGTGATTTGGTTTTGTAAACAAAAGCATTGAATGTTTCATCAGTTTCGTGATAGACTTCAATATCTTCCGAAGCATTTTCATTTATTCTATGCTTATATATTTTATGAGCACGCAAGGTGACAGGATCTTTAACGGAATAAAAAATAGTTTCATTATCACTAGCCCAAGTACAGCCACCGGTGGTGTTTTTTATTTCATTAGAATAAACGACACCCGTTTCTAAATTTTTTATCTGAATGGTATATTGTCGCCTACTAACTGTATCAACCGAAAAAGCTGCCATAGTATTGTCTGGACTTATAGAAATACCGCCCAACTTAAAGTAACTATGTGTCTTAGCCATCTCGTTACAATCAAACATTACTTCCTCTTCCGCTTCTAAAGAACCTTTCTTTCGTGTATAAATAGGATAGTCTTTCCCTGTTTCAAAACGCGTTACATACCAATATTCATTATAAAAATATGGTACAGATTGATCATCTTCCTTAATACGTGCTTTCATTTCATTAAAAAGCGACTCCTGAAAAGCCTCTGTAGGCTTCATAACGTCTGAAGTGTAACTGTTTTCAGCATTTAAATAATCTATTACTTCAGAGTTTTCGCGATCATTTAACCAAAAATAATCATCAATACGCTCGTCATCATGAATTATTAAGGATTTAGGATTTTTTTTTGCTACCGGAGGGTGTGTTATTTTTTTCAAAAAAAGTGGGTTTATTCAGGCTACAAAAATATAAAAATTAAATAGCTTTGTATTCAATAAAAAATGATAATATTATGTTTGGAGACCTTATGGGAATGATGGGTAAAATTAAAGAAACCCAAAAAAAAGTTGAAGAAACCAAAACGCGACTTAACTCGGTACTAATTGATGAGTCTAGTGCTGATAATAAGTTAAAAGTAACTATAACGGCAAATAGAGCTATTAAAGATGTTTCAATTGACGAATCGCTTTTAGAAGATAAAGAAGCTTTAGAAGATTATTTAGTTTTAACATTGAATAAAGCTATCGAACGCGCAAGTGAAGTACATGAAACAGAAGTTGGTGCCGTTGCTAAAGAAGGCATGCCCAATATTCCAGGTATGGATATGTTTAAATAACCATTACCTACTAAAAAAGCCAAACTAATAATTAGTTTGGCTTTTTTGTACAATTCAATTAAGGAGCTTTAAAAATTTGCAGATTTCAAGACCGTTAAAAAATGATCATGCATAGAATCTGTATAATCCAAATGTGTTACAATTCGCAACTTGCCACTACCCATACCACTCAAACGAATTCCTTTTTCAGAAAAGTAATTTAAAAAAGCTAATTCGTTATTATTGTCAACCAATTCAAATATAATAATATTGGTTTCTACAGGTGTAACCTTTTTAATGGCTGGTATATTTTTTAACACCGTTTCTATTTCTTTAGCTTTTTTATGATCATCAGCTAAACGATTTACATGGTTGTCTAAAGCATATAAACCAGCTGCTGCCAAATACCCTACTTGTCGCATTCCTCCTCCCAATATTTTACGAATACGAATAGCGTTTTGCATAAAATCCTCATCACCAATTAGTACAGATCCAATAGGACATCCTAAGCCTTTGCTCAAACAAACAGAAATGGTATTAAATACTTGACCATAACTTGCGGCATCTTCTTTTTTGGCTACTAAAGCATTCCATAAACGAGCTCCATCTAAATGAAAACCCAATTGATTCGTATCACAAACCTGACGTATTTTTTTTAACTCTTCAATATCCCAACAGGCGCCTCCACCTCTATTTGTGGTATTTTCAACCGCAACCAATTTTGTTAGCGGACTGTGATAAAAATCAGGCGGATTAATAGCTTCTAGAACCTGATTGGCAGAAAACATACCACTATTACCGTCTAATAATTTACATGAAACACCACTATTAAAAGATACACCACCTCCTTCATAATGATATATATGTGCATCTTTATCGCAAATTACCTGATCACCAGGATTTGTATGGAGCTTAATAGCCGTCTGGTTTGCCATAGTTCCTGTAGGGAAAAAGAGAGCTTGCGGCTTACCAAATAGTTTAGCTAGTCTTTCTTCAAGAGCATTAACAGTCTCATCTTCCTTATATACATCATCGCCAACTTGAGCATTCATCATAGCTTCTAACATAGCTTTTGTAGGCTTGGTAATCGTATCGCTTCGTAAATCTATATTCATATAAAATAGGTGTTTATAAAGCCTAAAATTAATCCATTTTAAATTTTCTGTTGGCAGTTTTAATTATATTTTTGTTAAAATTTAAATTTATGATTACTTCAGATCAAATTAAGGATCTACAAAAACGCCTAGAGAAACTTAGGCACTATCTTTGACATAGATGCCAAACTGATAGAAATTCAAAACGAAGAAGAACAAACCTTCTCACCCGATTTTTGGAACGATTCAAAACACGCCGAATCGGTTATGCAAACACTAAGAACTAAAAAGAAATGGGTTTCCGGTTATGAGGAAGCTATAACCCTTTGTGACGACTTAGAGGTTATTTATGAGTTTTACAAGGAAGAGGAAGCTACTACTGAAGACGTTGAATCACGTTTTAAAAAAGCAGAAGCTTTAATAGAGGATTTAGAGTTTAAAAACATGCTTTCTGAAGAAGGTGACAATCTTAGTGCAGTATTGCAAATTACTGCAGGTGCTGGTGGTACTGAAAGTTGCGACTGGGCAAGTATGCTTATGCGAATGTATTTAATGTATGCTGAAAAAAGTGGTTTTAAAGTTAAAGAGCTTAACCTCCAAGAAGGTGATGTTGCCGGTATTAAAACAGTAACTTTAGAAATTGAAGGTGACTTTGCTTTTGGTTGGTTGAAGGGTGAAAATGGCGTTCACCGATTGGTACGCATCTCCCCTTTTGATAGTAATGCCAAGAGACACACCAGTTTTGCTTCCGTTTATGTTTACCCCTTAGTTGACGACACGATAGAAATAGATATAAACCCTGCAGATATAGAAATAACTACTGCCCGTTCTAGTGGTGCTGGTGGTCAAAATGTAAATAAAGTTGAAACTAAAGTTCAGCTTACGCATAAACCATCAGGTATTCAGATATCATGTAGTGAAACACGTTCGCAGCATGATAACCGATCGCGAGCTATGCAAATGCTTAAATCGCAGTTATACGAAATAGAGCTTCAAAAACAAATGGCTCAGCGAGAAGATATAGAAGCCGATAAAATGAAAATTGAATGGGGAAGCCAAATTCGGAACTACGTAATGCACCCATATAAACTAGTTAAGGATGTTAGAACAGCTCAGGAAACAGGTAATGTGGATGCCGTTATGGATGGTAACATTGAACCGTTTTTAAAAGCATATTTAATGATGATGGGACAAAAAACAGAAGAATCTGGACAACTCTAAAATAAAACAAACGTATGATTACTATTTATCACAATAATCGCTGCAGTAAAAGTCGCAGTGGTTTAGAAATTGTAGAAAATTCAGGCAAACCTTTTCAAATTAAAAAATACCTAGAAGACACTCCTACTGAAGCTGAAATAAAAAATATTATTTCCATGTTAGGTATTTCCCCTATTGAATTGGTAAGAAAAAATGAGTCTATTTGGAAAGAGCAATATAAAGGTAAGGACTTAACTGATGCCGAAATAATTTCTGCCATGCATGAGAATCCCAAACTTATTGAACGCCCAATTGTTATAAATAACAATCAAGCAGTTATTGGCAGACCACCCGAAAAGATACTGAATATCCTATAAAAAACTAAGCTTCAATTGTTAAAATTGAAGCTTTTTTATTTAACAAACTTTTAACCAAACAACACTAAACCAAACTCTATTTTTGCAGTCCAATAGGCAAAATCCAAATTCATGAATAAATTATTAGTCACCTTTTCCTTAATTGTATTTGCAGTATTAAATATTACTGCTCAAAACGGTAAAGAAGTTACCATTACCGGTAAAGTATTTGAAAAAGCAACCAATGTTCCCTTAGAATATGCAACTGTAGCTTTTGTTAACAAAGCTGAAAACCGTATTGTAACGGGCGGTATAACAACTGAAACAGGTGATTTTAGTATTCCAATTCCAAGTGGCACCTACGATGTTACAATAGAATTTATAGGTTTTGATAAGCTTACAATCCCTAATCAGGAATTAACTTCCGATAAAAATTTAGGTAAAATTGGTTTAGCTGAAAGCGCTCAAGCATTAGATGAAGTTGAAATTATAGCTGAAACAACAACTGTTGAGATTAAACTTGACAAAAAAATATATAATGTTGGTAAAGATTTAACTGTTAGAGGTGGTAACGTTAGTGATGTTCTTGATAATGTACCTTCTGTTTCAGTAGATGTTGAAGGTAATGTTGCATTACGTGGAAACGAAAATGTGCGTATATTAATTAACGGTAAACCATCTGGTTTAGTAGGTTTAAATAGTACAGATGCATTACGTCAATTGCCAGCAGAATCTATTGAACGTGTAGAAGTAATTACATCGCCATCGGCTAGATATGATGCCGAAGGTACAGCAGGTATTTTAAATATTATTTTACGTCGTAGTAAGTTACAAGGTTTTAACGGTGCTATAACAGCAAATGTTGGTTACCCCGAATCTGCAGGTATATCAGGAAACATTAATTACCGAACAGGAGACGTTAACATATTTAATACTACAAGCTATAACTACCGTAAAGTACCAGGAAACTCTTCTACTAATAATCAATTTTACAACAGAGAATTTGATGAATTTGGAAATATTATAAATGATTTACCTGATACCTATTCTGAAGAGACAAATGATTACGATCGAACTCGTAAAGGTTTAAGCACTAATTTTGGTGCAGAGTGGTACATTACCGATTCAGCATCCTTAACAGGTTCTATCTCTTATAGAAATGGAGATAATGAAAGCAACTCAACAAATCAATTAACTCAGTATGATGAATTTTATAACTTCTTATCGCAAACAAATCGTTTTGATCCAGAGTTAGAAGACGATGAAGTAATTCAGTACTCTTTAAACTTCATGAAAGATTTTGACAATAGTGGTCATAAATTAACTTTAGATTTTCAATACGAAGACAATTCAGAAGATGAATATTCAGAAGTTATTGTTGAAGGTATCAATTCGGAGCGCGTATCTACATTAGAAGATCAGACACGTATTTTAATTCAAGCCGATTATGTTTTACCAATTGGTGAAAAGAGTCAATTTGAAGCAGGTTACCGTGGTAATTTTAATGATCAAAACACAGATTATAGCGTTTACTTATTAAATACAGATTCAAATGAGTTTGAAAATGCTACCGGTTTAAGTAACTTTTTAAATTACCGTGAATACGTTAATGCTGCTTACACTCAATTTGGTAGTAAAATTGGTGAGAAGTTCTCTTTCTTAATGGGACTTCGTTTAGAAAATACTCGTATTACAATTGATCAACCTACAAGTGGTGATTTTAGTAAAAAAGATTACACAGGACTTTTCCCAACACTTAACTTAAGTTATGAGCTTAGTGATGATGAAAATATTACAATGGGTTATAGTAGACGTATTCAACGACCACGTTCATGGTTTATAAACCCTTTCCCTTCACGTTCTAGTGTTACGAGTATATTTAGAGGAAACCCTGATTTAGATCCAAGTTATTCTGGATTATTTGATATTGGGTATTATAATAAATTTGGTAAAGTATCTTTAAATACATCAGCTTATTACCAACATGCAACAGATGCCTTTAGTGTTATAAGTTATGATACTGGAGAAACTGTAAATGTTAGTGGCCAAGATTTAGCTATTATTGAACGTACTCCTATTAATTTAGCTGAAGAAAACCGTTATGGATTTGAATTTACTGTAACTTATAATCCTTCTAGGAAATGGAATATTAACGGAAACTTCAATATTTTCCAACAGTCTATAATAGGAACAACACCTAATGGAGTATCCTTAGATAATGATAACACAAGTTGGTTTGCACGTATAAACAACAAATATACCCTACCAGGGAGTATTGAATGGCAAACTAGTTTAAACTATAGAGGTCCTTCTGCAGACGCACAAAATGAACGCGAAGGTATGTTTTCTGCTAACATGGCTTTTAGTAAGGATTTATTTAACGAGTCAGCTTCTATTGCTCTTAACGTAAATGATTTATTAAACAGTAGAAAGCGTGAAATGATTACAACTACAGATACGTATTACGGAACATCAGATTTCCAATGGCGTGAACGTAGTATCAACCTATCGTTTACTTACCGTTTTAACCAACAGAAAAAACGTCAAAACCGCGGAGGATCTAATCAAGGTGGTGGCGATTTTGATTACGAAGGATAATATATCAATCACTACTGAAAACAAAAAAGACTGCCAATGGCAGTCTTTTTTGTTTCTATACTATACAGGATTAAATAGTATGTATCAAGATTTACTAAGAACTACTCTATCAATATAGAATTCCTTTAGTTTTATGGTATAAAAAAACGTCTGAAATTTCTTTCAGACGTTATATATTTTAAATCGTGTTCTTTTTAACTTAAAGCTTCTCTTTTAGCTTTTTTCTCATCACGTATTTCTTTCATACGCTCCATTAAAGCACCACCAATCCAATAAGGAATTACAAAAGTTATTAAAAAAATCATTAACCAAAATCCGATGGTTAAAATTGTTAAAAATGCTAAAAATCCTAAATATTGGTCAAAATCAAACATGATGGTTCTTTTACTTGTTATTAAGGCAAAGATATAATAAAGACTTTTGTTTTACAATAGCTTATTAAAAATTTATTTACGTCTTATTTTCTTGTATAAAAATTCAACTAAAAAGCACAGTGAAATAATTGATATAACAACAATTACACCTGTAAAATTAGCTTTATACTGTTGTACCAATAAAGCTATAAATGAAACCAAACAGCCAAAAAAGCCCATTATTGGAATAATTTTATTGGCATTAATAGCACTAGCTTTTCTAAAAGCAATATAATTAACAATCGCAAAAATAAGTAAAAAGCCTGCGCTACCAGCAGTTGAAATACTCTCTAATTCTAAAGTATTAGCCAAAATTAAGGTCAATACCGAAGTTATTAGTAATCCAATAGGTTGGTTCCAGAGCGTACTAGTTAAACTATGTGGTAATTCATCATCTTCAGCAAGTTCATAACTAACTCGACTTCCTCCATACAATGAGGCATTAATTGCTGAAAAAGTTGAAATTAACGCAGCAACCGTTATAATAGAAAAACCTACTTGTCCTAACATCGGTTTCGCAGCTTCTGCCAAAACATAATCTTCAGCTTCCGCTATAGCTGAAAATGGTAAAGACCCCACTGTAACAATAGCTATAATAACATAAAGAAAAATAACAAACCAAACAGCGTAATTATAGGCTTTAGCAATATTTTTTTCTGGATTTATTATATCAGGAGCCGCATTTGCAATCAATTCAAAACCTTCATATGCAACAAAAATTACCATCCCGCCAGTAAGTAATAAAACCGGACTTTCCCAATTGGAAGTTTGTAATTGGCTTAAATTAACGTTTCCTTGTAATCCGTATAAGCCAATTACTACAAAACCTAAAAGTATTAGCAACTTAATAATTACAGCATATGACTCAATTTTACTAACAACAGAAAAACTATAATAATTAATGGCTGTAGCTAAAAGAATTATACCACTCAAGTAAATATGAAAATCTAAATTAGTATTGCCTGTAATTTCAAATAAATTCGGTGCATAAGAACCAAAAGCTGAAGCATAAAGTGAAAGCATAATTATATAACTTACCCAAAGTAAATTATTAATTGCCCCACTAAAAACCGTAACACCGAAACCCTTATTAATAAATTTTACTGTTCCTCCCCTATCTGGAAATGCTACAGATAACTTTGAATAACTATAAGCTGTTAAACTAGCAATTAAACCTGCGAATAAAAAAGCTATAGGTGTTCCGCCCTTAGCTAATGATACGGCCAGACCTAAAACCGCAAAAATGCCACCACCAACCATGCCTCCAATACCTATTGATATGGCTTCTCGTAAACTTATTTTACTGCTTGTATCTTTTTTTTTATTCATATCTAACGATCATTATAGCGTTTCAACAACAGGTTATGTCACCCCACCACTACAAGATACCTTTTTTTCAAACAAATAAATACGTACTCTTAACTAAATTACTGATAAAAATGTAAATTTGTAGAACAACTAATTTTTATTACAATTTTATATATTATGACTTTTAGAATAGAGAAAGATACAATGGGTGATGTCAAAGTACCAGCAGACAAATTATGGGGTGCACAAACAGAGCGTTCAAGAAATAACTTTAAAATTGGTGCACCTGCATCTATGCCTTTAGAAATTGTTTATGGTTTTGCATACTTAAAAAAAGCAGCAGCATTTACAAACTGTGAATTAGGTGTTTTAACTGAAGAAAAGCGCGACTTAATTGGTCAAGTTTGTGACGAGATTCTAGAAGGCAAACATGACGATCAATTCCCATTAGTAATTTGGCAAACAGGTTCAGGAACGCAAAGTAATATGAACGTGAATGAAGTAATTGCTAATCGTGCACATCAATTAGCTGGAAAAACAATTGGTGAGGGTGAAAAAACAATTCAACCTAATGATGATGTTAATAAGTCTCAGTCATCAAATGACACCTTCCCTACTGGAATGCATATTGCAGCATACAAGAAAATTGTACAACATACTATTCCAGGAATAATTCAATTAAGAAATACACTACATAAAAAATCTCAAGAGTTTAAAGATGTTGTAAAAATTGGTCGTACGCATTTAATGGATGCTACACCAATAACTTTAGGTCAGGAATTCTCTGGATATGTATCACAGTTAGATCATGGTTTAAAAGCATTAGAAAACACGTTACCACACTTATCAGAATTAGCATTAGGTGGTACAGCAGTTGGAACAGGTTTAAATACGCCAGAAGGTTATTCTGTTCTTGTTGCTAAATACATTGCGGACTTTACAGATTTACCTTTTATTACGGCTCCAAATAAATTTGAAGCACTTGCTGCACACGATGCTTTAGTTGAAACACATGGTGCTCTTAAACAATTAGCGGTATCTTTAAATAAAATTGCTAACGATATCCGTATGATGGCCTCAGGACCACGTTCAGGAATTGGTGAAATAAGTTTACCAGCCAATGAACCTGGAAGTTCTATTATGCCTGGAAAAGTAAATCCAACACAATGCGAAGCTTTAACTATGGTGTGTGCCCAAGTAATGGGTAATGATGTTGCCGTTACTATTGGTGGAACTCAAGGACATTATGAACTGAATGTTTTTAAACCAATGATGGCTGCAAACGTGTTACAATCATCTCAATTATTAGCGGATGCTTGTATGAGTTTTGATATAAATTGCGCGCAAGGTATTGAACCAAATAATGATGTTATCAAACAATTATTAAATAACTCATTAATGCTTGTTACGGCATTAAATACAAAAATAGGTTACTATAAAGCTGCTGAAATTGCTAATACAGCACATAAAAATGGAACAACCTTAAAAGAGGAAGCTATTAATTTAGGTTATGTTTCTGCTGAAGACTATGATGAATGGGTAAGACCAGAAAACATGGTGGGGAGTTTAAGTAATTAACCCCTTTACGTTATTAATCTTTAATTTAAAATATTATGAAAAAAAAGTTACTCATTTTTACAGGCTTAATATTTATGGGGTTTACTGTAAAAGCCCAAATTGAATTTAACGGTTCAACTATTGATGGCAATACAGGTAGTGAACCATATTCTGTAGCATCTGGACATTTTACTAATGATAGTTATTTAGACTTAGCTATATGTACCTATCAAGGAAGTACCGTTAGTTGGTATAAAAACAATGGTGATGGAACTTTCGCCACAAGAGTTGATTTGGTTACAACTGGTAGCACAACGTTATCATACGTTGAAAGTATTACCGTAGCTGACTTAAATAATGATGGTAATGATGATATTATTGCTTCTAGCTATTCCACTAATCGCGTAGTTTGGTTTGAAAACAACGGTGATGAAACGTTTGAGCCTGCAGCTTTAATTTCTAATGGCATTTCTGGAGCGGGTCATGTTGAAACAGCTAACATTGATAACGATTCTAATGGTAATTTAGATATCATAATATCAGAATATTCTGGTAATAAAGTTTCTTACTTACTAGGTAATGGCGATGGTACATTTGGAACTAAACGTGATTTATTTCCAGCTATAGGTGGTAGTGGTCCAGCATCATTTGATATTGCTGATTACGATGCTGATGGCGACTTAGATGTTGTCGTTAACTTTGTAGGCCATGGAAACATTAAAGTTTATGACAACAGATTAGTGCAAGATGGTTTAGATGGCTCAGGAAATGTACCTTTTACTGCATATGACAATGATGTAACAACAGGTAATAGCTACTTGTGGCGAGTGCTATTTGCAGATATTAATGATGATGGTAATTTAGAAATTGTTAAGTCTAATAATGAACCTGGTTCTAATCCAGGTGTCGCTTATTATATAAACGACATAAGTGGCACAACAACTACTTTTACTGAAACTACTTTTACTTCATCAATAAATAAACCAGCTGCCATTGCTATTGCAGATTTTAATAATGATTCATTTAACGATTTACTTATTGGAAACGGTAGAGCTACTGATAATGACTTAGTTTGGTTTACTAGTAATGCTACAGGTGGTTTTGGTAGTGAAATCTTAATTGATGAAGGAAGTTTTTCGTCTCTTTTTGACATAGAAGTACAAGACTTTGATAATGATGGCGATTTGGATTTTGTAGGTGTAAGCTATCTACAAGACGATCTTTTCATTTATTTAAATGACTTATTTACTTTAAAAACGGATGATTTTAATACTACAGCATTTAGTATCTACCCTAATCCAACATCACAAAATCTTAATTTTAATACTCAAATATCAACGCCTTTTGAAGTTACTGTTTTTGACGTATTAGGTAAGCAAGTAATGCATTCAAATGTAACTAATAAGCGTTTGGATGTTTCACAGTTAACAAATGGTATCTACTTATTGAAATTAAGTAATACTAATAAAACTTATAAATTTGTGAAGCACTAGCTATACAATTATAATTTTATTAAAAAACGCTGGTATTAATTTTATCAGCGTTTTTTTATTCCCTAAAATTTAAAGAACTTTGGAAAAAATCGATAAAACGTGACGACATTAATCACCAATATTCAAGAATTACTTCAGGTTAGAGAAACACCAATTGAAAAGGTTTCTGGTAAAGACATGAAAGAATTACCAACTATAAAAAATGCGTACCTCTTAATTGATGACGATACTATTGTAGGTTTTGGTAAAATGGAAGACTGTAAAAATATAGAAGCTGCAGCTGTAATAGATGCTACAGGTAAAGTTGTACTACCTGCATGGTGCGACTCCCATACACATATTGTGTATGCTGGCAATCGTGAACAAGAATTTGTTGACCGCATTAATGGATTAAGTTATGAAGATATAGCTAATCGTGGTGGTGGTATTTTAAATTCAGCTGAAAAATTACAGCAAACAAGTGAAGATGACTTATATGAGCAATCTGCTAAGCGTCTCACGGAAGTCATGAAACTCGGTACCGGAGCTATAGAAATAAAATCTGGTTACGGACTAACTGTTGAAGCTGAACTTAAAATGCTTCGCGTTATCAAACGCTTAAAACAAGATTTTCCTGTTAAGGTTAAAGCTACATTATTAGCAGCTCATGCTGTACCAAAAGCTTATAAAGATAACAAAGAAGCTTTTGTTGACTTACTTATTGATGAATTAATACCAAAAGTTGCCAAGGAACAATTGGCAAACTATATAGATGTATTTTGCGAAAAAGGTTATTTCGATTTAAATGACACGGAACGTATCTTGAGTGCGGGTAATAAACATGGTTTTACACCTAAAATTCATGTTAACCAATTCAATGCTTTTGGTGGTATTGATGTTGCGGTTAAAAATAAAGCGCTATCCGTAGATCATCTAGAGCTTTTAAACGAGTCTGATATAGAAATATTAAAAACTAGTGACACGATGCCAGTTGCCCTGCCCTCCTGCTCTTACTTTTTAAGTATTCCATATTCGCCAGTAAGAAAGTTAATTAATGCTGGTTTACCTGTTGCATTAGCTACAGACTACAATCCTGGTTCTACCCCTAGTGGAAATATGAATTTCGTTTTAAGTACAGCATGTATAAAAATGAAATTAACACCTGAAGAAGCTATTAATGCAGCAACTATAAATGGTGCATATGCCATGGGCGTTGGAAATATGTATGGTAGTATTACACGTGGTAAAAAAGCAAATATTATAATTTCTAAACCTGTTCCAAGTTATGCGTTTCTACCCTATGCGTTTGGGAATAACCATATAGATTCTGTTTTAATTAATGGACAAGTTATTTAAACAACTAATTATAAAACAAATAAAAACCCGAAAGCTTACGCTTTCGGGTTTTGCTATTATTAGCACTATGGAATACTAATAAGAGCTATTTAATCTAAAATAAATTCGGTTGTAGAAACTAAATCCTTCTGATTAAATACATTAACTATATAACGCCCTTTTTCAAAATCACCATCGCTGTTTGGTCCTACAAATTCACATATATCTAAACTTGCATTTTCATAATTAAACTTGCTAACCAAACTGTATTTTAATATTTTTTCATCAAAATTAATTTGTTCATTAGCCCCCATAGTATTACTACTAGGATCAATAACTTGAACATATAACTCTTGATCACCACCTTGTACTAATGTATTTTTAGGTACCGTAAAGCAAATACGAATTTTATCAGAACGTCTAGCACTTTCCGTTGGTATTAATTTGCCCGAATTTCTTTCGATTACACCAAAGCCTTTTAAATTTACAGCTCCTAAAACTGCGGCATTATTAACAACTTCAGCCAAAGCAGTATTTTGCACCATTAATGAGTCTGTAAACATAGTACGCTCTTCTAAACGTAATTGTGTGCTATCTAAAGTTGTAGATAATAACTGATTTTCACTCTTTAATCGATCATTTTCAGTTAATAAAACGTCCATTTCTTTCTGAAGTGCAACATATTTAGATTTATAGCGGTATAAACTCTGAACATTTGTTTCAGATATTTTTAATGAATCTATTAAACCTTGTATACGGTTTTTCGCTTCTATTAATTTTTCGTTAGCTATATCATTTTCATCAATTACTTTGTCATACTGTCTAGCCATATTGGTTAAATCCGTCATAACCATTTCCTTTTCTTGCATTAGTTGGGTCTCAGTACTTTTCTTTTCTTTATAAAGTTTAGATGTATAAATACCTGTAGCAACAAATAATACCAATGCGATACCTAATGCAACTTTTAATCCTGTACTGTTTTTATTGTTCTCCATATAATTGTTTAATTAAAAAATAAAGTTACTATTATTTTTATGCTTTTTTAATCATTTGTTTTTAAAGTTTCAAATATAAAGTACTTTTATACTTTATATAAAAAGCGACCTAATTCATGGATAAACTGAAATTATTTAACGAAACAGATTTAAAATCATTACTAAATAAGCGTCCAGATGAATCCAAGTTTGGTGAAAATATATCTATTCCGCACCCTTCTATTAACATATACGAACAACTTAAAGATTTGGATGTTCAATTTATTATTTTTGGAATACCTGAAGATATTGGTGTTTTTGCTAACATGGGAAAACGCGGAACAGCTTCTGCTTGGCAGGTTTGTTTAAAAACACTTCTAAATATCCAGAGTAATGAGCATACACACGCTAAAGATGTTCTTGTTTTGGGACACTTAGATTTTACAAAAGAAGTGACGAAACTATCAGAGTTAAATCAAGATGATTCTAAAGATATTCAAAAGGCTAGAAAATTAGTCTCTAAAATAGATAAGCATGTTTCCGAATTAGTTTGTAGTATTGTTAAAGCTGGTAAAACCCCTATAATAATCGGTGGTGGTCATAACAACGCTTACGGTAATATAAAAGGAACTTCTTTAGCTTTAAAGAAATCAATAAATGTTATCAATTTCGATGCGCATTCCGATTTTAGAAGCGAAGAAGGCAGACACAGCGGAAATGGATTTAGTTACGCCATTTCTGAAGGATTTTTAAAGAACTATTTTATATTTGGGTTACACGAAAACTATACACCTAATGCCATTTTAAAACAGTTGAACAATAACGATCATATAAGTTATAATACTTTTGAAGCGTTAGAAATACGTAAAGATCTGCATTTTAAAACTGAAATGAAACGTGCATTAGAGTTTGTACAATCTAAGCCTTTTGGCATTGAATTAGACTGCGATGCTATAGAAAACACACCAAGTAGCGCCATGACACCTAGCGGTTTTAGCCTGACTAAAACGCGTACATTTTTACACAATGTGGCCCAGCATAATAATGTGAAATATTTACACTTATGTGAAGCTGCACCCACTCAGGAAACAGAAGGCCAAGTTGGTAAGCTACTCACCTATTTAATAACCGATTTTATTCGAGCACAAAGTAAACCTTAACATAATTATATCAGATATGAGCATTAATATTTTTATATTATAATTCATATCTTAATATATTTATAATGAAAACCAAATTCATATATTTACTTGTTATAATCGTAACTCTTACAAGTTGTAAATCGGATAAAAAGAAAGTTGTAAACCTCCATTCTGAATTAGAAACATATTCTATTTCTGAGCCTTTAAGTTTAAAAAATCCTATCAGTTTTTCATTTTCTGAAATTCAAATAAATGCCGTTGAACATGCCAGTATGGTTATCGAACATGATAACAAAACACTATATATTGACCCCGTTGGTGGCATTGAAAAGTATACAGCATTTAAAGAGCCTTCATTTATCATTATAACAGACATTCACGGGGATCATTTAAACATCCCTACACTTGAAGCTATTAACACTGCAAACGCTCAAATTATTGGACCGGAAGCCGTAAAAGCAAAACTTCCAGAGTCATTGTTGCAAAATTTTAATGTTATAGCTAATAACCAAAAACAACGTTTTTCAACTTCAACTTACTTATTTGATGTAGAAGCTATACCAATGTATAATTTAAGAAAAGAAGCCTTAAAGTTTCACTCTAAAGGACGTGGAAATGGTTATATAATTACATTAAATAACAAACGAATTTACGTTTCGGGAGATACAGAAGATATACCTGAAATGCGTAATCTTGAAAATATTGACTTAGCATTAATATGTATGAACTTACCTTATACTATGCCTGTTACCAGTGCTGCTGAAGCTGTTTTAGATTTTAAACCTGAAATAGTAATCCCATATCACTATCGCGGCAATGAAGGTTTTAGTAATATTAACCAGTTTAAGGAACTAGTTTCATCTGAATACAGCTCAATAACGGTTAAGTTACTAGATTGGTACCATTAACATTAAGTTTACATGTTATGTATTGAAAATATTTTCTATCTTTAAAAAGTTAATCCCTAAATTGTAGCTTACTATGTTAATTTCTCATAGCGCATTATTGTATATTAAAATATTAAAATCAGACCAAATGCAGATTGTAACAATGCTATCTGTAACGGTATTGGTATTTTTAGTATTACTTATTTTAGGTGTTCGAAAATCTATTATTTTAAAAAAGGAAAACGAACGTTTAAGTCAGTCACTACCTTTAAATGATAAAAAAGGCGACAATAAAGCTTATAAAGATTTTACGGAGAGTCATATGTATGATAATCACTAAAAACTACTAAAAAAAAGCCTCGATATTTCGAGGCTTTTTTTTAATAATTAGCGAACTAATTTTTTATACTTAATTCGTTTTGGCGTTAAATCACCACCTAAACGTTTCTTCTTATTTTCTTCGTAATCACTAAAACTTCCTTCAAAGAAATAAACTTGGCTATCGCCCTCAAAGGCTAATATATGAGTACAAATTCTATCTAAAAACCAACGGTCGTGACTAATAACAACGGCACAACCAGCAAAGTTTTCTAAACCTTCTTCAAGTGCTCGTAATGTATTTACATCCAAGTCATTGGTTGGCTCATCTAAAAGTAATACGTTTCCTTCTTCTTTAAGTGTCATAGCTAAATGCAAACGGTTACGTTCACCACCAGAAAGTAATTTTACTTTTTTGTTTTGCTCACCACCAGAAAAATTAAAACGACTTAAATAAGCACGAGAATTAACTTCTTTTCCGCCCATTAAAACCAACTCCTGCTCATCACTAAAGTTTTGCCAAATTGTTTTTTCAGGGTCTATATTAGAGTGACTCTGATCTACATAGGCTATTTTAGCGGTTTCACCCACAACAAACTCTCCCTTATCAGGCTGTTGTTCACCCATTATCATTCTAAAAATGGTAGTTTTACCTGCTCCGTTTGGACCAATAACACCAACAATTCCTGCTTGTGGTAAGCTGAAATTTAAATCTTCATAAAGTAATTTATCATCAAATCCTTTACTAACACCTTTAGCTTCAATAACATTTGTACCTAAACGTGGACCATTTGGAATGTAAATTTCTAATTTTTCATCCAATTGTTTTTGATCCTGACTCATTAATTTGTCATAGTTATTCAAACGTGCTTTTTGTTTGGTTTGACGTCCTTTAGCACCTTGTCTTACCCACTCCAACTCACGTTCTAACGTTTTTTGACGTTTAGAAGCCGATTTACTTTCTTGTGCCATACGTTTAGATTTTTGGTCTAACCATGATGAGTAGTTACCTTTCCATGGAATACCTTCACCTCTATCAAGTTCTAATATCCATCCTGCTACATTATCTAAAAAGTATCTATCGTGCGTTACTGCAATAACAGTTCCTTTATATTGTGCTAAATGTTGTTCTAACCAATGTACAGATTCTGCATCTAAATGGTTAGTTGGCTCATCCAAGAGTAAAACGTCTGGTTCTTGTAAAAGTAAGCGACATAATGCAACACGGCGACGTTCACCACCAGAGAGTACACCAATTTTTTTATCGGCATCTGGAGTACGTAAAGCATCCATTGCTATTTCTAACTTGGTATCTAATTCCCAAGCGTTAGATGCATCAATCTGATCTTGAAGAACAGCCTGACGGTTCATTAGTTTTTCCATTTTGTCTGGATCTGAATATACTTCTTCCAAACCAAACATATCATTTATCTTGTTGTACTCTTCTAGAATAGCTACTGTTTCAGCAGCTCCTTCACGTACAACTTCCATAACAGTTTTATCTTCATCAAGTTTCGGTTCTTGCTCTAGATATCCTACTGAATAATCTTGCAAGAAAGTTACATCACCTTGGTAGTTGGTATCTTGACCTGCTATAATTTTAAGTAAAGTAGATTTACCGGAACCATTTAATCCTAAAATTCCAATTTTAGCACCATAGAAAAAACTTAAATAAATATTTTTTAGAACCGGAGTGTTAGCTCCAGTAAATGTCTTGGTTAAACCAGACATAGAAAATATTACTTTTTTATCGTCGCTCATTTTATATAAATAAGTTTAATTAATATTTGTTGTGATAATCTTTTTTTGAAGAAACCTAAAACTATACTGTGAGTATGTGTATTAGAATTTCTTTTGGATTTTTTAAACGCGTCCTTTAAGTGCATTAAACACCCAAGCAATAGCAAAAAAGCCAATTCCTACAGCGGCAAAACCCCAACCTGCTACATCATCATACCTAAAAGCTCCTAGAGCTATTAATGACAAACCAACAATTATCATAATAAAAGTTGCCCAAGCTAGTACTGTATTTTTATTCATTGCCATAATAATTTTTAAAGTTTAAAAGTTAGCAAAAACAAATATCGTTATTTTTAGCAGAAATAACACCGTTTATAAGGGTTTTAATTCGATAACTTAAGCATAGGGACTTCAATAAATAGTATCTCTGATTCTATTTCGGCTGTTATTTTAAAACTTTCGGTTTCTGAAATACCTAAAGCGTCTCTGACATTTAAAATCTGATCTGCTATTACAATTTCACCATATATATTCATGATATAAACACCATTGTTTTTCGAACTCAGTTGGTATTCAAAACTGTTGTTAGCATCAAGTTGTAACCTAGAAATTTTGGCATCTTGGTGTATTTTTAAACTTCCTTGATGTTCTTTATCTATTGAAGTGACTAAAACTTGAAGCTTATTTTTTCTTTCTGATGCATCAAAAACTTTTTGTTCATACCGCGGTGTTACATTTTGTTTATTAGGAATAATCCAAATCTGAAATAGACTTAAATATGCATTTACTGAACCATTTATTTCGGAATGCTGAACACCTGTACCTGCACTCATGACTTGTACTTCATTAGGTAAAACAGGTTGCCAATCTTGATGCATGTTGTCACGGTGCTTTAACACACCACTTAAAGGAATGGTAATAATTTCCATATTATCATGTGGATGTGTGCCAAAGCCCATTTTAGGCGCAATTATGTCATCATTTAATACACGTAAGGCTCCAAAATGCATTTTATCTTTGTCGTAAAAGTTAGCAAAACTAAACGAATGATTGGCTTGAAGCCACCCATGATTAGCCGCACCTCTGCTAGATGCTTTATGTAAAATACTTTTCATAGTATATGAATTTTAATTTTAAAAAACTTGCAGGAATCTGTTAGCGTAGTTTATCTAATAAATCACTTAACTGTCCTGCTTCAGTTTCAGTAAGATTTTCTAAAAAATCAAATTTTAATTCGTCAGCAATACGGTTTAATAGACTAATACCTTCTTTAGTTATTTTTATAAAAACTACACGCCTATCAGTCTCACAAGGCAGACGTTCTATTAATTTTTTGGCAGTCAACTTATCCATAAGACGCGTTGTATTGGGGGACCGCTCAACCATACGTTCTTTTACAGTTTGTGCTTTTAAAGGTTTTTTAGCTCCTTTTAAAATTCGTAAAATATTATATTGTTGTGGTGAAATACCAAAGGGTTTAAAAAACACATTTTGTTTGTTAGTAATCCAACCCGAGGTATATAAAATATTAATTAAGGCTTTTACTTTATTGTTTTCAAAACTAGAATTAACATCATCTGAAATATTTCCCATACCTTATATTATTTCTATTTATAAATTACATCTTCATAGATGTTACTTTTCTTTTCAAAAGCATGTTGCACAAATGAACAACTGGCTTTGGCTTTTAAATCTTCATTTCTCATAAATTCTGCAGCAGCATCTAATAGTTTATAACCAACACCTTGACCACTTAAAGAGTCTTTAACTATAGTATGATTTAAATCAATAACTTGTTTAGATACATTCTCATAAGTTATTTCGGCTTCTCTATTTCCATTTACATCAATATAAAAAGCACCTCCATTTGTCTGTTTATTGTGTTTAATTTCCATTTGTAATTTCGTTTTTAAATAATTCAACTTTTTGTTTGAGTTGGGTGTTTAATTCATTCTCAATAAGTTTCCCATCAACAAAATGTGTTGCAAACATGGGAAGAGAAAAATCGGCAATAATGCGAGCATCATGCCTTGGAAAACGATCTTTTGCCATTTCTAAAACAGTTGCACCACCCCGACCACCTGGTGAAGTTGCCATTAGCAACATTGGTTTATTAGCAAAGGTTTTTTGATTAACTCGAGACATCCAATCAAATGCATTCTTAAATACCGTTGTATAAGCACCATTGTGTTCAGCTAAAGCTAAGATAATACCGTCGGAATTTTGAATGTGATTAAATAAATTTTTAGCGGCATCAGGGTGACCATCACGAAGTTCTAGATCTATTCCATAAAGCGGCATTTCAAAATCATTTAAATCTAAAACCGTTACTTCAAAATTTTCATCTTCAACTAAACTAGCTGTGTATTCAACTAAATTTTTATTTATAGATTTAATACTATTGCTACCGGCAAAGGCTATAACTTTTTTCATATTTAAGAGTTTAATTTTTTGTTAAAAATATAAGATGTTATTAAAAGTATTATGGCTAATAGAGCTGCCATTTGTCCGCCATCTCCAATCATGATGTGAGCGAAAAAAGCTAAAATAAAAGCAAAAAAGAACCCAGCATATGCCCATTCTTTTACCAACTTAAATTTTGGAACCCAAATAGCTACTAGGCCAAGGATTTTAGCTATGGCATACGGATAAATAATATAAGTAGGATATCCGAAATTAGTAAACATAGCAGCCACATCATTGTGCTGAAATATATACATCCCTGCTGAAAATAATATTAATAATGATAATAAACTAGTTGACGTGTAATAAACAATCTTTTTTAAATTCATAGTATAGTAATTTTTTACAAATATAGAATTAAACTATTTATTTACCAAGGAAAATATTTCCATGTAAAATTATTAAACAAAATAATCACTTTCAAAGCTAAAGCAACTTTTGTAAATTCGTAGCAAAGAAAATTAGAACTATGGACATTAACTTCAATAAAAACGAAGATCACAATAAACTACTCGTATCAGAACTAAAAAAGCGTTTAGCTCATGTTAAACTTGGTGGCGGTAAAAAAAACATTGAAAAACAACACGCCAAAGGAAAATTAACAGCTAGAGAACGTATAGATTATTTACTAGACTCTAAAAAACCAGCTATTGAAATAGGTGCTTTTGCCGGGGAAGATATGTATCAAGAACACGGTGGTTGCCCTTCTGGAGGGGTTGTTGTTAAAATTGGTTACGTAAAAGGAAAACAATGTATGGTTGTAGCTAATGATGCTACAGTGAAAGCTGGTGCTTGGTTTCCAATAACGGGTAAGAAAAATTTACGTGCTCAAGAGATTGCCATAGAAAACAAGTTACCTATTATTTATTTAGTAGATTCTGCTGGTGTTTACTTACCAATGCAAGACGAAATATTCCCTGATAAAGAGCATTTTGGACGTATTTTTAGAAATAATGCAATTATGAGTAGTATGGGTATCACTCAAATTGCGGCAGTAATGGGAAGTTGTGTTGCCGGCGGTGCCTACTTACCTATTATGAGTGATGAAGCTTTAATAGTTGATAAAACAGGAAGTATATTTTTAGCTGGTAGCTATTTAGTTAAAGCTGCTATTGGTGAAACTATAGATAACGAAACATTAGGCGGAGCTACAACACACTGTGAAATATCCGGTGTTACAGATTATAAAGCAGCTGATGATAAAGATGCGTTAGATAAAATTAAAAATATAATGGATAAAATTGGTGATTTTGACAAAGCCGGTTTTAATCGTAAAGAAATTAAAAAACCAAAGGAAAATCCTGAAGACATTTATGGTATTTTACCTAAATCACGTGCCGATCAATATGATATGTACGAGATTATTAAACGTCTTGTAGATAACAGTGAATTTGAAGAATACAAAGCTGATTATGGACAAACCATTATTACCTGCTATGCCAGAATTGATGGTTGGGCTGTAGGTATTGTAGCCAATCAGCGTAAACTAGTAAAAACAGCAAAAGGTGAAATGCAATTTGGCGGAGTAATTTATAATGACTCAGCGGATAAAGCAACCCGATTTATAGCTAACTGTAATCAGAAAAAAATACCGCTAGTTTTCTTACAAGATGTTACTGGATTTATGGTAGGTAGTAAAAGTGAGCACGGTGGAATTATTAAAGATGGTGCTAAAATGGTGAATGCTGTAAGTAATAGCATTGTTCCTAAATTTACAATTGTTTTAGGTAATAGCTATGGTGCCGGAAATTACGCCATGTGTGGAAAAGCCTATGACCCACGATTAATAGCTGCATGGCCAAGTGCTGAACTTGCCGTTATGAGTGGTAATAGTGCTGCTAAAGTGTTATTACAAATAGAAAAAGCATCACTTAAAAAGAAAGGTGAAGAAATTACACCTGAAAAAGAAGAAGAACTTTACAAAAAAATTAAAGAACGATACGACAACCAGGTGTCTCCTTATTATGCTGCAGCACGTATTTGGACTGATGCTATAATTGATCCTTTAGATACTAGAAAATGGATTAGCATGGGTATCGATGCTGCAAACCACGCACCTATTGAAAAGAAATTCAACATGGGGGTTTTACAAGTCTAAATACATGATAAAAAACATAATAGTTGTTTGTATACAATTGGTATCCTTGTTTGTTTTTTCACAATCAAACTATAATACTATTGTAAAACCTCGAATTCAAGCTCTTAGCAATAATCATACAGATATTGATGAGAATTACCACTTTTATTTAGAGCATGATACACTTTATGCAAATAACATTGACAACAATAAATTACAATTTTTATTAGAAGAACGATACGACTATAAGCGCATGGTAAGCCATTATAGGCGTATCGTTTTTTGTTATTTAACTCCCAACCCTCCGGTTGTTTATCAACTAAAACAATGGAATGCGCCTATTGTAATATATATTGATAAAGCTTTTTCCAAAGCTACAAGAAATGCATTTACAGATTTCATATCCAATTTAGAAGCCGCTAATATTTCTAATTTAAACTTTAGTTTTACCAATAAAGTAGAAAAAGCCAACTTCTATATTAAAGCTAGTAGAACACCTATTAATGGCTATGGTGATGATTTTAAATTTAAATCTGAAACCGAACGAAAAAATAACCTATTAACTGGAAGTACCTATAACTTAATTACTGATAACAATAATAAATTTTACGGTGGTATCTTAGAATTGTATTTAGAAGGTTTCAAATCGGATGCAGTTATAAACAAAAGGTTAAAACAGTTATTCTTTAAAAGTTTAGGGAATTTTGTAGCTGACAATTATAAAGATACAAACAGCTTATTGCACAAAAATTATGTGGATACCGATGTCATTTCTGATTTTGATATCAATATTTTAAAAATACACTATCTTATAATTTACGATCAAATAATTACAGATTCTACTTTTAAAAAATTAATTCAAATAGCAAAAAAAACACAATGAAAACAACTTTTATAACAAGTCTTTTTTTAGTTGGTTTCTTAGTGTTTTCATATGCTCAAGAATCGTCGAAGACTCATACCATAAAAAAATATATGACATTAAAGTCGTATCAATTAGCTTATAAAAAGCCATTAACAAAACAGGATAGTTTAAACTTAGTATATCGTGAAAATGACACATTGGTTTTAATTACAGATAACATGGTTCCTAAAAGTGTTTCTGTTCCTTATGAATTTAAAAGCGCTAATTTTCTTAATTATTATAAGAAAATAGCTTTTAGAACAACTGGTATCGATTCTGTGGATAAAAGCAATGTAATGCGCTATTGGAAAGACCCAATTCGTATTTATTTTTCAAAAAGCATTTCCAAAAAAGTAAAAAAGGATTTAATGTCTTTAGCAAAATCTATATCTAGCAAGGTAGATTCATTAAATATTTCTGAAGTGAAAAACATCGAGGAATCAAATTATGTAATCTATTATTTTGATGATTATGAATATGATTTGGCTATGAAAAATTATAAGTATACCGATTATTATTTACATTGGAACAACAAAAATCAGGTTTACCGTTGTGGTTTAAAGGTAAATAGAAAATTATTTTTTAACGACCGATTAATTTCTGAAAAGCTTAAAGAATTGTTTGTTGGCTCATTAGGGCATTTTAAACTTTCAGATGATTTTAGCTGTGAAAGTTATTTATCTAATTGTCAATCTGAGAATAAACAACTAACAGAATTGGATATTGCTTTATTACAATATCATTACTCTTATGGCATCTGTAAAGGTACAGATTTAGAAAGTTTTGAAGAACAACATGAGAAAGCAAAATCGATATTAAAAGAGCATAATACACTTATTAATTTTATGCATATTGATTAATCCTTTATTATATTTTAAACACTTAAAAATTTTCATAAGCATTAACTAATCGTATAAATTCAGATCGGTAACCGGATTGATCACTCCCCCTACCTGTATTAGCTAAGTTTAAAACATTTTGTAGCGTAGCTTTATTTGTATAATCGGATTGTCTTAAATTCATGCCAAACAACGCTACAGCTGCTGCAAACTGCATATCCGTTGATGCTTCAGTTACTTTGTTTTCATGAACCTGTATCATCTCTTTACTTTTATCTCCATCAGGTTTTTTATATCTGAATTTCACCGTAAACAATTCATCTGTAAAAGTAGAAATCTGATTTGTGTTTGTATATTTTAAATTAGGAATAGCTTTTAAATAGTCACTCTTGGTTCCTACGGTTATAACTTCATATAGAGCTGTAACGGTATGTCCACTTCCTAATTCTCCTGCATCTTTGGTATCGTCTACAAAGTCTTCATCTGCTAACAACCGGTTCTCATAACCAATTAAACGATATGCTTGTACAACTGCAGGATTAAATTCAACTTGAATTTTTACATCTTTAGCAATAGTAAATAAGGTGCCACCAAATTCTTTTCCAAACACTTTTTGAGCTTCTTGCATGGTATCTATATAAGCATAATTACCGTTTCCTTTATCTGCTAATGTTTCAAGTTTAGAATCTTTATAATTTCCATATCCAAAACCTAGAACCGATAAAAAAACACCAGATTTCCGTTTTTTTTCTATTAGCTGCTCCATATCTTTATCCGATGAAGCCCCAACATTAAAGTCGCCATCTGTTGCTAATATTACACGATTATTACCGTTTTTCTTAAAATTCTTTTCTGCCAAACTATATGCCAATTCTATGCCTTGACCACCTGCTGTTGAACCTCCAGACTCTAGTTTATTTATTGCTGCTAATATTTTCTCTTTTTCAATACCGGATGTCGGCTCCAATACCACACCCGCTGCACCTGCATAAACCACAATAGATACATAATCTTTAGGGCGTAATTGTGAAACCAATAATTTGTACGCCGATTTTAATAGCGGTAACTTATTTGAGTATCCCATAGAGCCTGAAACATCTATTAAGAATGTTAAATTTGATGCCGGTAACACTTCATTCTCATACGTTTTACCTTGTAATCCAATACGGACTAATTGTGTCTCTGCATTCCATGGTGTTTGGATTTGTTCTGTATTTATTGAGAATGGATGTTCGCCAGTTGGCTGTGGATAATCATAATCAAAATAGTTTACCATTTCTTCAATTTTCACGGCATTTGCAGGAATGTCCTGTCCATTATTAATCATGCGTCTAATGTTGCTGTAAGACGCTTTATCTACATCTATAGAAAAGGTTGATAATGGTTTTGTTTGGACATTTTCAAATGTGTTTTCTACAATTTCTTCGTAAGCCTCGTTATAATTATTAAAAGCAGAATTATCTATATAATGCTTAACCTCCTTAGGTAATTTATATTTACTGTCTTTTGTTGTTACAAGAATGACTCCATTCTTCCCCTTAGAACCGTATAAAGCGGTTCCTCCTGCACCTTTTATAACGTTGGTACTTGCTATCTGCTTAGGTTTTAAATTGGATAAAACTTCTGCTGAAGAAACCCGACCATCAATAACTATTAACGCTTGGTTATTTCCTGATAAAGAACGATTACCATGTAACACAATACGTGTTGTTTGGTTAATACCATTATTTTTGGTATTAACTACAAGCCCTGAAACTTTTCCTTGAAGTGATTGAACTGTATTTTGATTTGCAGATTGTATAAGTGTTTTCGATTTTCTAACTTTTGATGCAGCGGTTTTCTGACTACGGGATCTTTTAATTCTGAGGCTAGTTATAACAACTTCTTCTAAGGCTTCCGAATCGATTTGCATAGCAAAAGAAATTTGGCTTGTTTTAGTTTTAACCGTTCTTTCCTCTGTTTTATACCCAATAAATGAATAGGATAATATGGCCCCTTTTAAAACTTGAATCGTGTAGAAACCATTAAAATTTGTTTGAACACCTTCTGATGTTCCTTTAATAATGACATTCACCCCTGGTAATGGAATCCCATTTTCATCAGAAATAGTTCCGGAAACAGTTTGTTTTTGTGCTTGAGCCTGAATGGTTAAACAGGAGAAAGCAATTAATAAAAATAGATTTTTCATGGCTTTGTGTTTTAAATTCTAGATAAATCTAAAACACATGAAGCTTTATAAAAACTATGAATTAGTGAATGGGCTATTTGATTGAGTTAAGTGTCTTTTTTCGCTGTATTTTTCCTGAATTAGTTTCCGAAAACTGTTTTACAAAAAACACATCCTTAGGTATTTCATGCTTTTTTAAACCCGAAAACACATCTTTAGGTAGCTCTTTTAACTCCCCTTCTATAACTAATACTACACGCTCTCCTAAAGTAGTGTCTGACAATCCAGCAACAAAATAACGTGAGTTTAAAAATTTATTCAAATGCGTTTCAATAACTTCTGGGTGTACTTTTACGCCTCCCGAATTAATAACATTGTCTATTCGTCCTAACCATTCAAAAACTAATTCTCCGTGTAATTTCACAACATCATTAGTTACTATTTTATCTTCCGTAAGCTTACTGGCTTCAATTACCAAACACCCTCTTTCATCTTGAGATATAGTAATTCCAGGTAACACTTGAAAAAATGAACAAGCATCATCATCACATTCAAAATTGTTAATTTGTTTTACAGCTATATGGCTTACTGTTTCAGTCATACCATAAGTTTCAAAAACTTCCGATGTTATATTTTGAATACTATTCTGTAATGTATTTGAAACTGGAGCACCTCCTACAATTATAGTTTGAATAGATGTTAGTAAATCTAAATTTTCTTGCAACTGCATAGGAATCATTGCTGCAAATTGGTAGGTTTTACTTGGGTTAATTTCTAATTGAATCTTGGGAGGAACAACATCTAAATTCAGTCCTAAAATTATAGCTCTAACTAGCATCATTCTACCTGCTATAGTTTCTGCAGGCAAACACATTAAAGCACGATCTTTGGGCTTTAAATTAAAAAAATCTCCAGTTGTTAAAGCCGAATTTACCATTGCTTGTTTAGAAACATTAATGGTTTTAGGTTTTCCTGTTGATCCCGATGTTTTTACAGAAATAGTGGTACTTGTATCTAACCAATCTAATAAAAACTGACCAATAGCAACTTCAAAATGAGCACCTTCTTTTATATAACTATAAGCGACTTCTTTTAACCCTTTCCTTGAGTAATGAAAATTATTAAGTTTAAAGTGGTTATGTACTTTAGTGTATATTACGGTTCCCATAAATTTTTTAATTATTTGTTAAGTTACTAGATGATTTCATTGGCTCTTCAACAGTTCCAAATAATTTATCTTGCCAATTATGCCATTTATATTTCTTAGAAAACACATAGGTGATTATAGGAAATACGACAAAAACAGGCATAAATATTTCCATAAAACTAGCCGTTTCAGGTAATGATGTATCTTTAAAAATAGAATGCGTTTGAAAAGCAGTCCAATCTGCTGTTACCAATAAAGCTGTAAATAGATTATTTGCTGCGTGAAATCCGAGGGCTAATTCCAACCCTTCATCCATTAAAGTAATAATACCTAGAAACAACCCTGTACCAATATAGTAAACCATAATGATATACCCCAATTGTTTAACCTCTGGATTTGTTATATGTAACAACCCAAAAACTAAAGATGTAGTTAATAGCGGAATCCATTTTGATTTAGTAATTACACCAATACCTTGCATAAAATACCCACGAAACAAATATTCTTCAAAACTAGTTTGCAGGGGAATCATAATGATAGCTACAAGACATAAAATTAAAAATGGAATTGGTTTGAAATTCAAGACATACGTATCTGGGTTTGAAAAATAATCCATAAAAATAAACCCTACTGAAATAATCCCCCAAGTTATAAAAGCAAACCAAAAGCGTTTCCAATCTAATTTTGGTCGCGATGTTGAGAGTGCCACTAAAGGCTGATTATGAATATATTTAGCTACTAAAAATATACCTAAAAGTCCAACAGCAAAAGTCAACAACATTAGAAACAGATTCAAATTAGGCTCCAAAAGCCCCAATAAATCGGTTTCACTCATCTCCATAAAGCTATCGCCATTAGCCATAGATTTAATAAATACAGCTGCTGTTAATGGTAATTGACCTATAATTACAGCCATAACTATCACAAGCGTTCCTAAAATATAACGCCACCATTCATGAAACCCTTTGTATGCTTGATTTATATACATAAACTTAATTTAATATTTTTTAAATAATTATTTTAAAGGCTAAAATTCCAATCAGTATGAGGTACATAATGTAGTCCTCCGTTTTTTACCGTTAAAGGACTATCAAAATTATTTGTAAATAGACTACCTGTACCTAAACCTTGAGGCATAGCACTATTTAAGGTATAAGTCCACTGTGCTATAGCATTTAATCCAATATTACTTTCTAATGCACTAGTAATCCACCATCCTATATTATGCTTATCCGCATATTCTATCCATTGTAAGCTTCCTTGCCAACCTCCTACAAAACTTGGTTTTAATATAATATACTGTGGTTTTATAGTTTGTAATAATTTTTGCTGTTCAGAGGAATCAAAGACACCTATTAGTTCTTCATCAAGAGCAATTGGCAGTGGTGTTTTATCACATAAATTAGCCATACAGTCTACCTGCTTTGCTTTTATAGGTTGCTCAATAGAATGCAACTTTAATTCGGATAAACGTTTTAATTTTTCAAGAGCCTCTGTTTCCGAAAACGCACCGTTAGCATCAACACGTAGTTCTATGTCTTTCTCTGAAAACTCATTTCTTATTGCTTTTAATAACGCCCATTCGGTATCAAAGTCTATAGCACCAATTTTCATTTTTATACATGTAAACCCAGCTTCTATTTTATCTTGAATTTGCTGCTTCATGAATTTTTCAGTACCCATCCAAATAAGTCCATTAATTGGAATTGCTGATTTACCTGTTGTAAAATCTGATGGAAATAAATTATACATACCATCTGAGTGTAACGATTTAAAAGCAATTTCTAATCCAAATTGTATACTCGGAAATGCAGCTAAACGTTTATAAAGAGTTTCAAAACCTAAGTTTATATTATTACATACCCAAGCTAACTGTTCTTCGTAATTTGGTACATCATCGGCACTTAACCCTCTAAGAATACCACATTCTCCAACGCCTTGTTTGCCATTACTTTCTATGCGTAAAAACCACGTTTCTTTTGTTTTCAATATGCCTCGCGAAGTACCGCTAGGCTGTTTAAAATTCAGTATATATTTATAATAATTTGCTTTCATATAGTACTTTCAAAAGTACTCATTTTATTTTGTATTTTACACATTCAAACCTAATCAAGATGCCTGAATTTCCTAACATAATACATTTTGCAATTCCTGTTTTTATTATTGGTATGCTGTTAGAAATGTATGTCGCTACAAAACAACAAATTAAAACCTACGAAGTTAAAGATGCGTTAACCTCAATAACAATGGGTTTGGGTAACGTCTTTATTGGTTTTCTAACCAAAGCCTTAGTATTATTAGCGTTATATGGAATATATAATAATTTACGCCTGTTCACTATTCCAGTTACATGGTGGAGTTTTATTCTAATTTTTATAGCAGATGATTTTTCTTACTATTGGTTTCATCGTATATCTCATGAGTGTCGTTTATTTTGGGCATCTCATGTGGTTCATCATTCCTCAAAACATTATAACTTAAGCACTGCATTACGACAAACTTGGACAGGTGGTTTTTATACATTTATATTTTGGTGTTGGATGCCATTGGTTGGCTTTCATCCTGCTATGATAATTCTACAAATGGCTATTAGTTTATTATATCAATTTTGGATTCATACTGAAACTATAAAAAGAATGCCTAATTGGTTTGAGTTTGTAATGAATACGCCTTCGCATCACCGAGTGCATCACGGAAGTAACCCTTTATATTTAGATCGGAATCATGCCGGAATTTTAATTATATGGGATAAATTATTTGGAACATTTCAACCTGAAATAGAATCCGAAAAAGTACAATATGGTTTAGTTCACAATATAGACACATATAACCCTGTTAAAATTGCGTTCTTAGAATGGCGTAACCTTTTTAAAGATGCTTTCACTGGAAAAAAACCTATTAAAACACGCATTCAATACCTTATAAAACCTCCGGGATGGTCTCATGACAATTCAAGAAAACGAAGTCACGAACTACGAAAAGAATGGCTTGATAATCAGATTAAGACTACGAAACAACCTTAATAGCTTAATACAGCAACTAATAAATCCTTAAACATGATTAAATTATGAATTTCAAAAGTAAAACCATTTGGATTACTGGAGCCTCGAGCGGTATTGGAAAAGCATTAGTTGAGTTACTAGCTAAGCAAGACTGTAATTTAATTATTTCATCTAGACAGTTAAAAGATTTAGAATTAATAAAAAAGTCTTGTCCTAAACCTGAAAACATAGCCTGTTTAGCATTTAATTTAGCCGATTATGAGGAAATGGATGACTTGGTGAGACAAGCATATAATTTCTTTAATCATATTGATATACTTATCAATAATGGTGGTATAAGTCAACGTTCACTAATAAAAGACACTAGTATTTCAGTAGTTAAAAAACTTATAGAAATAGACTATTTAGGTCCCGTAGCCTTATCTAAAGCACTACTTCCCTATTTCATTAAGCAACAATCTGGTCATTTTGTAACGGTAACGAGTTTAATGGGGAAATTCGCATCGCCTTATCGTTCAGGTTATTGTGGTGCAAAGCATGCATTACATGGTTATTTTGATGCATTACGATTAGAACATGAAACCGATGGTGTTTTGGTAACATTAGTTTGCCCAGGTTTTGTAAACACTAATATTGGTAGAAATGCTTTAACTGGAGATGGCTCATTACAGCACTCACAAGATGATGCCACAGAAAAAGGGCTTCCAGTTTCCGTCTTTGCCAAACGTATGCTGAAAGCCATTTATAAAAAGAAATTTGAAGTATATATTGGGAAAAAAGAAATCTTAGGCGTTTACTTAAAACGTTATTTTCCGAAGTTTCTACATTGGTTTACCTTAAGAAGTATTGTACGATAATCTAATTAATTTTTATGATATTAACTTCCCCAATAGATAAACCTTGGTTAAGTTTAGCATTTCCTTTATAAGCAATTGTTGGCTCCCCATACGAAACAATTTTAAGGACGTCAGAAACATTACATTGGTAACTTCCATCACCATAAGCAGTAATTTTAGTCTCTTTATTGTTAACATCGATTAAATCCACACGGCTCTCACCATAACCTATTATTCGTTGGTTTTCTATACTTCCATTTTCAATAAGAATATAACTATCTCCATAAATTGAAATCTTTAAGTCTTTAAGCGTAACATCTTTCATCGTTACTTGAGATTCACCATAAATATCAAAACTCATATTATCTGAAACTATAGCGTTACTAAACAGGAATCGTTCTTCACCTCGAAGAGAAAATGATTTCACTTTTTTATAATATACTGTTATTTTGGCAACAGTACCATTATAGGCATCATAATTATGATTGTTTTGACTTTTTTCTACATCCTTTTTGGTAATGATTTTTGCGTCATCTAAATAGATTTGTAGTCTTTTATTTTTAACAACAACATTAATCTCTTCAAGTGATTCGCTTAACATTTCAACAATAACCGATTCTTTTGTTCCGGCTATAAATGTCACTTCTAAATGCGGACTAACGACTACCTTATCAAAGTGTTTCACTTCAAATGTTTTGTTTTGTGCTTGCACATTATTTATACTTATCATACCGATAAATAGCATAACCAAAACAACATAAATATTACAATTTTTAAAGATAGTTTTCATAACTCAAATTTGGATTTGTATAATATTAAAGACAAAGCACAAATGGTATTGTTACACTTTGTAGTTAAAAAATCTAAAAAAAGTTATTTATAACTCTAAATATTCTCCTATTTCAAGCAGTTTAAGGCTTTTATTCTTTTCAGAAAATTGACGAATAGCATCATCATGATTAATTTCAATATATCCAAATGTATCAAAATGGTATCCTAACACCTGATTACATGCTACAAAATCACTAGCTAAAATAGCATCTGCCACACCCATTGTAAAATTATCTCCAATTGGTAAAATAGCTAAATCGAGTTTTGTACGCAACGGTATCAGTTTCATATCCATTGTTAAAGCAGTATCTCCAGCTATATAAATATTTTTATTAGCAGTTTCGATAACAAACCCACCTGGTTGACCTCCGTAAGTACCATCAGGGAATGATGACGTATGAATGGCGTTTACATATTTAACGGTACCAAAATTAAAATCCCAAGAGCCTCCATGATTCATCGGGTGACCTTCAAAACCTAAGTTTTGATAATAGTTAACAATTTCAAAATTAGAAACAATAACAGCGTTAGTGCGTTTAGCAATAGCTTCTACATCCAAAATATGGTCCTGATGCGCATGAGTTAGTAAAATATAGTCGGCTTTTAAAGTATCAATATCTATATGAGAAGCCTTTTCATTTGCAGTAATAAACGGATCAACAAGTATATGAATGCCAGCCATTTCGATTCCTAAACTGGCGTGACCGTAAAATGTAATTTTCATTAAAGTAATAGTTTAAAATTTATGTATTGAAAAATACAAAATCTTAAACTATTACAGAAAATCAGAAGTAATAAATAAATTATAAAATATAGCCAACTCCCATTAATACAGCTAGAATAAAAGTAGAAATAGCAACTTTCTTTAATTCAGAATCTAATAAAGAAGGTTCTTTGGTTTTCTGAACATAAATAAGGTGTTTTACTAGTGGAAGATATATAACCATAAAGATTAAATTATAAGGAGACACATAGTATAAAATGGCAAATATTAATGATAAAACAATTGCACCACCAATTAGAAAATAATGATATAACTTCGCTTTTTCTAAACCTAATTTAACTGCAACTGTTATTTTATTAGCGTTTTTATCCGAATTGATATCACGCATGTTATTTAAGTTTAAAACTGCCACACTTAACAACCCAATGGTACAAGAAGGAAGGATTATAACATGATCTATTTGTAGCGCGTACAAGAAATAAGTTCCAAATCCGCTTACAATTCCAAAGAAAACAAAAACGAAAACATCACCTAAACCTTTATAACCATAAGCTGATTTACCAACAGTATATTTTACTGCAGCATAAACGGCAAAACCACCTAAAACCATAAATATAAGTGTTTTAAGTAGGTGCTCCGTTCCAAAAGCTGAATAAAGTAAAAGGATTACTAACGCTATTATAACAACTATATTTAGCTTCATGGCACGATACATCTGCTTAGCTGTTACTGCTCCACTTTGAAGCGCTCTAACAGGGCCTATTCGTTCATGGTTATCGGTACCTTTCACCCCATCGCCATAATCGTTGGCAAAATTTGAAAGTACTTGTAACGCTAGAGTTGTTAATATGGCTAAACTAAAAATTGCCCAATTAACAAAACCATTATAAGCGGCAAAGCAAGAAGCTA
Source organism: Algorimicrobium bowmanii (assembly GCF_054031195.1). The sequence continues at coordinate 1,930,242 of NZ_CM132929.1, forward strand.
TAATAATACCTGAAAGCGATAATGGTAATGTACGGACTCGTGCCGCAGACACCCAATGTTTAATTGATGGCATACAGCTATTTTAAGGGATCCATTTTTTTGGAAAATTTGGCTTACGCTTTTCTAAAAACGCATCACGGCCTTCTTTTGCTTCTTCTGTCATGTAAGCTAAACGCGTCGCTTCTCCAGCAAAAACTTGTTGTCCAACCATACCATCATCAGTTAAATTCATTGCAAATTTTAACATTTTTATAGATGTTGGTGATTTTGCTAGAATTTCCTGCGCCCATTCATAAGCCGTATTTTCTAATTCCGCATGAGGAATAACGGCATTAACCATACCCATTTCGTAAGCTTCCTGAGCTGAATAATTTCTTCCTAAAAAGAAAATTTCTCGAGCTTTTTTCTGTCCCACCATTTTAGCTAAATAAGCAGAACCGTAGCCTCCATCAAAACTAGTTACATCGGCATCTGTTTGTTTAAAAATAGCATGTTCTTTACTCGCTAATGTTAAATCACACACCACATGCAAACTATGGCCTCCACCTACTGCCCATCCCGGAACAACAGCAATAACCGCTTTAGGCATAAAACGAATTAATCGTTGAACCTCTAATATATTCAAACGGTGATAGCCATCCTCTCCAACATAACCTTGGTGTCCTCTAGCTTTTTGGTCGCCACCAGAACAGAAGCTCCAAATACCATCTTTAGATGAAGGACCTTCTGCACTTAACAATACAACACCAATATTAACGTCTTCATTGGCATCATAAAATGCATCGTACAATTCACTTGTTGTTTTTGGACGAAAGGCATTTCTTACGTCAGGGCGGTTAAAGGCTATACGAGCTACACCATCACATTTTTGATAGGTAATATCTTCATATTCTTTAACTGTTTTCCAGTTTGCTACACTCATTTTTTTTATTTTTGCCAAAAATAATTATTATTTATCTAACAATTTAGTCACATGAAGAATATTCTAATTTTATTCATAGCTTTTTTCTCGTATTCATTCGGATATTCTCAAAGCTACGCCTTTGAACCTATAATAGATTTAGATGCGACTCCTGTAATAAGTCAAGGTAACACAGGGACTTGCTGGAGTTTTTCTACTTCTTCATTTTTAGAAAGTGAGATTATACGCTTAACGGGAAAACAAATTGATATTTCTGAAATGTTTCAAGTCCGTCATACTTATCCTAAAAAAGCATGGAATTATGTTATGCGCCAAGGCAAAGCTCAGTTTAGTGAAGGTGGTTTAGCGCATGATGTAATGAACAGTGTATCTGAATATGGCTTAGTTCCGCAATCTGTTTATAGCGGTTTAGATGCTCAAAGCACAAGTCATAATCATTCAGAAATGGTTGCAGTTTTAAAAGGATTATTGGATGTTTATATTGATAACCCAGGTCGTAGTTTATCTCCAAAATGGCAAAGTGTTGTAGACCGTACGTTAGACACATATTTAGGTGATGATATCACGGAATTTACATATGAAGGCAACAACTACACGCCTAAATCATTTCTTGAAATGACTAACATTAAACCTTCTGATTACTTGAGCATTACATCATTCATACATAAGCCTTTTTACTCAGAATTCATCTTAAATATTCCTGATAATTTTTCTAATGGAAGTTTTTACAATGTACCATTAGATGAGCTAATACAAACTATAAATAACGCTTTGGAAAATGGATTTTCAGTTGAATTAGATTGTGATGTAAGCGAAAAAACATTCTCTGCAAAACATGGTATAGTGGTTATCCCTGAAAACGAAACTAAAGCTGCTGAAGCCATTATAAGTGTGCGTCCAGAGAAAGTTATAACACCAGAATATAGACAACAAGAATTTGAGAACTATAATACAACCGACGATCATTTAATGCACATTACAGGCATGCTAAAAGATCAGAATGGCACCGTATATTATAAAGTTAAAAACTCTTGGGGTTCCGATGACAGCCGTGTAGCTAATAACGGATATATCTATATGAGTGAAGCTTATATGCGTTTAAAAACGATATCTATTATGATACATAAGGATGCGTTACCAAAATCAATAAAAAAGAATTTTAATTTATAATTAATGTCCAAATCCCCTATTCACCAAAACCTACAATCTAAACCTCGTAAATACTATCAACTCAAAATAGGTGACTTATACTTTTATGATGACTTTGCATTAATAGAATATGCTGAGAATACACATGTATCAATCCCTGTTGTGAGAACGATTATTAGGCTTAGTCAAACTTTTTATCCAATACATAAGCCATTTGGTCTTATAGTTAATAAAACCAACCATTTTACGACAGTACCGAGCGATGCTTTTAAGTTAGAAAATGAATTAAAAAACCTAGTTGCTACAGCTGTAGTTACTTGGGATAGTAGTTTGAGTATTAATTTTGAATTAGAGAATTACTTTTTCAAAAAAATAAACAGACAGCTTTTCCCTGATTTAAAAACTGCAGAAAAATGGTTATTATTAAAGGTAGAAGCTGCTAAAAATTAATCTTTTAAATAAATACCGTCTTCCTTAATTTCTATAAGTTTTTGCTTGTATAGTGTTCCTATTGCCTTTTTAAAACTTTTCTTACTCATCTGTAAGACACTTTTTATGGCTTCAGGATCAGATTTATCATTTAAGTCTAAATACCCACCATGATCTTGGAGAGCTTTCATAATAGCATCGGCATTTGGCTCAATACTACGATATCCTACTTTCCCTAGAACAATATCTATTTTATTGTCATGACGTATTTTCTTTACATAACCTTTAAGTCTATCACCTACTGATAAATCTTGAAAAATATCATCATTAAATATTAAACCTAGGTGTTTTTTATTGATAATTACATTCATCCCCATATCAGATGGATGAGAAACAATCAAATCTACTTCTTCAAAAGGCTCTACGGTAAGTTCTTTATTATCTAAAAACTGATTGGTTTTACTAGAGGCCACCAAACGATTACTTTCTTCATCAAGAAAACAGTAAACTAAATACCATCCTCCTTTTTTCATTTTGAAAGCCTGTTCTTTAAACGGACAAAATAGTTCCTTAACCATTCCCCAATCTAAAAAGGCTCCAAATTCTGTAACAGCATTACAGCGTAATAAAGCAAAATCTCCTCGCTGAATATAAGGTTTGTCTGTTACAGCAACTAAACGTTCTTCATTATCTAAATAGACAAATACATCAATCTTTTCCCAAATTTTAAATGATTCAGGTACATATCGATTTGGTAATAACACTTCATTACCTTCGTTATCTTCTAAGAATAATCCAGGTTCTGTTTCCCGGATGATTTCTAATGTATTAAATTCTCCTATTTTTATCATTTTGCAAAGGTAGTATTTTATAGGATACAATATGCATCCAATTTTTTTGATTTCAAACAAGATTAATTGTGTGATTCTTTGGTATAAAAAAAAGCCACATCAAGTGGCTTTTTTTATCTTGTAAATAAAATCTAGTATACAGATTCTTTTTTGAAATGCTTAGTTAATAAGTAGTATACTACTGCTCTGTATTTGTTACGGTTAGATTTTCCATAGGCTTCTAACACCTCTTCTAAACCTTTATCTAATTCAGGACCTTCAGTTAAACCTAATTTTTTAATTAAAAAATTATTCTTTACTGTTGCTAATTCCGAAGCATCTGATCCAGAAACTGTAGATGCATCTGCATTATAAATAGATGGCCCACAACCAATTGTTACTTTAGTTAATAAGTCCATATCTGGGCTTACACCTACTTTATCTTTTAAATCGGCAGCATACTTAGCTATTAAGTCGTCTCTTTTACTCATTTTGTTATTCTTTATTAATGATTAATTACTGCTTCAATTTACTCAAAAAATAGGAATTTTAAAAATTATAAGCTGTAATTTAAGCATTACTTAATATAGCTGAAGTAATTAAGTAACACTTTATCATTTTCTGCCCGAGGAGTAAAAATCTCTAAAATTTTAGGTTGCTCAGAGGGTGCATAAAACGTTTCGAGGTTATCGTTTAATTCTTGTAAGTTAGTAGTTTTATGATATTGAAATCCATACATAGCAGCTAAATGTTCTGCTGTTAACTGATGTTTGGTTTCAAAAAAGTTCTCAAAATTATCTGAATCCTTATTCCCTGGTAATATTCTAAAAATACCACCACCTTGATTGTTAATAATAACCAACCTGAAGTTATTAGGTATATAATTATTCCATAGCGCATTACTATCATAAAAGAAACTCAAATCTCCAGTAATAAAAATAGTTTGCTTGTTTTGAGTTACTGCTGCTCCAATTGCTGTTGATGTACTCCCATCAATTCCGCTGGTCCCGCGATTACAAAACACCTGTATAGACTTTGGTATTTCAAATAACTGTGCATAACGTATGGTTGAACTATTACCTAGTTGTAATACCGTTTGTAATGGCAATGATTTTATTAAAGTTTCAAAAACCTGAAAATCACTATACGCTATTTTATTTAAGTATTTAAATTGCTTATCTTTTCTATAGGCTTTAACCTCTTGCCAAGTATCTTTGTAGTTACTTATTATAGTATTTGATACTTGAGGTAAAAACGTTTTAAAAAACGTGTTTGGAGTGGTTGTTATATGTTTATCTAAACAGAAAAAAGTATCATTAGCATAATCTTCATCAATGTGCCAATGTGATTTTGGTTTAAAAGTTCTTAGAAAGGCTTTTATCTTTTTAGATACAATTAAGCCGCCAAAGGTTATCAAAATTTCTGGTTGTAAACCCTCAAAATCATCGGTTTCTAAAGGTGCTATTAACGTATCAATACTATTAAAAAACTCAGGATTATGAATATTAGATGTCGTTTCTGTTAAAACTATAACGCTAGGATCTTTTACTAGGATCTCAAGCCATTTTTCATCAACAGTATTGGGATGATTTACTCCTACTAAAATCATTTTTCTTGTTGAACTGTTCCATAAATCTATACACGCTTCATAAACAGAGTCAGCAACATTATTAGGTTCTTGTTCACTTTCAAAAACCTTTGGGTTAACCAGCAATTCATTAGTTAACTCATATAGTGGCTCATGAAAAGGCATGTTTATATGTACAGGTCCCGATTTAGAAATGGCTTTATTTAGGGCTAAATTAATTTCACTTTCATTTTCCTCCTGAATTTCCGTTGATTCCAATTCTTGATTAATGGCCGACTGTAAATTAGCTTCGTATAAAATATGGTTCTGATAAACATGAGGCTGATTAATAGTCTGTCCGTCACCAATACCAATAAGATGTTCTGGTCTATCAGCAGATAAGACAACTAATGGAATATGGCTAAAGTAAGCTTCAGCTATTGCTGGATAATAATTTAATAATGCACTCCCTGAACTACAAAGTATGGCAACCGGATATTGTATTTGTTGTGCAATGCCTAATGCAAAAAAAGCAGCACAACGCTCATCTACAACACTATAACAAGTAAAATAATCATCATGTGTAAAACCAAGTGTTACAGGTGCACTTCGGCTCCCTGGTGAAATAACAATATGTTGAATATTTTTAGCTTTACAAAGCTGAACGATAGTCTGTGCTAACGGTATTTTTGGGTATTGCATGTAAGAATAAATCTAAGTGTAAAAATAACAAATAACAGACTGATAAAAAACTATTGTAATACCTTTTTCATGGTTAAGGATTTTGCTACAGTTTCCTCCCATTCGCTTGATGGGCATGAATCTTTAGTTATTCCACCTCCAATATACAAGTGTGCTTGGTTACCCATTAGTTGCATACATCGTAGATTAACAAATAAATTAGAAACCGTTTTTATACTAGCATAAGCACTATTCTCAACATTACGGCGATTGGTATTTCTAGAAGTTACCTTCTTCATATTCAATTCACCTAAAAAACCTGTATAAAATGCCCTATTATAATTCTCATTTTCTAATATAAATTTTTTGGCTTCTGCTTTAGGCAAACCACAAACAGCCGGTGTAGGGTGCAATGATTTTATAATTTCTTTTAAGCTAGAGTCTGTTTGATTCAACCGTCCTGTAATTTGTGTATTAAGGTGTAGTAAATTACCAGCTCTCATGGTTTTAACTGCTGAAGTTTTTAAGCCATCAAGTTTATTTTCTAAGCTTGAAACGATGAATTTAGTAACAATATCTTGCTCTTCAAGCTCTTTCTCGCCCCAAGTAACGTCCACTTTACCATTATAAATCTGTGTACCTGCCAAAGCCATTGTCTTACATTGCTTGTTTTCTATATTAAGTAACGTTTCAGGTGTTGCTCCTAACCACATTCCCACTTTAGGGTGAAACCATATATAAACATAAGCTAATGGATAGGTTTTTATCAAACTCATAAAAATAGCTAGCGCATCTGCATCAGCTAAATCTAACACCTCTTCTCTGGAGAGGACAACTTTTTTGAAAAAACCTCCTTCTATCTTTTCAACTCCTTTGGCAACAAGATTAATGTGCTTTTTTTCAGATGAAAATTCTGTAACTGAACTATCGCTTTTTAAAATATTTGTGTAATTCTCTAAATCTACATCTTCATTAATTTCACTACTAATACTTAATGCTTGATCACTTGGAATTAAAATAGACTCATTATTTAAATCAAAAGGTGCAAATACATATCCACTTTCAGAAAAATCATCCGTTTTAAAAATAGTATCATTAATTTGTAATAAAGATGAGATTTGCAGTTCCCCTGGATTTCGATATGCAACAAATGGCATATTATTATCTAACTGCGTTTGGAGTTGACTTAAAAAATCGACAAAGATCATGATTTATTTTTTTCGTGGCAGAGAAATAGTTGACAAGCGACAAATAGAAATTAAATTATCCGCATCATCAGTAACCCGAATATCTAATAACTGTGTGGTTCTTCCTTTGTGTAAAAACGTTGCTTTAGCATATACATGACCGTCTGTAACACTTTTAACATGGTTCGCTGTAATTTCAATACCACGCACAAACACATCTGCTACATTTGTAAATAAATGTGAAGCAAAACTACCAACACTTTCAGCTAAAGCAGCAGTTGCGCCACCGTGCAATACACCATCTGGTTGATAAACCCTTGAGTTAACAGGCATTTTAGCTATTAGAAAATCGTCCCCAAAATCTGAGATACTTATTTCTAGGGTTTCCATTAAGGTGTTTTTGCAAACCGCATTGATTTCCTTAAGTTTGGCTTCTTTAGACATGGACATATTTACTGTGTTTAAAATAGAAGTGTAAAAGTACAAAACAGCCTGAACAAATGAATCTAACAGAAAAGGAAATATCGTATAAAACTACTAATAGTTACGCTACGTTAAACAAGTTAACAGATACCACAAAAAATGTATGGATTGTTTTTCATGGCATGGGGTATTTGAGTCGCTATTTTTTAAGATATTTTCAAGGATTGTCGGCAGAAGAAAATTACATCATAGCACCTCAGGCACCAAGTAAATACTATACGCCTCCAAAGTTTAAACATGTTGGAGCTAGCTGGCTTACAAAAGAAAACACTGTAAAAGAAACTGCTAATGTACTGCAAAACATTGATGCTGTTATGGAATCAGAATCCATACCAAATCACCTTAATTTAATTGTAATGGGATACTCTCAAGGTGTTAGCATAGCATCACGATACATCGCCAAACGTCAGCTTAATTGTTCACAATTAATTTTACATTCTGGAGGAATCCCTAAAGAATTGAAAGTTGAAGATTTTAAATATTTAAATAAAAACACCAAGGTTTCCCTTATTTATGGTACAGAAGACGAATATTTAAATGCCGAACGTATTATTTATGAAACAAATCGTGCTCAAGAACTTTTTGAAAATCGTTTGCAAATAATCCCTTTTAAGGGAAAACATATTGTTAATGTAGAAATCATTAATAGCTTTGGTATAATTCCTTAACGTAATAAATTTGCTACGATATCGCGCGTAGGTAAAACCGCTTTCGTGTGTTCTATGCTTGGCCCCGCAACCCAAACCGTCTTGTATGTTGCATTTAAAGCTGCCTTTTCTGTTGCTTTCATTCCAATATAAAAACGAATCATTTTAACCCATTTTTTTAGAGTTTTGTTTTTGTTTAACACTTTCTCTAAGCCTGAAGATTTGGTTCCTATTTTTTGTACATAAGGTGTATTAATAACCGTACAAGGCGTTCCAGAAATACGCTCGGTCATAACAATATCATTAGCGCCATAAGTTACACAAGCTTGCTTATACTCTTCTGTAACACCTGCTTCAACAGATGCAATAAATGGACTGCCTACTGAAACACCCGCAGCTCCATAACTAAGCATCAAATCCATATCAGCCTTACATCCTACGCCTCCTGCAGATATAACTGGTATCTGTAATTCTTTATTTAATAAATGCGTTAATTCTTCTGGCGATAAATTTCCTCGGTGGCCACCTGCCTCACTGTTTACAGCTATTGCTGCATCAGCGCCAAGCTGCTCTACTTTTTTAGCAAAATGTAAGTCTGTAACATCACAAAGTACTTTAATTCCAACTGCATGTGCTTCATTTATGGTTTCTTCCGGACTTCCTAAAGATGTAATTATAAAATCGCAGCCTTCCTTACAAATCACTTGTAACTGCTCCCTATATTTTACATTAGATTTATTAACGATAAGATTAAAACCAAAAGCTCCATTTACACCGCTAGGAAGTTTAGATTTAGCAGCTTTTAGTTCGTTAATAGCTTTACGAAGCTCATCTATAGTTCTATAATTTAGTGCGGGAATACAACCTGCGATACCACTTTTCATACCTTCGATAACCATAGCGGTATTAGACACCAAAAACATAGGTGCCATAATTATGGGGTTATCAATTTTTAGGAGTTCAGTAAGTTTCGTGTTCATAGGGTATCTTTTTTACAAATATAACATATTTATTATGCATGCATAACTTTAATTAGAAACATAAAAAAAGCGTAATCTGTTAAGATTACGCTTTGATATATAATTTTAGTCAAATGACTTATACTATACTTATTTCACTTCTTCGAAATCAACATCTTCTACGTCGCTTCCTTCGTTAGAATCTGTTCCAGCATCACCTTCTGGTCCTGCACCTGGTGCACCTTGACCTTGAGCATCTGCTTGAGCTTTGTACATTTCTTCACTTGCTACTTTCCACGCTTCATTTATTTTCTCTAAAGCAGGGTCTATAACAGCAATGTCTTTTGTTTCGAAAGCTTTTTTCAACTCTTCAAGAGCTTCTTCAATTGGTTGTTTTTTATCATCCGATAATTTATCACCAAATTCTTTTAATTGACTTTCTGTTTGGAAAATCATAGCATCAGCACTGTTTAACTTATCAGCTGTTTCTTTAGCTTTAGCATCGGCATCTGCATTTGCTTCAGCATCAGCTTTCATTTTTTGAATTTCTTCTTCTGTTAAACCTGAAGATGCTTCAATACGAATATCTTGAGTTTTGTTAGTCGCTTTATCTGTAGCTGATACTTTAATGATACCATTCGCATCAATATCAAACGTTACTTCAATTTGAGGTGTACCACGTTTTGCTGGTGGGATACCATCTAAATGGAAACGACCAATTGTTTTGTTATCAGCTGCCATTGCACGTTCACCTTGTAACACATGAATTTCAACAGATGGCTGGTTATCAGCAGCTGTAGAGAATACTTGTGATTTTTTAGTAGGGATTGTTGTGTTAGCTTCAATTAATTTAGTCATAACATTACCCATAGTTTCAATACCAAGAGATAATGGTGTAACGTCTAATAAAAGCACATCTTTTACATCACCTGTTAATACACCACCTTGGATACCAGCTCCTAAAGAAACAACTTCATCAGGGTTAACTCCTTTACTAGGTTTTTTACCGAAGAATTTCTCAACAGCTTCTTGTACAGCAGGGATACGTGTTGAACCACCTACTAAGATAACTTCGTCAATATCACTTTTTGAAATACCTGCAGCTTTTAAAGCAGATTCACATGGTGCTATTGTACGCTTAACTAAATCGTCAATTAACTGCTCAAATTTAGAACGTGTTAATGTACGTACCAAGTGTTTTGGTCCACTAGCAGTAGCCGTTACATAAGGTAAGTTAATTTCTGTTTGAGCTGAAGATGATAATTCAATCTTCGCTTTTTCAGCAGCTTCTTTTAAACGTTGTAAAGCCATTGGGTCTTTACGTAAGTCAATATCTTCGTCTGCTTTAAACTCATCAGCTAACCAGCTAATAATTTTTTCATCGACATCGTCACCACCTAAATGTGTGTCACCGTCTGTTGATAATACTTCAAAAACGCCATCACCTAATTCTAAGATAGAAACATCATGTGTACCACCACCAAAATCGAATACTACGATTTTTTGGTCTGTACCTTTTTTGTCCATACCATAAGCTAATGCTGCTGCAGTAGGCTCATTAATAATACGTTCAACTTTTAAACCAGCAATTTCACCAGCTTCTTTAGTTGCTTGACGTTGTGAGTCATTAAAGTATGCAGGTACAGTAATTACTGCACGTGATACATCTTGACCTAAATAATCTTCAGCTGTCTTCTTCATTTTTTGAAGAATCATTGCTGATAATTCTTGAGGTGTATATAAACGACCATCAATATCTACACGTGGTGTATCGTTATCACCTTTTACTACTTTATATGGTACGCGTTCTGCTTCATTTGATGATTCAGAAAACTTATTACCCATAAAACGCTTAATAGAATAAACCGTTTTAGTTGGGTTTGTTACGGCTTGACGTTTTGCTGGGTCACCAACTTTAATTTCACCGCCTTCAACGAAAGCGATTACAGATGGTGTTGTACGTTTACCTTCTGCATTTGGTATTACAACAGGCTCATTACCTTCCATTACAGAAACGCAAGAATTAGTTGTACCTAAATCGATTCCAATAATTTTACTCATAATAGTTATATTTCTTTAAATTTATAGTTTCCAAGGTTAATTGGAAATGTTGTGTTCTTATTTAATTTCGAAGTGTAATAGTCAAGTACTGTGCCATGACAAAAAATGTGACACCTTGTCATATTTACCTGTTAAATAATAGCAAAAAGTCCTAAATCAACTAATTATTTGTATTTTTAAAGAAATAAAAAAGCCATTATGAAACGTAAATTACTATTCACACTACTAAGCTTTATATTCATTTTATCTTGTGAAGGACCTCAAGGACCTCCTGGTTATGATGGTGGTTTAATTGTAGCTTCTGCTTTTGAGATTGAATTAGATTTTACACCAAACAATAATTATGAAGTTTTTGAACCTTATGGTTTTACAACCTATCCCTCCGATGTTACCTTAGTTTATATTCTATGGGAAGTTAGTAATGGACAAGAAATTTGGCGATTATTACCTCAAACTGCAGAGTTTGATAATGGAACATTAGTTTATAATTTTGATTTCACTCGTAATGATGTACGTTTCTTTTTAGATGGGACCGTTAACTTTAACACATTGGATAATTCATGGACCCGAAATCAAGTATTCCGAGTAGTTGTTGTGCCTGCCGACAATGTTGGAAAACAAGATTATAGTAATATTGATGTTGTTATAGATTCATATGGTATAACTGAGTTTGAAAAACGCTAGGTCTATATACATTAATATCCTTTAATATTCCATAGAAACATCAGAAACTAAAATGTATATTTGCCCTTCATAAAAAACGATTTCGTAAATGGAGTGTATTTCTGTATTTGATATGCTAAAAATAGGTGTTGGACCTTCTAGTTCGCACACCCTTGGGCCTTGGCGTGCTGCCGAGCGCTGGATTGCCGACCTTAAAAGTCAAAATTTATTTGATAAAGTTGAACATATAAGTGTTGACTTATATGGATCATTATCACTTACAGGAAAAGGACATGCTACCGATTATGCTGTAATGCTTGGATTAAGTGGTGCCGACCCAGAATATATTCCTGTAGACACCATTGATGTTATAATAGCATCTATTAAAAACACCAATACATTACGTCTTAATAATGAGCGTACTTTAGATTTTAAACCAAACACTGATATTATTTTCAATAGAGAGTTTTTACCTTTTCATGCCAATGGTATGCGATTTACCGCAACAATAGATGGCGAAAAGCATCACACTAACTATTATTCTATTGGAGGTGGATTTGTTGTGCAAGAAGAACGTGAGAATTCCAAAGCTAATAAGATTGTATTTTATTGTACGTTCCCCTATCCTATTGAAAATGGCGTAAAATTATTAGATTACTGTCAACAACTAAACTTACCTATTTCTGGTGTTGTTTTAGAAAATGAAAAATCTATTAGAGATGAAGAAAATATAGATATAGAAATTAAGCGTGTTTGGGATACAATGCTAGAATGTATGTATGTAGGTTGCCATACTGAAGGTAATTTACCCGGCGGCTTAAATGTTAGACGCCGTGCGTTTGATACGCATCAAAAACTATCGAATGATGTTCCTTATGATTCACCACAAACTTGGTTAGAAAGTATTAGAAATACCGAAGTTAAATTCCGCCAAATTTTAAAATGGGTTAGTTGTTTCGCTTTAGCAGTTAATGAAGTTAATGCTTCCTTAGGTCGTGTTGTTACAGCACCTACCAATGGAAGTGCTGGTGTAATTCCAGCGGTATTAATGTATTATTTGGTAATTGAAAATCATCAAGGAAATTTTGAACACATCAAAAAATTCTTATTAGTCGCTGGTGAAATTGGATCTATATTTAAAAAAGGTGCAACAATCTCGGCTGCAATGGGTGGATGTCAAGCAGAAATTGGGGTCTCCTCTGCCATGGCGGCTGGAGCATTATGTGAATTATTAGGAGGTACTCCAGAACAGGTATTAATAGCTGCTGAAATTGCCATGGAACACCATTTAGGTTTAACATGTGATCCTATTGGAGGACTCGTTCAAGTACCTTGTATAGAGCGTAACTCAATGGGAGCAATAAAAGCCATAAACGCCGCTGAACTTGCCTTAGATACAGATCCAGAAAATGTAAAAGTACCATTAGATAAAGTAGTTAATACTATGTGGGAAACCGCTAAAGACATGAATTCCAAATATAAAGAAACTAGTGAAGGAGGTTTAGCTGTAAGTGTTAACTTAACTGATTGTTAACAACATACACAACGCATTATCTTTCGCGTTAAGAGTAAATGATACAATTATCAAAAAACATTTACGAACCACTTTTATATTTATTAATTTTACAAACACTTTAAACAAAAGATATGTCAGTCGCAAAAAAGCAATACAAACGAATTACCGTTAAAACCTTGGTAGATATGAAGTCTAAAGGTGAAAAGATATCTATGCTTACAGCATACGATTATACTATGGCTAAAATTGTAGATGGCGCTGGTATAGATGTTATTCTAGTTGGTGATTCTGCGAGTAATGTAATGGCTGGACATGAAACTACTTTACCAATAACTTTAGATCAGATGATTTATCATGCTTCCTCAGTTGTACGTGCCGTAGACAGAGCATTGGTAGTTGTTGACTTACCGTTTGGTAGTTACCAAAGTGATCCTAAAGAAGCCTTACGCTCGGCTATTAGAATTATGAAAGAAAGTGGTGGTCATGCAGTAAAACTAGAAGGAGGTAAAGAAGTAAAAGACTCTATTAAACGAATATTAAACGCAGGTATTCCTGTTATGGGGCATTTAGGATTAACACCACAATCTATATATAAGTTTGGAACCTATACAGTACGTGCCAAAGAAGATCAAGAAGCTGCTAAACTTAAAGAAGATGCTTTAATGCTTGAAAAAGCTGGTTGTTTTGCCATTGTTTTAGAAAAAATACCTGCTAAATTAGCTGAAGAGGTTGCTAAAAGTGTTAGCATTCCAGTAATTGGTATTGGTGCTGGTAAAGGGGTTGATGGTCAGGTTCTAGTACTACACGATATGATAGGTATGACACATGAATTTAATCCGCGCTTCTTACGTCGTTATATGAATTTATTTGAAGAAATGACTCAGGCCATTTCTCAATATGATAAAGATGTAAAAGCTATGGATTTTCCAAATGATGAGGAACAATATTAATTTTTGAACACTAAAAACTGCTAACAATTTAAATAAGTTAGCCATTGTGTAACTGTATTTATCATTTAATGTCGAAAACACTATCAAACAAAAACAACCTCCAAGTTTTATATGAAGACAATCATATAATTATTGTAAATAAACGAGCTGGAGATATTGTTCAAGGTGATAAAACAGGAGATACACCACTAAGTGATGTGGTTAAAACTTATATTAAAGACAAATACAATAAACCAGGTAATGTTTACCTTGGGGTTGTTCATAGATTAGACAGACCCACAACAGGACTTGTTATGTTTGCTAAGACTAGCAAAGCTTTACCTAGGTTAAACAAAATTTTCGCCAATAAAGAGGCTCAAAAAACATATTGGGCTTTAGTAAAAAATACACCACCAAAACAAACGGACCGGTTAATGCATTGGCTGCGAAAAAATCCTAAGAACAACAAATCTACAGCATTTACTAAGGAGTCTGAAGCTAGTAAAAAAGCTATTTTAAGATATCAAGTTTTAAAAGAATTGGATAATTATTTCTTAATTGAAGTGGCATTAGAAACTGGACGTCATCATCAAATACGTGTTCAATTATCTAGTATTGGTTGCCCTATAAAAGGTGATTTAAAATATGGATTTAAACGAAGTAATCCAGATGGTAGTATTTGTTTACACGCTAGACAACTAGAATTCGTACATCCCGTTTCGAAAGAAACTATTAAGGTTATCGCCCCATTACCTAGCAATCCAATTTGGGATGCCTGCTTATAAAACTAAGCTATTCTCTTCACGATAAGTATAGATAATTTGTAATTGTGTCCCATTATTTAATTCTGAATTTAAATTAAAATCAGCATGAATTAAATCGGCGCGATTTTTCATATTAATTAAACCCGAACCTTTTTCAGCCAACTCAACATCAAACCCCTTTCCGTCGTCAGAAATTTGTATTACTAGCTGACCCTCCTGATAATCTAAGGACACTAGTAAACTAGCTGCTGAAGCATACTTAATAGTATTGGATATAAATTCTTGAATAATTCTGAATAAGATAATACTATCTTTAGAATTATTAAATAAGGTTTCATCACCATTAATTTCTAAAATAGCATGTAATAATTGTAATTTATTTATCCGCGTTATCTCATTCTCAACAGATTTCTGAAAACCTCTGTTAGCTATAACATCACTATTTAAAGATTTTGAAAGTGCACGTACTTCACTTAAACTATCTTTTACTACATTTTTAGTTTCTGTAAATTGCTCTCTTAACGATTCATCTACCTGCATATTCATGATGCTCATTTGCATATTAGCTACAGACAATAACTGCCCAATGTTATCATGTAATTCTTGACCAATATTCTTTAATGTTTGCTCTTGAATTTCTATTTGTGTATCCGATAATTCATCTTGAAATGCTTGTTCTAGCTTAATTTTATCTTGAATCATCTTATTTTTACGCTTTAAAAAGACTATAAAAAACACAACGAAAAAAGTGAATATTATAAATAAAACAAACACCATATATATCAACAAATTTCGCTCTGCTGAAGTAGATACATGTATAGGGTTTTGGTAAATAAAAATTAATAGCTTATTCATAATTTGGGTTTGAAACGACGAGCCCTATTGTAAAAGATAAATACATAAAAGCTATAATATTAAGGTTTATAAAGTTTCGTAAATACACATAATCCATGT
Source organism: Algorimicrobium bowmanii (assembly GCF_054031195.1). Next base: position 1,945,983 of record NZ_CM132929.1, read on the forward strand.
CTAAAATTCCAAAATAAGGTTCAAAAAAAACTAATGGCGTTTGTACTAACCATAGAATTAATATGGAACAGGTAATATAAAAATTTAAGGATTTGTAAAAGGTTAGAATCTTATCGCTTTGTAGAATTTCGAGAAAATAATAAAACACACACTGCAGTATTATTAAAGCACCAAAAACAGTAATAGAAACAAAATTGGTATTGAAAAAAGCTTCCCAATTCAAAACAGTAATTAAAACAGCATAAATAAGAAACCCGAACAAGGTGAACTTTAATATTTTTTTATGGTTTTTATTTGTTAGAGTTTTTAAATAATACCAACCATAGAAAGCAACACTTAAGATTAACCAACATAATGAATACCACCAATAATTTTTTTCTAATAACGTATTTTCAAGGAAAGACAAAACTCCATCGTTTTTTATAAAACGCGTATACCTACCTACTACTTCAAAGAAAACAACATAAACTAAGAAGTATATAAAATATTTAGCAGCCGTATGCTTGTATTTAGAAAAAAACACAAGACCTGTTACAGCTGCTAAAATTTCAAGCCCTAAACTAATTAGGGACGCATTATTTAATAAAAATTCAATCAAAAATTGTAGATAATTATTGTGGGTAATTAATACTTGGCGGCTCTCCTAAGCCTCCCATATTAAGTCCGTCGCCTCCTGGCACATCACCACCCTTACGCTTTAATTTAAAAGGCGCACTTGAACCTTCAGCAACGACACGTTCGCCTGTTGGCACAAAAAACATAGTTGTATAGCCTACTGTACCTTTTGCAGTATTTGGATATGCTCCTAAATACAAACGGATACCATCCATTTTATATCCTAATTCCGATGATTGGTCTTCTGCATATTCTAAATAATTTTGAATGTCTTCTAGAGACCACCATGCAGACCTATTATCTGGTTTATTAACAATTGAATCGCTAATTAACTGGTGTCTAGAATCGAATGCCATATCTAAAGCTTTTGCTTCTGCTGCTGTAATAACACCACTTGGTTTTACAGCACTTCCAAGCAGCACTTCATCTTCTGGCGAATTTGGGCAAAAATAATAGGTCCCTAAGGCGCCTATTATTATCCCAATGATAAGTAATGACAGGTTTTTCATTTTATAATATAATTGATTAATAGACCTTAAAAGTATAAAAAAGAATGTATTAAAAATTGTTTTCAACTATAAAACAAACTAAAAGCTACAGATTTATATCAGCTCTTACCCCAACCACCCTTCTCTATCTAAACTACGATATTGAATTGCTTCGGTAATATGTGACCCTTTTATATGAGGACTAGCTTCTAAATCAGCTATTGTCCTAGAAACTTTCAAAATCCTATCATAAGCACGTGCTGATAGATTTAAACGTTCCATAGCTGTTTTTAATAAATTTTTAGACATATCATCCAATTCGCAATATTTTCTAATTTGCTTTACATTCATTTGCGCATTATAATGAACAGATTTCGAGCTCTCAAAACGAGAAGTCTGTATGCTTCTAGCTCTAGTAACCCGTTCTCTGATTGAAACGGATGACTCACCTTTACGAGAATCGGACAACTTCTCAAATGGAACTGGTGTCACTTCAATATGAATATCTATTCTATCCAATAAAGGTCCAGAAACCTTGCTAAGATAACGCTGCATCTCTGCTGGAGAAGATGTTACTGGTGCATCAGGATCGTTAAAATACCCACTAGGACTTGGATTCATACTAGCCACCAACATAAAAGATGAAGGATACGTAACGGTAAACTTAGCTCTAGAAATAGTCACCTCACGATCTTCAAGTGGTTGACGCATAACCTCTAAAACTTCTCGCTTAAATTCTGGTAGTTCATCTAAGAACAAAACGCCGTTATGTGACATTGAAATTTCTCCTGGCTGTGGGTAGCTTCCCCCACCGACCAAAGCAACATTTGAAATTGTGTGATGAGGACTTCTAAACGGTCGCTGAGACATTAAACCTGTATTATCTTTTAAACGACCAACAACAGAATGTATCTTTGTCGTTTCTAAAGCCTCCTCCAACGTCATAGGTGGTAAAATACTTGGTAAACGTTTTGCTAACATGGTTTTACCTGCACCTGGTGGTCCTATTAATATAATATTATGACCACCGGCTGCTGCTATTTCCATACAGCGTTTAATACCTTCTTGCCCTTTAACATCGGCAAAATCAAATTCAGGAAAATTTAGACTTTTATTAAATTCTTCTTTAACATCAATTATTAATTGCTCTAAAGGCTCACCTTTATCAAAAAAGTTAATCACTTCGGTAATTGTTTCAACCCCATATACTTCCAAACCTGTTACAATAGCTGCTTCTTTAGCATTCTGAGAGGGCAAAATAAAACCCTTAAAACCCTCCTCTTTAGCTTTTATTGCAATTGGTAAAGCACCTTTTATTGGTTGTAAAGTTCCATCCAATGATAATTCTCCCATGATTAAAAATTTTTCTAAATCATCGGTTTGGATTTGATTAGTTGCAGCTAATATTCCCATGGCCAACGTTAAATCGTAAGCACTTCCCTCCTTACGCAAATCGGCTGGAGACATATTAATAATAATTTTCTTCCCAGGAATTTTAAATCCGTTATTTTGAAGTGCTGCTGCTATACGATAATTACTTTCTTTAATAGCATTATCTGGCAACCCTACTAAATGATACCCTATTCCTTTATCAACATTTACCTCTACTGTGATGGTCGTTGCTTCAACTCCAAAAACAGCACTTCCAAAAACTTTTTTAAGCATAATTCATTGATTTTCTTAAAAGTATAAAAAAAACAATGAATACCATAGAAACAAAAAAGAATATAAAATTTGATACAGTTAACGCTTTATAGAAAAGTCTTAAGCAATTAGGAATGTCTTCTAAACAGATTTTATTTATATTTGGTATTCTATCAAAATAATTAAACGATGAACAAAGCACCATTTATAAAAGACTTAAAACTTCCTGCCATTGCAGCACCAATGTTTTTGATTTCTGGACCAAAACTAGTTATTGAATGTTGTAAAAATGGCATAGTTGGTACGTTTCCTGCTTTAAATCAAAGAACTAGCGAAGGTTTTGAAGAATGGCTAATTGAAATAAAAACAGCACTTGCTGAGTTTGAATCTGAAACAGGTAAAAAAGCGGCTCCTTTTGGTGTTAACCTTATTGTTCACAATACTAATCCGAGAGTACAAGCCGATTTAGAACTCTGCATTAAACATAAAGTTCCATTAATTATTACATCGTTAGGAGCTGTTTCAGAATTAGTAGAAGCCGTTCATAGTTATGGAGGTCTTGTTTTTCATGATATTATTAAAAAACGTCATGCTGAAAAAGCTGCCGAAGCAGGTGTTGATGGATTAATACTCGTTTCTGCTGGAGCTGGCGGGCACGCCGGTACTATAAATCCGATGCCTTTAGTAGCTGAAATTAAAAAATTCTTCCATAAAACCATTTTGCTTTCGGGCTGCATTAGCACGGGACGTGATATTGCTTCAGCATTACAAATGGGTGCCGATCTAGCTTATATGGGAACTCGCTTTATTAATACTCAAGAAAGCAAAGCTCCTAAAGAATATCGGGATATGATAATAGATGCCGGTGCTGACGATATTGTTTATACTGCAGCTATTTCTGGAGTAGCAGCAAACTTTTTAGGTCCGAGTATTAAAGCAATGGGGATTACAGAAGACATGCTAAAACGTGAAAAGAAAGTTGATTTTGGAAGTGAATTAACAGCCCATAAAGATGATGCTAAAGCTTGGGCTACTATTTGGTCTGCAGGACAGGGTGTTACTAATATTAAGAATGCTCCACATGTATCCAAACTAATAGAAGAACTTAAAAGCGAATTTATTTCCGCTATAGAAGAACAGCAAAAACTTTTAGCACGCTATAAATAAACAACAGATTAGTAGTTAGGTTTTATTACGAATAAACTCTAAAGTTCTGAGCTCATTGTAATAATACCCGCCTTTTTTAATGAAGCCAACATGACCTCCATGTTTAGGCATTTCTAAGAACAAATTTGGATTATTAATAGCCTCTTTTACAGGATAACATTCGGGAGATAGAAACGAATCATTTAACGCGTTTATAATAAGCGTTGGGATTTTAATATTGGAAACAAACTGTAACGAACTACTTTTAGCATAATAATCAGCTCCATTTTTAAATCCATGCGCTTTGGATGTATAAAAATCATCAAAATCATGTAACGTTTTAATCTGTTTTAAATCTTCTTTAGAAATTTTATCGGCGTGATTTTGAGCTTTAAGTTCTAATTTATGAATTAGGTTTCTTTTAAATTTTTGATGGAAAGCTATATTCTTTAATTTATGTAATTCTTTAGCAGATCCCGCAAGAAAACATGGTACCGAAACCGCAATACCTCCCTTAATTTCACTTGGTATGTCAGATGGGTTTTCCCCTAAATATTTCAAAGTAATATTTCCACCTAGACTAAAGCCTTTTATATATATATCAGAATATGATTTTGTTTTAAGAATATGAGAAATTACAACTTGTAAATCTGCTGTTTCACCAGAATGATACGAACGAAAAAGCACGTTATCAGAACCACTACAACCTCTATAGTTTACAGAAACAGCATCTATATCATGTTCATTACAAATATTAGCTGTGCCCGTTATATACGGTCGTTGTGCGCTGCCTTCTAATCCATGAAGCAATATGATTAGTGTTTTTGTTTTCGTACCAGAAAAACTCCAGTCTAAATCTATAAAATCGGTATCTGGTAATGTTAAGCGTTCACGTTTTTGATTTTCATGTTTAACATTTCTAAATAGTCCAGAATAAACTGTAGAAATAAATCCTTTTCTGAAAAAATACGGTGCTTTATATGTCGATTCTATTACTGGCATATTAATTTATCTCTAAATTGGTAAATTCAAATTTCTCCCCATTAAACAACCCTTTATCACTTAACTTAAGATTTGGTATAACCAATAAAGCCATAAAACTCAATGTCATATATGGGGCTTGTAATGTACTACCCAATTGTTTAGCTACTTTATCCAACTTTCCATATGCATCGCCAATGGTTTTTGCATCTTGATCACTCATAATCCCAGCAACAGGAAGTGGAACAATATGATTGTCCGAATTCGTTACAGCACAAATACCACCTTTATTTTCTATAATAGTATTTACAGCCTTACAAATAGCGTCATCTGACACCCCAACAGCTATAATATTATGCGAATCATGTCCTACGGAACTAGCTATGGCACCTGATTTTAATCCGAAATTCTTAATAAATGCTAATGCAGGCTTATCATCATTATAGCGATTTACAACCGTCATTTTTAAGATGTCTGTTTCTGGGTTTGAAATAAGGTTACCTTCCTCTATATGTGCGTCTGCAATCAATTCGTTAGTTACTAACTGCCCTTCTAAAGCTTCAATAACACGTATTTTCTTAGCGGTAGATCTTACTTTAAAATCAGAAACTACTTTTTTATTTGTATTGAAATTGTTTAGTATTTCAAATTTTGTATGTGGTATTAGAGATTGTCCCTCATCAAAAACAACAGCACCATTTATAACGGTCATTAACGTTTTAAAATTTATTAAATCGGATACGATTATAAAATCTGCTGCATCCTCTACTTGCAATAAACCAACAGGTAAATTATAATGCTTGACAGGATTCACACAAGCCATTTCTAGTATTTGAAATATATCAAAACCTTTTGCTACAGCACGAGCACATAGCTGATTAATATGACCAAGCATTAAATCATCTGGATGTTTATCATCACTACAAAACATCATCTCTTTATGATACTCTGGAATTAAATTTATTAAAGCTTCAAAATTCTTGGCTGCACTTCCCTCTCGGATTATGACTTTCATACCTTTCTGAAGTTTTTCTAAACCTTCTTCATAAGTAAAACATTCATGATCTGTAGTTATACCTGCTCCGATATATTTTGATAAATCATCACCTCGTAATCCTGGTGCATGACCATCAACTGGTTTATTGTAATGCTTTGCCCAAGCTATTTTTTTAAGAACTTCTTCATCATCAAATAACACACCAGGATAGTTCATCATTTCAGCTAAATAAGCTATATCCGGATTTGCTAATAAGCTTTTAATACCTTCAGAGTCTATAACTGCCCCTGCAGATTCAAAAGTTGTTGCAGGAACACAAGATGGAGCTCCAAAATTAAATTTAAAAGGAGTTTGTTTGCCATTTTTAATCATAAATTCAACACCCTCAACACCTAAAACATTCGCTATTTCATGCGGGTCTGACACTGTTGCAACTGTACCATGATTAACCGCAATTCTTGCAAACTCACTTGGTACTAACATTGAACTTTCAATATGAATATGCGCATCAACAAACCCTGGTAATATATATTGTTTAACGTTATGCGAGCTCTCATTAATAGCGCTTATTTTACCATCTTCGACACAAATTTCTCCTGGAAAAATGCGCTTGTTTGGAATATCAACAATCTGACCTTGAATTTTCATAAAGTTTGTATTTAAACTGGTATAAATTTAAAAGAAAAAAGCGAGAATATATCTCGCCTTTTTTAATAGCTATTACTGTTTTTGTTTAAACCTTTTTATACCATTTCTAAGCCATTCATAATATTCTTCAGCATCCGGTGTATAGCCAACAGGCTTACTTATATCATTCCCATCAGCATCTTGAATAACATAAAGTGGTTGCGCATTGGTGTTGTAACGCACTTGCTGAAACTCTAACCATTTATGACCATAGGTTTTTACATTATTTCCTGTTAATTCGGACTTATATTGTTCATCTTTTGGTAATTTATCACGGTCATCAACATATAACGATATCAATACTATATCATTATTTAAAACATTAAAAACGTGTTCATCAACCCAAACCTGTTCTTCCATTTTTCTACAATTTACACAAGTTATTCCTGTAAAATCTAGCATAACAGGCTTATTTACTTTTTTCGCATAAGCTAAACCCTGATCGTAATCATGAAATGCTATTAAGTTATTCGGTCCATAATGCGCATGCTTAGGAAGTTTTGTTACGCTATTAGTCCCTGAAAAAGCAACAGGTTTACTATTACCTACACCGTACGGCGATTCGCTATTTGTACTCATTGGCGGTGGAAAACCACTAATAATTTCTACTGGTGCTCCCCATAGTCCAGGAATCATGTAAACAGTAAATGACAAAGCTACTAAGGCCATACACAAACGTCCTACTGAAATATGTGGTAAAGGGGAATCGTGAGGTAATTTAATTTTTCCTAATAGATATAAACCTAGAGTACCAAAAATAGCAATCCAAATAGCTAAAAACACTTCTCTTGTTAATAAATGCCATTCTAATACCAAATCTACCATGGATAAAAACTTGAAAGCAAAAGCTAACTCTAAAAACCCTAGAACCACTTTTACTGTATTTAACCATCCACCAGATTTAGGCATAGAGTTCAGCCAACTAGGAAAGAAAGCAAATAAAGCAAAAGGCAATGCAATTGCAGAAGAGAAACCAAGCATACTAATAATTGGGGCTATTCCGCCTTTTGTTGCGGCATCTAACAAGGCTGTACCAGCAATTGGAAAAGTGCATGAAAATGAAACAACAGCTAATGCTAGTGCCATAAAGAATATACCAACAACACCACCTCTATTAGCACCACTATCCACTTTGTTTACCCAAGAGTTTGGCAGCATGATCTCAAAAGCACCTAAAAATGAAACAGCAAAAATTATCAACGCTACAAACATGATAACATTAAAAACCACACCTGTTGAAAATTCATACATAGCATTACTTCCAAAAATAGCTGAAATAGCTGTTCCTAATAATGTATAAATAACAATAATGAAAAAACCATATAATAATGCATTTCTTATTCCTTGGGCACGTGTTTTACTTTGTTTCGTAAAGAAACTCACCGTCATAGGTATCATTGGAAAAACACAAGGCGTTAATAATACTAAAAAACCTAAAAAGAAAGATGTGAAAAATATTTTAAATAAACCTTTAGATTCTTCAGCTGATTCCTTTACCGGAGGGGAATTATTAGTTGTTATAACAGGCTCTGTTGTATTAGATATAATATCTGAAAGTGCCGTAGAATTAGTTGTAAGCCCTGTATCTGATGTATTAGAACCTTCTAAGTTAAAAGTAACTGTTTTTTGAGGATATATACAACGCGCATCATCACAAACCTGAAAAGCTATATCAACTGTAAATGTTTTTAGATTAGGATTTATTAGCTCTATTTTTTGAGTAAAAACAGCTTCATTATCAAAAAAGTTTAAATCCATTTCAAAAACCGGATCGTAAGCGGTTATATAATCACTTTCTTGAACACCTCCAATTAGTTTAAAGTTTTCAGTTTTATCTACAGAACTAAAAACAAATTCTGTAGGTATTGGCCCGCCATCTGGTAGGTCTTGAGAATATAAATGCCAATGCTCCTCAATACTGGCATTGAAAATTAAATTATATTCCGTTTCCGATAGTTTTTCAACACTACCTGTCCATTCCACAGGGTTTAACACTTGTGCTTTTACTGAAAAGAAAGCAATACAAAGTGTTATAAATAAAATTAATTTACGATTCATTATGAAGACTAATTTTTAATATATTTTTTGTTTTGTTAGTTACTCTAAATTGATTATCAGCTCGTAATCCAATAAGCCACACAATTTCTGATTCAGAATATAAAAACCAAACTTGTTCTTTTTCTAAAAGTGATAATTTTTCATCTTTAAAATATTTACTCACCTTCTTTTTTCCAGACATCCCAAAAGGGTAAAAATAGGCTCCTTTTTCCCATTTACTAACCCTTAACGGATAATTTAACAAATCTTTATCAACAAATATCGTACTTGAGGATGACTCTGTTATTTTCGTTACAGTTTCAAAGGTTAGTACTGCATTAGAAAAGTCAAGCTTAGCATCTGTTTCTGCTATTAAAAAACCAGTCGATTCAACAGGTGTTGAAATTTCAGAAACAATCAAAAACTCTCGATCTTTTAATAATCTATGAGTATTAGAAACCACAAACTTCCCTGATTGAGCAGTTAACAATCCGTACACATCATCCCACTCTGTAAAATTAAATACTTTAAGTAACTGGTATAAATAAGCTTTAGGATTAGCGTATTTTAACAACTTAGCAATCTCTAATTTCAATATACCATCACTTTCTTTTTCAACATCATGACGAACTGCATTAACCCTGTCATTTATAATTGCTGTAGCATCCTGCAAATACCCTTGTGTTTTTTGAAAACTCTGAAGCAATTGAGGATTCATCTCTTTTAAAATTGGAATTACATCATGACGTAACTTATTACGCAGATATTTAGTTGAAGCATTACTACTATCATCTCGCCAAGAAATTTGATTACTTTCTGCATATTCTTTTAAATCCAATCGGGAAAAAGGCAGCAACGGACGTACAAGTAAATGGTTTGTTTCTGGAATACCGGTAAGTCCTTCCAGTCCTGTACCGCGCATAAGATTTATAAAAAAAGTTTCTAAATTATCATCAGCGTGATGTCCTGTTAATATATAGTCAAAATTTAATTGTTGCGCTAATTCATTAAACCAATTATAACGCAATTCACGTGCAGCCATTTGAATTGATAAATTATTATGAGTTGCATATTTTGCGGTATCAAAATGCTCTATAAATAATTCTAAATCTAGCTTTTCAGCTAATTCAAAAACAAATTGTTCATCGGTATCGCTTTCAGAACCCCGCAAATTAAAGTTGCAGTGAGCAAGTGTAATATTCAAATTTAAACTGCTGCATAAATACGCCAAAACAACACTATCAACACCTCCTGAAATGGCAATCAATAACTTTGATTTCATTAAAAAAGGCAGCTTATTTTGAATATGATAATCAAAATCTACTTGAATATTTTTAGTCATAACTCACAAACTTAAACTGATTTTAACAAACAACACAAAAACCTTAAAATCAATTAATTAAACATCAATACTTCATGCATAGCTTTAGATTTAACCAAGCATTCTTCATACTCGTTTTCGGGAATACTTTTTGCTGTTATAGCACCACCAACCGAAAACGAAACATACTTAGCTTCTGCGTTGTAAAGTATACTACGAATCACCACATTAAAATCGAAATCTCCACCTGGTGTAAAGTACCCAACAGCTCCCGAATACACACCTCGTTTAGTAGCTTCTAAATTTTCAATAATAGTCATAGCTGAAATTTTAGGTGCACCTGTCATGCTTCCCATTGGAAATGTTGATTCAATAATATCGACAGGATTTGTTTCGTTTGACACTTTACTTTCTATAGTTGAAACCATTTGATGAACTTGTTTAAAACTATAAATTTTACATAATTCAGGAACTTGAACACTACCCTTCAAGGCTGTCTTAGATAAATCATTTCTTACCAAATCGACAATCATAATATTTTCACTCCGCTCCTTTTCATCTGATTCTAACTTTTGTTTAAGTCTTAAATCTTCTAACGCATTATCTGAACGTTTTGCAGTTCCTTTTATCGGTTGCGAAATTATAGTCTGTTCTGTTTTCTTTATGTAGCGCTCCGGAGAAGCCGATAAGACATACTTACCATCCAATTTAAAATATGTTGCAAATGGTGGTTTAGAAATATCGTTTAACTTATTATAAATTCCCAAAGGATCAATTTTTACATTTTCAGCATAAAACTCCTGACAAAAATTAGCTTCATAAATATCTCCTCGATAAATATGTGCTAAAACTTGATTAACCTTACTGAGGTAAACATCTTTTGATAGCCTACTTTTTATATTAATATTCTCCGCCTTAATTGGTGATACATCTCCTTCTAAAGGTAACTTTACCGATTGAATACTTTCTAAATCTATACTAAACTCATCATCTACCATGTTCAAGTAACACATTTCTACTTGATTATCTTTAAAGAAGAATATTTTTTTGGGTTGAAAAAAGCATAAGTCAGGAAATTCTAATCCGTCAAAATTTTCAGATTTTAATTGTTCTGTAGCATTTTTTAAATCGTAGGTTAAATATCCAAACAACCAATCATCTACATGCGATTGGTATTCCTTTAACTTATGAAATGCATTAACATAATCCGTTTCAATACTTGTAAAAGCATCAACAGCTAATACAGCATCATAGGTACTATGTGTTTGGTTATAACTATTAGAATCTAACCATAAAACTTCACGAAATTGCTGACTCCAAGCCAATAATTGTGACTTAAAGGCTTGTATATTTTGAGGCTGATATGTGTATGTTTTTCTCAACAAAATGTTATTTACAAATTACCGAAATTTTCACTGGATAAAAAAGCACAATAAGCGTTCTTATAAACACATATTTATAAAGTTTCTATGCCATAAAGCATAAGACGTATAAAACATTTACCTTTGTAGTCTAAAACAGAAACTTTTGGACACTATTACATTTCAAGATTTAAAATTAAACACGCCTTTATACAACGCTATTGACGATTTAGGCTTTTCACATCCAACCCCAATTCAAGCTGAAGCTTTTAATGTAGTTGCATCTGGAACAGACGTAGTTGGTATAGCACAAACAGGAACTGGTAAAACATTTGCCTATATGCTTCCTGTATTAAGAAATTTAAAATACTCAGAGCAAGAAAGCCCACGTGTATTAGTATTGGTACCTACTAGAGAACTAGTTGTACAAGTAGTAGATGAAATTGAAAAATTAGCTAAATATATAAATGTTCGTGTTTTAGGAGTTTATGGAGGTGTTAATATTAACGCTCAAAAACGTGCTGTAGCTGAAGGTTTAGATATTATTGTGGCTACACCTGGCCGTTTATACGATTTAGCTGTTAGCCGTGTATTACAACTAAAAACTATTCAAAAATTAATAATTGACGAGGTAGATGTTATGCTTGACTTAGGTTTTAGACATCAATTAGTCAACATTTTTGATATTCTTCCGGCTAAACGTCAAAACATTATGTTTTCAGCAACTATGACTGAAGATGTAGATGAATTGATAAATAGCTTTTTTACAGCTCCAAAACGTGTGTCTATAGCCGTTTCCGGTACTCCGTTAGAGAATATTTCACAGCACAAATATGCTGTACCTAACTTTTATACTAAATTAAATTTATTACGTAATTTGTTAAGTGATTCTGAAACTTACAATAAGGTATTAATTTTTGTAGCTTTTAAGAAAATGGCAGACCGCCTGTTTGAGGCTTTAGATGAAAGCTATCACGATGAATTATGTGTAATCCACTCCAATAAAACTCAAAATTACCGTTTACGAAGTATAGAGCAGTTTAGATCTGGTGAAAACCGTATTCTAGTTGCCACCGATGTCATGGCTCGTGGTTTAGATATTGACAACGTATCACATGTTATAAATTTTGACACACCAAACTTCCCAGAAAACTACATGCACCGAATAGGTAGAACTGGTCGTGCTGAACGTGAAGGTCAAGCTTTATTATTTTATACAGAAAAAGAACAAGAAGGTTTAGAGCGTATAGAAAATCTTATGCAGATGGAAATACCTGCCTTAGAGATACCCGAAGATGTTAAGATTTCTACAGAATTGCTTGAAGAAGAACGTCCAAAAATTCTAGAACGTAATAATCCAACTAAATTAAGCACAGAAGACGCTCCTGGCCCAGCTTTCCATGAAAAGAAAGAAAAGAACAAAAAAGAAAATTTAGGAGGTTCTTACAAATACAAAATTGCAGCGAAATACAAAAAACCTAAAACAAGAGGTGATAAAAATTATAATAAACGTAACAAAAAATAAATCTAATTTATTGAATACGTTTTCCTACGGTAATAAACGACAATCCTTGTTGCCCTAAAGTAGAATTCATAACACCTTCAAACAATGGTTCGGGGGTGTTTTTCTTTTTCTTCCATTCAAATATAAAATTGGAACCTGTTCCGCCTTCAATATCTAATTCACTGATAATAGCTTCTGTAGTTTCTAAAGGTGCTAAATAAATAGGTTTATCAAAATAAGCACGAATTAATTGCCCATGAGCATCGTAATATTTTGCACTTACCACATAAATCGTGTCGGTATCACTCGTATTACGTATACTAGCCATAGCCGTTAAGTTATGAGTTTTATGTTGCGACATACTGTATATTTGAGAATAAATAGATAAATATGTTTTTCCTGTTTCTAATGAATCTTTAGGATTTAAAACAACACTTCGTTTATTCCAATTTTCAGAATCAAACGTTTCTGCGTTGTGTTTCTCATTACAGGAAAATAGACTTAAAAAAACCAGAAATAATATACTACAAATACGTCCCATAAACTTAATTAATCAGTTAGCAATATACAAAATAGCCTATTTAACATCCATAAAAAGTCTCAAAAATTAGTTTTAACATAATTGAGATTTCAAATTTACACCAAAACCATAAACTATTTAAAAGTAAAAAGCCACTTCAAAAATGAAGTGGCTTTTAAAATATCTATAAATAATGCTTACACATGTAAGGCACGATTATCAGTTGCCGCTAAAGCAGCTTCTTTAATAGCTTCTGTAAATGTTGGATGCGCATGAGACATACGTGAAACATCTTCGGCAGACGCTCTGTATTCCATAGCAACAACAGCTTCAGCAATCATATCTGCTGCACGAGCACCAACCATATGAACACCTAAAATTTCATCAGTAGTTTTATCTGCTAATACTTTAACAAAACCATCCAAGTCCTTACTTGCACGACTACGTCCTAAAGCACGCATAGGAAACTGACCAACTTTGTATTCTACACCTGCTTCTTTTAATTGCGCTTCTGTTTTACCAACAGCTGCAACTTCAGGCCAAGTATAAACTACACCAGGAATTAAGTTATAATCAATATGTGGCTTCTGACCAGCAATAGTTTCTGCAACAAAAACACCTTCTTCTTCAGCTTTGTGAGCTAACATAGCACCTTTAATAACATCACCAATAGCGTAAATGTTTTTAGCACTTGTCTGTAAGTGTTCGTTAACTTCTACTTGACCACGTTCATTTAATGCAACACCCGCAGCTTCTGCATTTAAGCCATCAGTATAAGGGCGACGACCAACAGATACTAAGCAGTAATCGCCAGTAAATGTTACTTCTTCTCCTTTTTTATTATCAGCTTTAACAATAACTTCATCACCAACACGCTCAACAGACTTAACTTTATGAGACGTATTAATTTTGAATTTTTGTTTCTTTAAAACTTTATTTAATTCCTTAGAAAGACCTGCATCCATAGTAGGGATAATACGATCCATAAACTCAACCACAGACACTTCTGCACCTAACCTTTTATAAACCTGACCTAACTCTAAACCAATTACACCACCACCAATTACAATTAAATGCTTTGGAATTTCTTTAAGCTTTAAAGCTTCTGTTGATGTAATAATACGCTCTTTATCGATATTGATAAATGGTAAATTAGAAGGTTTACTACCAGTAGCAATAATGGTGTTTTTAGCCTCTATTTCAACATCTTCCTCTCCTTTAATACTGATATGCGTAGCATCTTTAAAGCTACCCATACCTTGATAAACATCTACATTATTCTTCTTCATTAAGAATTCAACACCACCCGAAGTCTGATCAACAACCGATTGCTTACGCGCTATCATTTGTTTTAGATTAACTTTTATTTCACCAGGGATATCAATACCGTGCTCTTCAAAATGCTTAACAGCATCTTCATAATGATGACTCGAATCTAATAACGCTTTACTTGGAATACAGCCTACATTCAGACAAGTTCCACCAAGGTTTGCATATTTTTCTATAATTGCCGTTTTTAAACCTAGTTGAGCGCAACGAATTGCTGCTACATACCCACCAGGTCCCGAGCCAATAATGGCTACATCATATGAATTCATATAATTGTTTTCTTAAAGTTAGAAAGATGATTATTGACATGTTTTTCATGCCGTTTTTAATAATTAACACAAAAATACAAATGTTTTTATCGGTAAACAACAAAAAACGACGTCAGAATTTAAAAAAAAGAAATACATTAAAAAGCAAAAAAAAGGGCAACACTTATCAAAATAAGGCTGCCCAATTTAAGTTACTCCCTCAAATAATAGCATTACAAATATGGTGCAATACCAATATTAATACAATACTCAATTTGAGTAATTTTACATAAAAAAGTGATTGTTTTTAATCATCCCTACCAATTCACCGGTACTTGATACTTTTAATTTTTTCAAAATATTACGACGGTGCGTATCAACAGTATTAGAACTTATACATAGCTTTTCAGCTATTTCTTTACTAGTTTTATTTAAAATTAATAAACGCAAAACATCCCGTTCTCTATTACTCAACCCGCCTGTTAGTAGCTGTTGCGAATAGTTATTAAAATACTTAGTTATATATTCATTGTGAGAATTAAGCAATTTAGCTGTAACCGTAATAGGCATTTTAATTTGAGAATCTAACACCGTATAATGAGCCAACCCGATTATTGGCTTCATACTTGCATCAAACTCTAAAGGCGTGGTATTTTGAACTATATTCACATACACATTTTCAGCATTTTTTATACGGTAATTCCAAGTATAACTCATACGATACCTATCTTCTAATGAAATTTCATTAAGAGTAAAAACCATTAAATCATTAAGACCTTTTAACCATAACTCAACGTCATCTGGATGAATTCGTTTCCAAAAATCACGCATACCACCATTCAATAAAAGACTCTTATTCAAGCCTAAGCATGCGGTCATGTTTTTACTAACAAACTCAAAAGTTAGTTTCTGTGTATTGGTTATGCAGAAAAAAGTAGAACTATAGGGTAGATATAAATCAGATTCCATAATTTTTTTAATATGAGAATCCAACTCGGGATGCGCATAGGATTGGAAAATATCATGATATATTTCCTGGATATTTTTATAAACCATTTCAAAAATGTTTAAAGGAGACTTATGGTGATGAATTAAATTTACGGAAATTATTTTAAATGCTTAACATCATCTAAAATCCACTCAACTTCTGGGTCTTTAGCATTAAAAACATCTTTAAATGTGGGAACGATATAAACATCTGGTTTTATCCCATAACCATCTGGCGTTACTTTATAGGGTGCTTCAATTTGCATTAATCCCATACGAACTTTCACCAAACTGTTAGGTAATTCATAAACCCTAAAAAGCCCTGCTACTGTACCATTATATGCACCCCCCGTTTCTTCACCTACAAAAGTTGCTAGATTATTCGCTTGAATATTAGTCGCCAAGATAGATGATGCAGAAAATGACTTACCATTAATCAATACATATAACTTTCCTTTAAAATTTGTTGGAAATGGCGACTTAGTATTGGCATACTTAAATTTATAATACAATTTATCATCAATTTTTTTTGTCTTTAACAGGTTGTGAGTAATAATTATTGGCGACAAAACACCGGCTACAATTTTCAATCCTAATGGATTACTATTACTCATAGCAAAAACCATATAAGGAATACGACTTGTAACCTCACTGCTATTAATAAACTGAAAATCAGTCTGAGACAAATACCTGTATAGATAGTAAATTTCAGCTATGCGTCCTCCCCCATTATCACGTAAATCTAAAATAAGATTAGGTATTTTTAACGAATCTAGTTGCTGAAAAACATCTTTGTAAAATGTTCTATAATTACCATTATTAAAGCTGCGAATCTTAATCATAGCAAGGGTGCTATCGGCATCTACAAAATTAAAATTACGCGTGTATTGATCTTTATTTGATTCATAACCAAACACTTTATCTTTTAGACGTTTCTCTTTCGCCTGCTTTTTTTGCGCTAATTTCTCCTCTTTAGTTAATCGCACTACTTCCGGGCTGTCTATTTTTTGATTTAGTGTATCTTTTTTAACGTAAGAAGAGTCTTTAGGTACACGTCTAAAGGTTTTAGAGAATATGGAATCACTCTTTTTAAATGTCACCAATAAGCTATCTAAAAACCCTTTGTCTCGCGCATATAGTTTTAAAAACGAAGACCCTAATTGCCTGTCATAAAGTGTTGTATTGAAACCATCTGACGCATATTGATTCTGATATTTAGCAATTAATGTTTCAACCGGCTCATTAGCTATATCAAACACCTGGCTTCCTATTAACAAGGAATCTCGTTTATATTTACTAACCCAAAGTTTTTTATCAATATACTGAAACTCTAAATCGTAAAACTCAAAACGTTCCTTTCGTAACTCTATACGTTCTTTTTTGGTATACTGAATCTGAGGAGGAATTGCCCCAATATGTCCTTGTTTAACCTCCCGTAACACAGGAGCCAATTTTTCGTAAAAATCATGACTTGACAAAGGGATATTTATGGATACTTTAAGGCTATCAAATTTAAAGTCTAAATCTTCCTTTGAAATATATTGATAAAGCCTAGGATGGTGTTTTTGTAACTGACTATAAACAGCATCAACATCTTCGTGTAAAGCATCTATGCTGTGCTTATTCCTAACTACATCATTGTGTTTTTCAACACTTTTACAAGAATGAAATAAAAGAAAAAGCACAAAAAAACAACGGTAAAACAGCTTCATAATAGATTTCGATAATTAAACACCTAAATACGTTCTTATTTTTAAAAAAGAAAAATGCATTATGATAAAATTTACAATTATTTCCTAGATTGTAATGGCCGTTGTATGTTTTACTTCATTAATAACAAACATACTATGAGTACTACCTATATGACTAATAGAGGTTAACTTCTTCACCATAAACTCTCTAAAATCAGTCATATCCTGAACCAAAACTTTTAACAAATAATCATAATCACCACTAATATGAAAACACTCTGTAACCTCCTCCAAATTAGCCACTTCTCGCTCAAACTTAACAATATTATCTTGCGTATGCTGAACCAGTTTTATATGACAAAATGCTATAAAACTTCTATCGACCTTTTGCTTATCCACCAAAGCAACATATTGCGCAATAACACCTTCGCGTTCAAGCTTCCTAATTCGCTCATATACAGCAGTAACAGAGAGGTTTAATTTATTTGAAAGCTCTTTATTCGTTTGCTTAGCATCTTCTTGAAGAAACTGTAATAATTTTAAATCGGTGACATCAAAATTCATAGTTTGAAAATTTTTCGTTTAAACAACAATTATAACACTATTTAATGAAAATAAAACTACCAATTTTAAATAAACCAATTTTATATTCTAAACATTCACACATATATTGATATATTATCTAATATTGTTGATATTTACCATATTATTAATTTATAAAATAACTGTAATGGCATTTAAACCAGCAAATAACATTCAAGACTTACAATACTTTGGTGAATTCGGAGGCGTTAATCCGTCCATATCAGATTCTTCAACATATACATTTTTATCAGCAAAAACAATGTTTGATACCTTTGAGGGGAATGCTGATGGTTGCTACTTATACTCTAGGCATTCTACACCTTCAAATTTATATTTAGGGGAAGCTTTAGCTGCTATGGAAGGTACAGAAACAGCCAATGTTACCGCTTCAGGAATGGGTGCTATTACACCAGTTATAATGCAACTTTGTACTGCTGGAGACCATGTAGTTTCTAGCCGAACAATCTACGGAGGTACTTATGCCTTTTTAAAGAATTTTGCTCCGAAACTAAATATACAAACAAGTTTTGTAGATATTACTAAATTAGAAACGGTTGAAGCTGCTATTACAAAAAACACTAAAATTTTGTACTGTGAGACTGTTAGTAATCCATTGTTAGAGGTTGCAGATATTGCAGCCTTATCTAAATTAGCAAAAAAACACAATCTAAAACTAGTCGTAGACAACACCTTTTCTCCATTATCAGTATCACCTGTTCAGTTAGGAGCCGATGTTGTGATACATAGTTTAACAAAATTCATAAACGGCTCTAGTGACACTGTTGGTGGCGTTGTTTGCGGTACTCAAGAATTTATTGATGACCTGAGAAATGTAAATGATGGCGCATGTATGCTACTAGGATCTACGATGGATAGTTTACGTGCAGCATCGGTACTAAAAAATCTTAGAACACTACATATTAGAATGCAGCAACATAGTCATAATGCTAGCTATTTGGCCGAAAAATTTGAAGCCGATGGTTTAAAAACAGTTTATCCAGGCTTAGCATCGCATCCTTCTCATAAACTTTTTAAAAGTATGATGAATGATAAATATGGTTATGGTGGTATGTTAACTGTTGATGTTGGATCATTAGATAAAGCAAATGCCCTAATGGAACTTATGCAAGAAAAAAATCTAGGATACCTAGCAGTAAGTTTAGGTTTCTATAAAACGCTCTTTTCCGCACCTGGAAGTTCTACTTCTTCTGAAATTCCTGAAGATGAACAAAAAGAAATGGGATTAAGCGACGGGTTGATTAGATTTTCTATTGGTTTAGATGCCGATATTGAACGCACTTATGAAACAATGCGTAATTGTATGGAATCTTTAAACATTCTATAATACACGTATTTACATTATAAAAAAGAGGAACTCCAAAAAACGAGTTCCTTTTTTTATGCCTCAAATTCTATACTATTTAATGTTTCAACAAACAGGAATGTGAAATTAGCATTTGCATACTTTAGACGAAAATCGTAACATTACAATCCTAACGAAACTAACTTTTAAGATGCAGGACGATAAAAATCTATCTGATATAGAAATCGAAGACCAAACAATTATAGACAATAAGGAGTTAAGTATTTGGGAAGCATTGATCCCTGTAGTTCTTTTAATGATGATGTTAGCTTATAACATCTTTTTTGCTGATGGTGAAGCTTTAGGCGAATATTCAAACCAACTTATTTTACTTCTTGGAGCTGGAGCTGCTGCTATAGTTGGCTTTTTTAACAAAGTCCCTTTACAACGTATGGGGAAAGAGGTTTGGGAAAATCTTCGCAGTGTATTTGTCCCTATTTTAATTTTATTTTTGGTGGGTGCATTAGCAGGTACTTGGCTAATTAGCGGAGTAATTCCTGCCATGGTATATTATGGTTTACAAGTATTAAGTCCTAGCATATTTTTACCTGCGTCTGTTATAATTTGTGCGGTTATTTCTATTGCTACGGGTAGCTCATGGACAACATCAGCTACAGTTGGTATTGCATTAATTGGTATTGGTAGCGCCTTAGGCATTCCTACAGGTATGATTGCTGGTGCTGCTATTTCGGGTGCCTATTTTGGTGATAAAATGTCTCCTTTAAGTGACACCACAAACCTTGCTCCTGCTATGGCGGGAACAGATTTATTTACACATATTCGCTACATGGCTCTTACCACTGTACCAACAGTATTGATTACCTTAATAGCTTTCTCAATCATGAGCATGTCTATTGATACAACAGGTACAGCCGACCTAACAAGTTTACTTGTAAGTATCGAAAACACATTTAATATTACACCTTTATTATTTATAGTTCCACTTGTTGTAATTGCTTTAATTCTATTAAAAACAAAACCTTTAGCAGCTTTAGGTGTGGGCGTGCTTTTAGCAGCTGTATTTGCTTTTATATTTCAGCCTAGCATACTTGATAGTTTAAGCGATTCTAAACTAAGTGCAACTATAAATGCCATATTAACCAATACACAAATTACCACAGATAATGAAAAACTAAATGATTTATTTTCAGCTGGTGGTATGCAAGGCATGATTTGGACTATACTACTTATATGCTGCGCCATGTTTTTTGGTGGGGTTATGGATGCTATCGGTGCTTTGGCACGAATAACTAAGGTTTTATTATCATTTGCTACTTCTGTATTTGGTTTATTTGCTAGCACGGTAATCAGTTGCTTAGGATTAAACACCATTGCTAGTGATCAATATTTAGCAATAGTTATCCCTGGTAAAATGTTTAAAAAAGCTTACGAGAATAAAAACTTGGCTCCTGAAAACTTAAGTAGGACATTAGAGGACTCAGGAACTGTAACCTCTGTATTAATCCCATGGAACACTTGTGGAGCCTACCAAAGTAGCGTTCTTGGAGTATCTGTAGCAGATTATTTTGTTTTTGCCATTTTCAATTGGTTGAGCCCTTTTATGACACTACTCTTTGCTGCTCTTAACATTAAAATCAGACAACTTACTTCCAAATAGCAATTAACTATTGGTTTTTAATTTAACTATAAGTTTTAACTATACTTAAATAAGGAATTAAAATTTCAAATCTAATTTTAAACAAGTGCTTGTGCTTATATTTGCATTAAAGAAATTTAACAACCATTAAAAATATAAAAACATGGCATTTGTAGGAAAAAAATTCCCAGATTTAAACGTTGACGCAATGAATGAAATGGGCGATACTTTTAAAGTAAACGTTCTAGAAGAAGCAGTTAACAACAAGAAAAAAGTAGTATTATTTTGGTACCCAAAAGATTTTACTTTTGTATGTCCAACAGAATTACATGCATTCCAAGCAGCAGTTGCTGAATTTGAAAAACGTAACACAATTGTAATTGGTGCATCATGCGATACTCCTGAAGTACATTTTGCATGGTTAAACACTGCAAAAGACAATGGTGGTATTGAAGGTGTAACTTACCCAATTCTTGCTGATAGCAACAGAAACTTATCTAGTGTTTTAGGTATCCTAGATATTACTAATGAGGTTTTTGATGAAGAAACAGGAACTGTACAAGTTGAAGGTGACAATGTAACTTACAGAGCTACATACATCATTGATGAAGATGGAATTGTACAACATGAAAGCATCAACAATATGCCATTAGGTAGAAACGTAGGTGAATACATCCGTTTAGTAGACGCTTTAACACACGTACAAGAAAAAGGTGAGGTTTGTCCAGCTAACTGGGAAGAAGGAAAAGAAGCTATGCAAGCAAACGCTAAAGGTACTGCTGAATATTTAGCATCTCACTAATTAATTACCCAAAGTACTTCAATTTAGTATAATAAATTTCTAATTAAGTCTTTCCTACAACATCAAGGAAAGACTTAAATTAGAGTCAAAAAAAAAGAAAATCATGTTACAGGAATTAGATAAAGATAATTTACAAGATATTATTAACGAAAATGGTACAGTAGTAGTACAATATTCAGCTACTTGGTGTGGTAATTGCCGCATTATGAAGCCTAAATTTAAGAAGTTAGCTACTGAACACGAAGGCGCGACTTTTGTTATTGCTGATGCTGAAAAGTTTCCAGAAAGCAGAAAGTTAGCAACCGTTGATAACTTACCAACTTTTGCAACATTTAAAAACGGAGAATTTGTTGGACAACAACAAACTAACAAATTTGATGTCCTTAAAGAACTAGTTGATAACGTAATCTAAATTATTTATGAAACTACCTGTAATAAAGCACTTAACACAATTCATTGAAGAAAACGATGAAGATTTTGTAATTGAAACTATTGAAACACTAGAAGCACTAACAGAAGTACCTTCATTAAAGGATGATGAATTAGATGTTATTGGTGAATTAATTTCAAATATGTACGGCGCTATTGAAGTTCAAAAGATGGTTAAAGACGGTACCCCAAAGAAAGAAGCCCTAAACAGCTTCATGAAACGAGTATTAGGTTCTATTGATAAATAAAAAACCACCTAAAAATATATTGTAAAGCCTTTAAGTTGTTAACTTAAAGGCTTTACTGTTTTTACACTTTTTTATAGCATTAAAATAGAACGCAACCTTAAATTTAATTCTCTTAAAAAAGCCTAAATTAAAATCTAATTATTGAATATTATCCTTATTTTTATACAAACTAAAATTTAAAATAATTATGGCTACAGTAACCTTAAACGGTAATAAATTAGAAACTTTAGGTAATCTTCCAGAACCAGGAACAAAAGCACCTAACTTTAAGTTAACAGCAACCGATTTAGGCAGTAAAACCTTAGAGGATTTTGCAGGTAAAAAACTAGTATTAAATATATTCCCAAGTGTAGATACCGGTACTTGTGCGGCATCGGTTAGACAATTCAATCAAGAAGCTAGCGAACTAGAAAACACCAATGTTTTATGTATTTCTCGCGATTTACCTTTTGCATTAGGAAGATTTTGCGCTGCTGAAGGCTTAGAAAATGTAGTTTCACTTTCAGATTTCAAAGATCATAGCTTTGGAAAAAACTATGGTGTTACATTCACTTCAGGTTCTTTAGAAGGTTTGTTATCAAGAAGCGTTGTAGTTGTTAATGAATCTGGGCAAGTTATTCATGCCGAACAAGTTCAAGAAACAGCAGACGAACCAAATTACAAGGCTGCCTTAGAGGCCTTACAAGATGCTTAAAAAAGAATCGTTTATTACAAACCGATTACTAAGCGTAAAATATGCTGCAAAAGGCGCTTTTATACTAGTAACAACTGAAGCTAGTATAAAAGTGCAATTTTGTATTGGAATTATCATGACCATTGCTGGTTTTTATTTCCAGATTTCAACCACAGAATGGCTTATTCAAACACTAACTATTGGGCTTATTATGGCTCTAGAAGCCGTGAATACAGCCATTGAGGAAATTGCGAATTTTGTTCATCCAAACTATCATAAGAAAATAGGCCTCATTAAAGACCTTTCTGCTGGAGCTGTTTTTATTTTCGCCATAACAGCTGTTATAATTGGTGGTATTATATATATTCCTAAGGTTTTTTAAATAGAAAATAGCTATAGGATAAACGCGAACTATTTGTATTTTTGTAGACATATTAATCTGTGATAAATTCAGATTTAACAGCAAATACTTATATTTATAAAATAACCTTTTCTGCAATCACAGAAAGCATCTATGGCTAAAAAGAAAACAAAATCAACCAAAGCAAATAAACCCAAGTTTAAAGCACCGAGTTTAAAACTATCCAATCAGCAAAAACTGGTTCTAGGTAGCTTTTTAGTTATCATCGGCTTACTATTATTTATAGCTTTTATATCCTACTTTTTTACAGGAACAGCAGACCAAAGTACCTTAACCGAATTTACAAATAAAACCGTTGAATCTAAAAACTGGTTAAATAAAACAGGTGCTTGGCTAAGTAACTTTTTCATCTACGAAGGTTTTGGAATAGCATCATTTATTTTTGCCGGTCTTATTATCATTTCAGGTTTATCAGTACTTACGGGAAGTAATAAAAGTATCCTTCAAAAAAAATGGATTTGGGGCACTTTAATTGTCGTTTGGCTCTCAATAGCTTTAGGCTATTTTACTGAAAGATGGTATTCACTTGGTGGTATTATTGGTTTTGAAATGAATACCTTTTTACAAATTTATTTAGGTAAAATAGGAACAGCACTCCTACTCCTTTTTGGTTTAATTGTCTATTTAGCTATTCGTATGAATGTTACGTTTGACAGTATTAAATTGCTACTTAAATCATTTAAAAAAGATATAGATACCAATATCAACGATTCTAAAACTGCAGCAGAACCAGTAGCCCCAATAGACAATAGTTTAACTGAAGAGGCCGAAGCTATTAAAACAGCTATTAAGCCAGAAGCACCAGTAAAAGAAGAACCTAAAGTTGATCTCCCTAAAGTTGAAGTAGCAGAAACACCAAAAGAACCTGTTATAGAACTTGACACAAAAGTTACTAAAACTGAAGAAAATATTGACAAGTCTGATGATTCAGAAATGAAAATAGAAGTCGAAACTGTTGAAGAAGAGCTATCAGAAACAGATAACCTTGCTAATAAATTAGTTGAAGATTTCGGACAGTTTGATCCGACACTTGAATTAAGCAATTACCAATTCCCTTCATTGGAATTGCTTAAGAAATATGATTCTGAAGGTATTACCATAAATCAAACAGAACTAGAAGAAAACAAAAACCGTATTGTAGAAACACTTAATAACTACAAAATAGGTATTGCTAATATTAAGGCCACAATCGGACCTACAGTAACACTGTATGAGATTATCCCTGAAGCTGGTGTTCGTATTTCTAAAATTAAAAATTTAGAAGATGATATTGCGCTTTCATTATCAGCTTTAGGTATTAGAATTATTGCACCAATACCAGGAAAAGGAACTATTGGTATTGAAGTTCCTAATAAGAATTCTACAATCGTGTCTATGCGCTCTGTAATTGCTTCTCAAAAATTCCAAAAATCGGAAATGCAATTACCAATAGCTTTAGGTAAAACTATTAGCAATGAAACTTTCGTGGTTGATTTAGCTAAAATGCCTCACTTATTAATGGCAGGTGCTACAGGTCAAGGTAAATCGGTTGGTTTAAATGCTGTGCTTACCTCTTTACTTTACAAAAAACACCCGGCGGAAGTTAAATTTGTTTTAGTCGATCCTAAAAAAGTAGAATTAACACTTTTCAATAAAATTGAACGCCACTATCTAGCCAAATTACCTGATAGTGAAGACGCCATTATAACAGATAATACAAAAGTTATTAATACACTTAACTCTTTGTGTATTGAAATGGATAACCGCTATGAGTTATTAAAAAATGCCTTTTGTAGAAATATTGCCGAATATAATGCGAAGTTTAAAGCACGTAAACTAAACCCTAATGACGGACATCAATTTTTACCTTACATTGTTCTGGTAGTTGATGAGTTTGCCGATTTAATCATGACCGCAGGTAAAGAGGTTGAAACACCTATTGCCAGGTTAGCACAACTTGCACGTGCTATTGGTATACACCTAATCGTTGCCACTCAACGACCTTCCGTAAATGTAATTACCGGTATAATTAAAGCTAATTTCCCTGCTAGAATAGCATTTAGGGTAACTAGTAAAATTGACTCCCGAACAATTCTAGATGGTTCTGGTGCCGATCAATTAATTGGTCGTGGTGATATGCTTTACACACAAGGAAATGAAATGATTCGTATTCAGTGTGCATTTGTAGATACACCAGAAGTTGAAAGAATAACCGATTTTATAGGCTCTCAAAAAGCATATCCAGAAGCTTATTTACTTCCAGAGTACGTAGGAGAAGAAGGTGGCACAAGTATTGATGTAAACATTAGCGATCGAGATGTTTTATTTAAAGACGCTGCCGAAATAATTGTAACAGCGCAACAAGGTTCAGCCTCGCTTTTACAAAGAAAATTAAAGCTAGGCTATAATAGAGCCGGAAGATTAATTGATCAACTTGAAGCTGCTGGAATTGTTGGAGGTTTTGAAGGTAGCAAAGCCAGACAAGTATTAGTACCTGATTTAACAGCACTAAATCAGTTATTAGATAATGAAACGGCTTAAAAATTAACACCCATTACAGAGAACAGAATAAAAAATAACACCTAATGAAAAAACTAATTGTATTATTTGTATTACTAACAACCTCAATAACATTTGGCCAAGACCAAAAAGCCAAGGACTTATTAAATAAAGTATCAGCAAAAGTTAAAAGCTACAATAACATTTCAATAGATTTCAAATATGCTTTAAATAATGAAGCCGAAAATATAAAACAAGAAACACGCGGTGATGTGGTTATTGAAGGTGATAAATACCGCTTAAATATTCTTGGAATCACTCGTATTTATGATGGTAAAACACTTTACAGCATTAGCCCAGATGATGAAGAGGTAACAATATCTTCAAATAATACAGAAGATGAAAACAGCATTACACCAAGTAAAATGCTTTCTTTTTACGAAGAAGGATATTCGTATAAAATGGACATTCTTCAAAATGTTCAAGGACGTAAAATTCAGTATGTTAAATTAACTCCTAACGATTCTAATTCAGAGATTAAACAAATATTATTAGGTATAGACCATCAAACAAATCACATCTATAACTTAATAGAAGTTGGTAAAAACGGCACTAAAACTGTTTTAACTGTTAATTCTTTTAAAACTAACGAGCCCTTATCAAAAACCTTATTTACCTTTGAAGCTGAAAAATACAAGGATCACTATATAAATAGATTAGATTAATCATTTTAGTTTGTAATAGTATTGTGAATAACAGAAGCAAACAGGAATAGCTTCTAAAAAATAGAACATTTAACGTATTAATGATTCGGAAAATTTAATCGTGTGAAAATATTAGACCGTTACATACTTACCTCCTATTTAAAAACCTTCCTCAGTGTATTTGTAATACTGATGTTGATTTTTGTATTACAGACCATTTGGCTGTATATAAAAGAACTCGCTGGTAAGGATTTAGATATGATTGTAATTTTAAAATTCTTATTTTATTTTACACCTAAATTAATTCCGCTTGTACTCCCACTAACAATATTATTAGCCTCCATCATGGTTTTCGGAAGTTTTGCTGAAAACTATGAGTTTGCAGCCATGAAATCTACAGGTATTTCTTTGCAGCGCTCTATGGCAGGGCTAAGTATCTTTATTGTTGTTTTAGGGATCATCACCTTTTTCTTTTCTAATAATGTTATTCCATGGGCCGAATACAATTCACATAATTTACGGAAAAATATTGCTACCTTAAAACCAGCTATGGTTATTGCAGAAGGCCAATTTAATGATGTAATTGATTACAATATAAAAGTTGATAAAAAATCAGGTGAAAACGGACGCTACTTAAGTGGCATAATCATGCACAAAAAAAGTCCTTCAAACAATTCCAACCACACTACTATTGTGGCTAAAGAAGGGGAATTAGTAGGCGAAGAAAATTCTGATGTATTACAGTTCATTCTTCTAGATGGATACTTTTATGACGATACACCTCCAGAAGATCGTAAAGATCGAAAAAAGCATCCTTTAGTAAAAAGTTACTTCGAAAAGTACATAATCAATATTGATTTATCGCAGTTGAATAGTAATGATTTGGACGAAAAAAATGTTTCTGACAAATACAACATGCTTAATATTTCGGATTTAAATTATACAATAGACTCTTTAAATACCGCATTAGATGAAGACCATAGAGACTTTGCTATAAGTATCTATAACCGATCTAACATTCCTGTTATTAATTCAGGAATAAACACGAAAAGGAAATTAGATAGTACTTTTAATGGTAATATACTTGATTTATTCCCGACCAATAGAAAGGAACAAATCATAGAACAAGCCTTAAATTCACTTCGAAGTACAAATCAAATAGTGAATGTAAAGACAAAGTATTTTAAGGAGAAAAACATGTCTATAAACAAGCACCTTATTGCACTTCATGAAAAACTAGCCTTAGGATTTGCCTGTGTTATCCTCTTCTTTGTAGGAGCACCTTTAGGGGCTTTAATTAGAAAAGGAGGAATCGGTTTACCAATGGTTGTAGCCATATTACTATTCTTAACCTATCACTTTATAGGTATTTTTGCCAAAAACAGTGCTAAAGACGGTAGTTTAAACCCTATGTTAGCCGCTTGGTTCTCTACGCTTATTATGCTACCTCTTGGTGTATATCTTACGAAACGTGCTACAGCCGATCGTGGATTATTTGAATTTGATCATATCATTGAACCAATCAAAAAGTTACTACGCATTAAAAACAAATCTGAAAAAGCTAAAACTACAGATAGTAATACAGACACTTTAGCTCCCGAAGTTGAAGCGAAGGCAACTCCTATTTTAGTAGACTATACTATGCATGACAAGTTTGCTCTTATAACTTACTCTATAGCTGTAATACTGTTAATATTACACTTTGTTTTTAAAAATAATAAACTTGAAGAAATTGCACATATAAGTATTCAAATTAGCATTATAGCTGCTATAACCTATATTATATATTTTGTTTTAAGTGCCCTTAATAATTTTAAACTAGGTAAATTAATAACAAAATATGAAGCACCTAACAAACCATTTAATTTACTTATTGGTTTTATCTTTTACCCTTTAAGACATTTTTTAATAAAAGTTAAAATAAAAAAAGTCTTTAACCTAACTATTAAATAAGCAATATCTTTGCACCATAATTATAAAAACGACTATGTCTACAATTCAAACTCAAAATAATAAAACCATACAATTAGACACTATTGAAGATGCTATTAATGACATCCGAAACGGTAAGGTAATTATTGTTGTTGATGATGAAAACCGCGAAAATGAAGGCGATTTTCTTGCTGCTGCTGAAATGGCAACCCCTGAAATGATTAATTTCATGGCAACTCACGGCCGTGGATTAATATGCACACCGTTAACCGAAAAACGCTGTAAAGCTTTAGAATTAGATATGATGGTCCGTAACAATACAGACCCTATGGAAACGGCTTTCACCATATCGGTTGATTTAAGAGGAAATGGTGTAACAACAGGTATTTCTGCTGCTGACCGTGCTAAAACAGTTGTGTCTTTAGTAGATGAAAACATTAAACCTTTCGAGCTTGCAAGACCCGGCCATATTTTTCCTTTAATAGCAAAAGAAGGTGGCGTATTAAGACGTACAGGGCATACCGAAGCGGCTATTGATTTTGCACGTTTAGCAGGATTAAAACCAGCTGGCGTTATTGTTGAAATCATGAACGAAGATGGCACCATGGCTCGTTTACCACAACTGGTTAAAGTGGCTAAAAAATTCGACCTTAAAATTGTATCTATCGAAGATCTTGTAGCTTATAGAATGCAACACGATTCACTTATTGAAAAAGTTGAAGATTTTGAATTAGAAACACGTTTCGGAAAATTTAGATTGCGTGCTTATAACCAAACTACTAATAACCAAATTCATATTGCCCTAACCAAAGGAGATTGGTCTGCAAACGAACCTGTATTAACACGTGTAAATGCAACACTAGTAAACCACGATATATTAGGAACCTTAACAAACAATGCCGATCAAAAACTAGACGATATGTTTAAGGTTATTAATCAAGCTGAAAAAGGTGCTGTTATTTTTATTAACCAACAATCAGCTACCATGAACTTATTAAACCGCCTTAATGTTTTAAAAGAAAATCAAACACCAGGCAAAGTAATAAAAGCTCCACGTATAGACATGGATAGTAAGGACTTTGGTATTGGAGCGCAAATTTTACATGATTTGAACATTCATAAGCTAAAATTAATTTCTAATAGTAAACAAACAAAACGCGTAGGTATGATTGGTTACGGTTTGGAAATTGTTGAATATGTAAACTACTAAATAAGTAAACTTATATTAAATATAAAAAGGGGATCTCATAATGGGATCCCCTTTCTTGTTCATTAACAATTAATAGTAAATTTAAAACTATTAAAATTATAATTTGAAATGTTTAACTTAAAACAGATTGTATAGCTTTCACCATTTTATCTGCCCTTTCTTGTACTTCTTCTTCAGTCCAAGAAAGCTTAACTAGGCAAGAGATATTTCTTGCTATATAAGCATCAGACTGATTAAAAGATTTTGTTTTAAGATATTCCATTCCCGATTTAACTTCAGCAGAAATAGGATACAGCGTTTTCAAGTCTTTTAAATGATCCCATTCACGTATATAATGCCAGCTATTATCATAATAATGGAAACAAGCATCAACACCTCCGTTTTTAAATTCTGCCATCACTTGTCTAGCAGTCTCTAAATCCGGCATAAAAAAACTTAAAAATCCATAGCTAGACTCCCCTCCTTCAGGTATCGTTCTAAAAGTCACCTCTGGAATAGTAGCTAACGCCTCTTGAAGTACGTTATGGTATTTTTTCTGAATAGCTATAAAATCATCTAAACGTCTAGCTTGAGCTAAACCTACTGCAGCTTGTAATTCAGAAATTCTAAAGTTATAACCAAGGAATGGATGTGATTCCGCCCCACGATCAGACCCAACATGATCATGACCATGATCCGAATAATGATCAGCATGCTTAAAATACGTAGCATTATTAGTAACTACAGCTCCACCTTCACCACAGGTTATTGTTTTAACAAAATCGAATGAAAAACACCCTAAATCTCCAATACTACCTAAGGGTTTTCCTTTATAAGAGCCTCCAATAGCTTGGCATGCATCTTCAATCAATAATAAATCATGCTTGTCACATATAGCTTGTAAGGCATCCATATTAGCCATACTGCCACACATATGCACAGGCATAATAGCTTTTGTTTTAGGTGAAATTGCAGCTTCCACAGCCAAAGGATCTAATGTTAATGTATCATCAATATCTACTAAAACAGGAACTGCACCAAGCATCATTATAGCTTCAAAACTTGCCACAAAGGTAAATGTTGGCATTATAACTTCATCGCCAGCACCGATACCTGCTACAGCCATGGCAACTGAAACAGCAGCTGTACCACTTGATACTAATTGAGCATGATTAACTTGTAGCTGTTCTTGTAACGTTGTTTCTAATTCTTTAGCTTTCCAATGGCCATTACGCATCCCATCAAAACCGTAGCGCATTAATACACCACTATCTAATACATCTTGAACTTCCTTACGTTCAGCATTTCCAAATAATTCAAATCCTGGCATTTATATTATATTTTTGTTAGTTAAAATGAATAATAGAGTCTGCTTCTGCTTTTCTAACTTTTTTAAAGCTAGAAAATACATCCTTTTCAGACCTAAACCCTACAGGTAAAAGTAAAACAGATTTCAAATTTTGCTTTTTCAAACCTAAAATCTCATCGTATTTTTCTAGATTAAATCCTTCCATCGGACAAGCATCAATACCTTCAATAGCACAAACGGTAAGTAAATTACCCAATGCCAAATACGCTTGATTGGTTGCCCATCTAGATATTTCTGCTAGCGTTTTACTTTCAAAATCAGCAATTAAAAAATCTTGAAATGGTTTTAAAACATCCTTAGGCGTTTGGCGTACAGTATGTACTCTATTAAAATAAGTGTCTACAAAATCTTTATCAATATTGGTTTCAATACAAAAAACTAAAACGTGAGATGCTTCGGCTATTTGCTTTTGATTCATACTATGTTCAACCAAGTCCTTTTGCAGTAATTTATTAGCAATAACAACTAGTTTAATAGGCTGTAACCCATAAGAAGTTGCTGTTAAATTAAAAGCTTCGGTAAGAACATGCAGCTGTTCTTCACTTAATAAAGCTTGGTTATCAAATGATTTGGTAGCATACCGCCATTGTAATTTTTCTAGTATTCCCAAGGTTTAATTTTTATATAGACAAAGATATGTATTTGCCTGAAGTTTTAATTGTTGTTAGACATAAATCTCATTCGGTTTTCTGTATTCTGTTGGGCGTTTACCCATAATTTTTCTGAAGGTATTACTAAAGGTTGGTAAACTAGCGTACCCAACTTTATTAGCAATTTCTGAAATATTATAATCTGAATTCATTAAATATTCTAATGATTTAAAAATCCGTAATTGAGTATAATACCTTATGTAAGACATACCTAAATCTTTTTTAAACAACCGATATAACGATTTATCAGACATTCCAAATTTTGATGCCAGTTCAGGTAAAATATGTTCTTGCTGAATATGTTTATTCATAAAATTCACAACCTGAATTAAGCGATTATCTGTTGGGTAAGGTAGTTCGGATTGTAAAGGCTGCGAAACCGTACTCTCTAAAAGGGTTTTAAACGCATGAACTATTGCGTATTTATTCTCCTGGCTTTTGGTAATATCACCATTCCAATCTTTTGTATATAACAATAATTCTAGAAGCAAATTATTAGTAGGATAAATCCCTTCTTTTTTAAAAAAATCAACCGAATTATTAGCTATAGGGAAATATAAATTTCTCATAATCACGCTTGGTGAACTCGGATAAATAGCGTGAGTAATACCTGCAGGAATCCACATAAAATGTCGCGCCGGAAGGTAATAATCGCGGTTATTTGTTTTTACGTGTACCACACCACCTTCAGTATATAAAAACTGCCCTTTGTCATGACTGTGTTTTTTTATAAACGACTCCCCCATAAGGTTGTGGTAACAAAAAATACTTTTAGGGTTTTTATCTACTTCTGTTAAGTAATATGGTGCTTTCATAGTTTATTGCGCTTACAATGTCCGAATTTAATAAAACATTGTCTTATTTCAATAAATAGACACCAAATATCTTCTATAAATTGCCAAACCCAATTAATAATTTCTCAATACTCATGTAAATTATTAATCAAATAGCAAATATTTCAACCCAAAAAATACTAATTAAACAATATTATGGAGAATAATAGAATAAAATTCCCTGCGTATAAAAATAAGATTCAAACACCAGAACAAGCTGCTTTATTAATAAAAGATAAAGACGTTTTAGGTGTTAGTGGTTTTACAAAAGCAGGAGATAGTAAAGCTGTTTTACCAAAATTAGCACAAAGAGCTTTACATGAACCTATTAAAGTAACCGTTTTAAGTGGTGCGTCATTAGGTTATGATACGGATGCCGATTTAGCTAAAAATGGAGCTCTGCATAAGCGCATGCCATTTCAAGCAGATCCTACATTACGTAAAAGTATAAATAACCATGATGTATTATATGTTGATCAGCATTTAGGGCAAACAGCTGAAATGCTTCAAAGTATTGATAATTTTAAAATTGATATCGCTATAATTGAAGCAGCATCCATTACAGAATCGGGGTACATTATACCAACTACTTCGGTAGGAAACTCCCCTGTTTTTGCTGAAAAAGCTGATAAAATAATTATTGAAATCAACACATCATTTCCTGAGAGTTTAGAAGGAATCCACGATGTGAAATTATTAACAAAACAACCAAATCGTGAAATTATTCCTGTTACGGAATCCGATACGCGAATTGGAGATCCTTTTATTAAAATAGACCCAAATAAAGTAGTTGCAATTGTTTACACTGAAGTTCCAGATAGTCCTGCAGTAATTTCGGAGCCTGATGATAAAACAAAAGCTATTTCTAACCATATTTTAAAATTCTTAGAAAAAGAAGTAGATGAAGGGCGCCTAACAGAATCTTTATTACCATTACAAGCAGGTATTGGAAAAACGGCTAATGCAATACTATCAGGTTTTGTAAACAGTCGTTTTAAAGATTTAACCATGTACTCTGAAGTTCTTCAGGATAGTACTTTTGAATTATTCGATTCCGGAAAACTAACCTTTGCATCAGCATCTTCAATTACCGTAACTGAATCTTGCTCTAATAAGATATTTAATAATTTTGAAGCTTATAAAGACAAGTTATTACTAAGACCTCAAAATATTAGTAACTCAGCAGAAGTTATTAGACGCTTAGGAATTATTGGTATCAATACGGCTATTGAGTTTGATATTTACGGAAATGTTAATTCCACCCACCTTTGTGGTACTCATATGATGAATGGAATTGGTGGTTCAGGTGATTTTGCACGAAATGGCTACTTAAGTATTTTTGCGTGTCCATCTATATCTAAAGAGGGACGCATTTCTCATATTGTACCAATGGTATCTCATACAGACCATACGGAGCATGATGTAGACATTTTAGTAACAGACCAAGGTTTAGCAGATATTCGCGGATTAGCACCTGTTGAACGTGCACGCTTAATAATTAAAAACTGTGTACATCCAGATTATAAAGAACAACTATTAGCATACTTTGAAGAAGCTTACGCTTTAGGTGGACAAACACCACATATTTTGCAAAAAGCATTTAGCTGGCATAATCAATTTAAGGAAAAAGGCTCAATGAAAATGGTTTCAGAAAAAAAAACTTTAGAAACGGTTTAAAATAAAACACTTTAAATCAGCTAGTTATTTTTAAAAGTAAAAATAATTGATTTTTTTTCAAGAAAAAGGCGGATAAATACAAGAAAAGTATATATATTTGCAACCGCTAAGGAGAAATGGCAGAGTGGTCGAATGCGGCAGTCTTGAAAACTGTTGAGGGTCACACCTCCGGGGGTTCGAATCCCTCTTTCTCCGCAAAATCAAGCGCGAGGCTTGAACTAAAAAAACCGCATAGTTTACTCTTGCGGTTTTTTACTTTTTATACCATTAGGTCACCTATATCAACACTCCTATCTTTAAGGTTTTCTACATGTCAATTTACTAATAATGTTTTATCTTTAACTTTAATCTTAAACACTATAATCAGATGTTATTGTTGATTATAGTACGAAACTAAAAAAACACAATTTTATATAAATGAAACACCTACTATATTTAATTATGGCTTCACTAACAATTGTTAGCTGTGCCGATAATAAATCGAAATCAAAAAAAGAAACACCTGAAAACCATTCTGAAACTAAAACCTATAAAGGAACAGCCAGTATTACGCAAGGTATAGCCACTACAATACGTGAGGATTTATATGTTTGTGAACGCGGACGAAAAACAGATGTTGGTGAAATTACATCTACAGATGGTAAAAAATGGACCGTTCCGGCTGAAACGAACTATTTAAATACTAATTTTCCATTTGCAGCAGATATATTCAATGCTTGCGAAGGAAAAAATTATAACACTGCACAAGATGCTTTATCTCATTATAAAGATTCGGAAATTGTAAATATTGACGAAGACGGCGAAATTTTTACAGCCTATGTTTTTGCTGATAATTATTTTGAAATGTATATAAATGGTATACCTGTTGGAAAAGATAAAGTTCCGTTTACAGAATTTAATTCTAGTATCGTTAAATTTAAAGCTCAGAAACCTTTTACTATTGCCATGAAGTTGGTAGACTGGGAAGAACATCTAGGTGTTGGATGCGAAGCTAACAGAGGTAAATCGTTCCATAATGGTGATGGTGGTATGGTTGCAGTTTTTAAAGATTCACAAAACAAGACTGTTGCTATTACTGATAGAAACTGGAAGGCTCAGACCTTTTATACAGCACCTATTAAAGATTTAAGTTGTGTTTCTGAAGAAGGTAATTATAGATATTCTACAAATTGTGATACAACAGGCGGACAAGATGGTTCTGCGTTTTACGCCTTACATTGGGAATTACCCAACAGTTGGATGACTACAAATTTTGATGATTCTAATTGGCCAAATGCAACTACGTTTACCAATCAGACAATTGGAGTAGATAACAAACCATCATACACGAATTTCACCTCTATTTTTGACGATGCTGAAAATGATGCTCAATTTATATGGTCTACCAATGTGGTTTTAGACAATGAAGTTTTAGTACGTTATACAGTAAATTAATCTCAATGAAAAAGCTACTATCCATACTTGTTATCCTGATATCTTTCCACATTTCTGCTCATGAAGGCGGACATGGTTCTCCTTTTAAAACTTGGCATTTTACAAATAGTAAAATGAATTTAAAAGCTGAGTTTATCGAAAAAGTTGAAGAAAGCGTTTATTTAATGAACGAGCAGCACACGGTAGTCACTTTTCATATTTCAGAATTTACAAATCAGGAACAGCAATATATTGCGACTAAGGCAAATTGGATTAGTAATAAAAACACTTTTAAATCAGAGTTGCAATTACAAACAATAAACTACCCGAAACTGTTAATTTATTTAGGTGTTATTTTATTATTGTTTTCATTGCTAAGGTATAAACAAAAGAACAGCTACAAAACTTTGCCTTTTGGTTGTATTGCAATCACTATGGTTATTATGGGTTGTAAAACAGAAACAACTTTAGAAAGCCTTAAAATGGCAAAAAACGACATCTCATATTTAGAATCTGTTTTTAGCGTTTTTAACAAAGTTAATACGCGGCACGATGATACATATTTCTATATAGAATCTAATGGTATACCTGAACACGAAATGATGACAGGCATTAGCAATTGGCAACAACAAGTACCTATAAATCATGATTATTCAGGCAACAATGCTTGGGCAATTCCACTACAACCAGAATTAGCTGATGATCCACTATCTACAAAGAATAACTTTATGAAAGGTGCCATTGCAATTGCTGCTAATGGAATCCCAATTTTCAATCCTTTAAATAACCGAGGTGAAGATGCAAATGCCATTGGTGAATTAGATAAATGGGGCGGTCATTGCGGGAGAGCCGATGATTATCATTACCACTTACCTCCTGCTCACTTACAAGCTAAAGTAGGAAACAATAAACCTATTGCTTATGCTTTAGATGGCTTTCCAGTTTTCGGAGAAACGGACGCGCCCTTAGATGAGAATCTTGGTCGTTTTACTTCAGATAGCACCTACCAATATCATGCTGTTAAAGAATATCCGTATTTAATTGCTTCTATGAAAGGAAAAGTCAAAATCAACCCAAGAACTCAAGCACCAGAAAATGAAATCATGCCACAGGCAAAAACTAGAGGTGTTAGACCAGATTTAAGACCATTACGTGGTGCTGAAATAATTGATTTTAACAAAACAAAGCCCAATCAGTATAGCTTGAAGTACGAAGTAGATTCTTCAGTATATACCATAAATTATGGTTGGGACAATGATGGTAACTATAATTACGAGTTTATGGCTCCAGATAGTAGTAAAACCCATGCTACATATCATAGAAAAACCAACTAAGGATCTTTTTGTGAAATGATTAGAACTCATTCCTAAAACGCTTTTGATCATTATTGATTAACAACACAAACACCTATTATCTTTTCTCTATTTTTTTAGTATTCACATAAAAACAGACAGACTTGTCTGTTTTTGAAAATTATTTATATATTTGCAATATGAAACATACCGAAGTGAAACAAAAAATTACGGAAACTGCCTCATTTTTATTTTATAAGAATGGGTACAATTCTACTGGTATAAATCAAATTATTGCTGAAGCTGGTATTGCTAAAGCTACACTATACAATCATTTTAAATCGAAAGAAGAGATTTGTTTAGCTTATTTACAATATAAAAATACTAGTTTTTTAAAGAACTTTAATGCCTATGTAAATTCTAAACCTTCAGGGAAATCGCAAATCTTAGCTATGTTCGATTTTTTACAATTATTTTATCAAGATCAAGATTTTAATGGCTGTTGGTGTATTAAAACAGTTTCTGAAGTCCCTAAAGATAACACCTTAATCAGAACTGAAATTCAAACTCAGAAAAACGATTTTATAACCTTAATTGCTGAGCTTATATCTAAAAACATAGATGCTATTAAGGACAATCAAATACAAACATTAGCAAGACAAATTTATTTACTTTACGAAAGTGCTGTTGGTGAAAGCCACTTACATCAAGAGGATTGGCCTATTTTAGAGTCTAAAAATCTTTGTGAAAAAATACTCACTTAAAAAAATTTACACAAACTAAGACAGACTTGTCTGTCTGTTAATAATTATTTAAAAAACAAAAAGATGAAAGAATTTGAAAACAAAGTAGCCATAGTTATTGGAGGAACAAGTGGTATTGGAAAAGCAACAACAACAGCACTATTGGATGGTGGCGCAACAGTACATGTGGTAGGAAGAAACACTGAAAAGCTTAAAGACACAGAAAACTTAATAAAGCACACAGCAGACATATCAAACACTACAGATGTAAACACACTTATAGCAAAAATAAATAAACTAGAAACCTTAGATTATTTAGTAAATGCTTCGGGTATATTTGGACCAAAGCCATTTTTAGATCACACTATGGCAGATTATAACGCCTATTTAGATTTAAACCGTGGTTTCTTTTTTATCACACAAAGTGTTGCAAGAAAAATGAAAGCAACTCAAGGAGGCTCCATTGTTAACGTAGGGTCTATGTGGGCTAAACAAGCAGTGAAAGCAACACCTTCATCGGCATATTCTATGCAAAAAGCAGGATTACATTCATTAACACAACATCTTGCT
This sequence comes from Algorimicrobium bowmanii, assembly GCF_054031195.1. The sequence continues at coordinate 1,984,507 of NZ_CM132929.1, forward strand.
ATGGAATTAGCTGATGATAACATTCGTGTTAATGCGGTCTCTCCTGCTCTAGTAAATACGCCCGTATACAATGATGTATTTGGAGGTGAAGAAGCTGCTCAGGAAGCGCTTGTAGGTTTTAATAGTTTTCATCCAATAGGTCGTTTTGGTGAAGCTACAGACATATCTAATAGTATACTATTCTTATTATCTGAAAAAGCTGCTTGGGTAACAGGTGCTATTTGGGATACTGATGGTGGCGTAATGGCTGGTAGGAATTAATTACAATGAAAATTAATTTAAGTCATAACCTATTTAATTTAGGTTATGACTTACGTATAAATAATTACTTTAAATTAAGCGATTAGCTATAAATATGAAACATATTATATTATTCATCACTCTAACACTCACCTTATTTAGTTGTAATAATGTCGTTGAACAACAAGAGGTATCGCACCAATTACCTCCAAAAACAACTTATAATTATGCTGAAATAGATAGTGTAAAACTATTTTATAGAGAGTCTGGAAATAAAAACAATCCAACAATAATATTGCTGCATGGTTACCCTTCATCATCACACTCGTATAGAAACTTAATCCCCATGCTTGCAACTCAATATCATGTAATAGCTCCTGATAATTTAGGCTCGGGTTACAGCACACATGTAAATCCAGAAACAACACGTTATACATTTGATTTACTAGCAAACTATACCGAAAAGCTTATTAACTCCCTTGAAATTGAAAACTATGTCATGTATATGCAAGATTTTGGTGCCCCTGTTGGCTACCGATTAATGATGAAAAATCCAAACCGTATATCTGCTTTAATTGTTCAGAATGCCAATGCCTATTTAGAAGGTCTAACACCTAAGCGGCAACATTTTTTTAGAACAGCACAAACCGACACCTCAAAAGCTAAACACGATTTCTTATACAGTTTAACAAGCAGAAATGCCATTATAAACAAACAATATTTATTTGATTTAGATTCTACAAACATTTTCGTTCAAAGTCCTGATGCATGGACTCACGATTTAGCTTTTTTATGTACTAAAAGCGATCGAGAAATACAAGTACAGCTATTTCAAGATTATAATACTAATTTAATCCGCTATCCAAAGTGGCAAAGTATGTTGCGTAAAAACCAACCTAAGACTTTAATTGTATGGGGAAAGAAGGATGAAAAATTTAATGCCAATGGCGCTAAAGCCTATTTAAAAGATTTACCAAATGCAGAACTCCATTTATTAGATGCAGGACATTTTGCAGCTGAAGAAAAAACATCAGAAATAGCACAACTTATCCTAAAGTTTTTAAAGCAAAATTACATAGAGTAACAAGTTAGAGTTTAAAAGTAAACTATAATAAACGTGACAAAAAAACGATGGTGATAAAATCATCAGGTATTTCGCTATTAATTATGGAGTTGAAAATTAGGTTTTAGGATATATTCAAGTTTCAGAATAAATATATTTATTACTCATTCTAAAAAATAACAATGCCAGTTAAAAAACTGGCATTGTCAATACATCCAATAGCTAACTCAAATATATTGGAAAATAGTTTCTGTAAATAAAAATTTTAGTCTACAATTTTTATATCAACCGAGGTCATACTTTGCCACCCTGTTGTATCGGTTACTGAATATGAACAATGATAGTCTCCTAAATCAGAATCGATAGGAATGGTAACACTTACATTTATTTCATAGCTTGTTAAACCTTCTTCTATAGTATAGTTTTCTATAAGAAACAATGGATTGTCAGCTACTTTTAAAGGGTCTAGAATACAGGTTTCATCTTGATCATCATGTGTATGATGGTCAAAATTATGATGAATATTTAAACTATATGCCGCCAACTCTCTATTATCAGTCACAAAAGCTCTAAAGTTATAGGTTTCTCCACGCACTAATTCTTCACATGCTTGCGGAAAACCACCATCGTAATTAATTGTAATTGTAGGTTTTTCTTCATCTATTTCAATACTGTCATCACTTGAACAAGAAGCTAAAAGTATAAATAAAAAAAAGATAAAATAATTTGATAAAATTTTCATTTGAAAAGTATTAAAACCGCATAGTCCTAATTATAACTATGCGGTATAAGGGTTTATTATTCTACTGTAATATCTATATGTGTTTCGTAATCTACTGTAAAACCGTCTTCGTCTTCAACAGTAAAAGTTACATGATATTCACCAGCTGGTGCTGTTGCAGGAACTAAAATATGCTCATGAAATTCTACAGCAGTTTGTTCATGGTAAGGCTCTAAGATTTCATCTTCATATTCCCATTCTACTTCACCAGGTAAAACTGGAAGATCATGTGCGTGAATATCAACTGAAATACTATGAACACCATTTACAGCATCAATAAAAAATTCAGCATCAAACTCATTACCTCTAACAACAGAACCATCAATAGCAATTGCACTTAAACTAATTGGCTCTAAAATATCAATATGCCCTTCTGTTTCTGTAGTATTACCTTGGCTATCTGTAACAATAAATTCAAGGTGATACTCGCCTGCTGGAGCAGTTGAAGGCACAGGAATATGCTTGTGGAAGGTTGGGTTTAATACTAAAAGATTTGCGTCCGTGTAAACGTTTTCATAGTCCCATTCTTCTTCACCTTCACCAGCTACTAAATCATGAGAGTGAATAATTACTGTAATACTACTTACAGGAGATTGTGCTAAAATTTCAGCTTCAATATGAATGTCTCCTCCTTTGTAAGCTATAGGATCTGTTGAGTGCACACTACCCTCACCATATTCAAAACTTGTAATTTGTGGTGCATTGCTTCCAGAATTAACTGCAGAGGATGCATCATCATCACTACTACAAGAATACAGGAATGTGCCTAAAAAGGCAACCATTGCTAAAAATTTAAAATTCGATTTAAAAATACGTGTTGTCATAATGCTTGTTTTAATTGTTATTAATTATAGTTATTATTTAGTTTTACCAAATGGTATTGTTAATGCAAGTGATATATTTCTACCAGGTTCTGGAACATCTATTAGACGATAGAAACTAGTATGATTGTAATATTTAGTGTTAAAAAGGTTATTCAATTTAAATCGCAATTGTAAAGGCGAATTATTTTTAAAAACATCAATTTCAGTTTGAACCGACATATTTAAAACTTGATAACCATCTGTTACTTCTTCAGGTGGAACAATTTCTTCTTGTGATGCAGTAATTCTATAATCCACTCCAAAAGTTGGTTGTTTAAATAATCCGGCATTTTCAAACTGATAGCTGGCCGATATTAAACCCGATAATGGTGGGGAAAAAGGAATAGTAAACCCTTCTTTAGGACCACTAGTTTGTCTTGAATAAACATATTCTGCCGAAGCATTTAGTTGTAAATTATCTGTAATCTGGGCTTGAGCTCTTAATTCGCCACCAACACGAAATACTTTATTTTGTGTATACTCGTAAATCTGTAAAACTTCATAGTAAGCAGATGTAGGATTTAAGTAAATAAAGTTATCAAAGAAGTTAACAAAGGGGCTTAATCCGATACTGAAATCATTTGTGGTATAACTTACATCTAGGTCTAATTGATAAGATTCTTCAGGTTTTAAATCTAAATTTCCTTTTTCATAACGATACATATGATAATTAACTCCATCCGAAGCCAACTCGTTTGCTAATGGCATTCTAAAGCTTTTGCCGACATTGAATTTAAAGGCCATTTTATTCATTATATAACTTAAACCTACCGATCCACTTATATTTCCAAAATTTAAGGTTTCATCTTGAGCACGTTGCAAGTATTCTTCTGATGTAGAGCCATCACTGTTAGTAACTGTGGTTGGATACCAATCGTAATAAGCTTTTGTATCCACTACTCCGTAATCATAACGAAGTCCAGCTAATAGGTGAAAATCGGAATTTATCTCATAGGTATCAAACGCAAAGGCTCCAATTGTGAATCGGTTATATTCTGGAATTAAAAAACCCCAACCGCCTATATTGTTATCTTGATATTCCACATTTAAACCAGCAACAATATCGTGTGCATCATTAGGTTTAAAAGCATCCTTAATATTTAACGAATAGGTGTTTTTATTAAATTCTCGTTCTTTACTATCCTCCGGTTTTGGCATATAACCATGAGGAACAGGCTCAGAATGCTCTTCTCTTAAATTATTTTGGAAACCCAAATCGAAATGTAGAATATGATTATCTAAAACAATTTCAGTGTTATTAATTATTTTAAAATGATTAGCTAAATGGTATGGAAGATCGATATCCCGATTAGAACTATCATAATCAATATATGATGTTCTTACTTCTAAACCGTGTGCGTTAGCAAAAAATCCATTTTTAGAATACACATTACTAAAAGTTGTTTCAGAGGTTATATTATCTTTAACATACCCTACTCTAAAACTAGCATTCGCTTCGTTTCCAGCCGTATTACGCAAGTTATTATCGTCTAATGTAAAGATGTAGTTCTCATAATTTATAATATCTGTTGGTACTTTAAAATCGCCATAATCTTTGTATGTTAAACGACCACCAAAAAACCAATTTTCTTTACGAGACAATACAGCTGCTGAAACTCCTAATAAATCATTATTAGTTTCGCCCAAAAGATCAACCGTCCCATTTAAAGAATTTTCTAAGGGTATTTTATTGGGCTGAATATCTACAACTCCAGCAATGGCATCGGAACCATAAACTAAAGAAGCAGGGCCTTTAATAATTTGAATGTTCTCAATACCGTATTGATCTATTTCTAATCCATGATCGTTACCCCACTGTTGAGCTTCATGTTTTATGCCATTCTGCACCACTGCTACTCTGTTAAAACCAAGGCCTCTAATTACAGGTTTGGATTGCCCAGAACCAATATTAATAGTACTGACACCTGGTAGTTTACTTAAAGTTTGCATCAAGCTATTCTCTCTATTATTAGCTAGAAACTCACCGGAAACGAGTTCTGAAATAACTGGAGACTCTTTGGCTTCACGCGCTTTAGTTTTGCCCTGAATTGCAATCTCATCAAGTACCGTGTTAGATTCTCCCAAAGAAATTTTAAGAGGTTTCATATCTTCTTTTACATCCACAGAAACAACTTGATCTGTATATCCCATATGAGATATAGTTAAGGAATAAGTTCCTTTAGCTAAGTTATTAAGGGTAAAATGTCCCGTTGCTGTTGAAATTGTAAATAGATTTTCACCAACTATATTGGCTCCTTCTATAGGTTGTAACGTATTTGCATTAACCACAGAACCTTTTAATTGAAAAGAATCTTGTGCAAACACTGTAGAGCATATGCTAAAAAATAAACATATACCCAATATTCTGTTTAACATAAATATTGTGTGAATTTTGAACACTTGTCTCTAATAGAGACATTAGAAATGGATCTATTTAATAGATTAAGACTAAAACGATATGTAACCAATAGTATTTATAAAACAGATACTGCTCTATAATGCTGGTATGCATAAGTTTTCTCCATTATAGCTTAAAATTATAGCCTAGATGGATTTTCTTAAAATAATAAATGTAAATTATACTACTGAAGTAAATAAGGCGGAGGCCGAGAAAAGAGTTGATTTGAAGCAATTGTATTTGAAAAAACAAAATTATAATTTGCTACTAGTTCTTGCTCAGTTGGTAGTTCTGTATTTTCAATAACAAAACTAGGTAAGTCAGGCGTAATTGCAGGTGTGAGTTTGTTTGCAATAGCTGTATCACAAACTGCACAATGTATAGCATAATCTTCATCATCGGCATGAGACAAAGCATGAAGCCCAACCATTTTCAGTGAAAGAAAAAAGATCAGGAAGAAAAAAGTAATGTTATTTTTTTGACTACTTAATTTCATTAATATGCTAAAACTTGAAGTTTCTCAAAAACGTGTCGTTTAAATTAAAGTGTTTATTCTTTAAAATTAACAACTTGCTTTAGTTGCAAATATATTGTTTTTTTTGTTCTGAGTTAGAATCCCTACAAACGTTTTATGCTAAATTATGTTAAAAAACAGCCTATAAAATCTTAAAATACTGATAATATTTACGCTTAATGCATAAATATCTTATTGATGAGAAATCCCCCCTTTAAGTGGTAATATCATTATATTTTAATTACCTAATAGTATTAAAAATATGTAATTCTCAGGTTGCTTGCCACTATTTAATGTTTTCAAGTTTGTTATTAATAAACTTTATAAACGTAAAACCTATCTATGTTTTATATTCTAATTTATATGAACTAAATTAGACGTTTTTAACCTCCAATTTGTTTTTTAACATCCCTTATCTTATCAGTAATCATGTTTCTAAAAAGTAAATATAAAAGCCGAAGACTTTATGCTAACTTAATTATTGGTGTAATCTGGATCTTACTAGGCGGACTTAATTTACTAGATACCGACCATGTTAAATGGTATGATTATGCATATTTAATTATAGGTATTTTATATTTATTACTTTTTTTTTACGATCTATCCCATCCTTATATATCCATTGAAAATGGAATCCTAAAAAAAAGTACACTATATGGATTAGGCGTGAAAATAAAACTAAAAAACATCATTACCATAAAAAGAACAACAGATAACTATATTGTAAATACTGACAAAAAAAAGATGACCATTAACACAAAGGTTATAGATGAAGAATCTACTATTATGTTAGAGAATATTCTTTCGGAATTGCAAATACAAATACATAAACCGCAGCATTAAATATGACAAAATTAAAAGACCTAACTGAGGCCAAAAAAGAATCAGGACGACAAGCTAACCCCGATTTCATGAATGGTGTTGATGCTATTATAAACGAAGCGAAAGCCATAGAAGAAGGCAAACATGCACTTAAAATTGGAGATGTCGCTCCCCTATTCACCCTTCCTGACCCTAAAAACACTTCTGTATCCTTACTGGAATTATTAAAAAAAGGTCCAGTAATAGTAACGTTCTATCGTGGTAGTTGGTGTCCATATTGCAACTTACAACTTAAAGCCTTGCAAGAACGTGTATCCGAAATAAATGCTTTAGGTGCTACTTTAGTAGCCATTAGTCCACAAGCTCCAGATGGATCTTTGTCGGATACTGCTATTAGCGAATTAAATTTTACAGTTCTTTCTGATCAAGATGCTAACGTAGCTGAAAAATTTGGTGTAGCTTGGAAAGTTCCTGAATTTTTATTGGAACACATGCGTGTTGATAGAGAGCTAGATTTAGAAAAAATAAACAATGGAAACGCACATATACTACCAATTCCTGCTACGTTTATACTAGATAGTAATGCCGTTATAAAATGGCGCTTTGTAAATATTGATTACCGCACAAGAGCAGAACCTAGGGACATAATAGAAGCATTAAAAACTATATCTTAATTTGTTTTTATAACCTACAAAAACAAATGCATATAAATCAAAATTATAATTGATTGCATTAGTTCAGCTTAATAAAAAACTTAAGTTAGAGAGACACATATTTGTATTTTCAAAATATTACAGTAAACCCAAAACAAAAATTAAACATTTATGAAAAGAATTTACTATTTACTTCCATTATTAGCTGTATTCCTATTTAGCAGTTGTAAAACCGAAACTAAAGAACAACCAGTTGTTAGTGAGAAACAAGAACTACAACAAGAACAAAAAACAGAATTAAGCTTCAGTAATGATCAGTTTTATGATGCTGAAGGAAATTTTTTAGAAGAGAAAGCTAAAGATGCTTTAATGGAGTTAATGGCATACCACAATTACCCAGTTTTTGAAGGCTTAAGGGAAAGAATATGGCTTACCGATTACAATAAAGGCGATTATGCCAATTTAGGCTTAGCTTCTGTTATGTTTGTAAATAATGAAGAAGACCAATATATGTTAATGGATATATTTTTATTACCAGGACAGATGTTAGGTGAACACATGCATTATGCTGCCGATAATAATCCAGCTAAACTAGAAGGTTGGTTAGTTAGACATGGAAAAAGTTATATAGCAGGTGTTGGTGAAAATAACAGAGATCAATTTCCTGAGGTTGTTATTCCTAAAACTCACTGGAATGGTAAAGTAACTGCAAATCATATTGTGGAAGCTAGATTAGGAGATTTTGATTCATTAGCTATTGTTGAAAGTGCTCATTGGCAAATGGCAGGTCCTGAGGGAGCTATTATTACTGAGGTTGGAAATGTACATACAAATTCAGGTGTTCGTAGGTCTGATCCCGAAATGAACTAATTAAATCATATCATTAAATAGTCACTCAAATAGTTACTTTATTATAAGTAACACCCTAAACTCAAACTTATGAACGCTATAAAGTATATTTTAGGATTTCTACTGTTCGTTAACAGTACACTAAACGCACAGGAGGTTTCCAAACAAATCCTCATAAAAAATGTAGAGATTTTTAATGGAAAAGATCAAAAAACTATACATGGTAATATTCTGATAGAAAATAATATTATTACTAAAATTTCTAAAAATGAAATTTTACCTACTAGCGGAATTAAAACCCAAGTTATTGATGGGCAAGGTCAGTTTGTAATGCCTGGTTTAATAGATGCTCACGTACATTTATTATTTGAGAGTGTTCCTAAAATGCAAGCCATGATGAGCGATTATGCTATGCTTAATCTTATGGCTGCTAAAGCCGCTGAAAAACAATTACTCAGAGGATTTACAACCGTTAGAGACTTAGGTGGTGGATCGTTAACTCTTGCAAAAGCTATAGATTTAGGCTTAGTAACAGGACCTAGAGTTTACTCAAGTGGTGCTTTTATTTCACAAACCGGTGGACATGGAGATTTTGGTCTACCTACAGATGTGCCTCGTAAAATTGGAGAATTATCTTATGCTGAAAGAAACGGCATGGTTGCTATTGCAGACGGAGCGGATCAAGTTTTAATGCGTACACGTGAACAATTAAGACAAGGTGCAAAACAAATAAAACTTATGGCCGGTGGTGGTGTATCATCAGATTACGATCCCCTAGATGTAGCGCAATATACTACCGCCGAATTCAAAGCTGCTGTTTCTGCAGCTGAAAACTGGGGAACTTATGTTACAGTTCATGCTTACACACCATTTGCAATACAAACAGCTATTGAGGCAGGTGTAAAATGCATTGATCATGGTCAGTTAGCGGATGAGGAAACTGCTAAACTTATGGCCGACAAAGGTGTGTGGTGGAGTCTTCAACCTTTTTTAGACACAGGTGAATCAACATTTGCTGAAGGTTCTGCCAATCGTTTAAAACAAATAGAAATGAATAAAGGAACCGATAAAGCCTATGCATTAGCAAAGAAATACAAAATTAAAACAGCTTGGGGTACTGACATTCTATTTAATGCGAAAGCAGCCTCCAAACAAGGAAGCAAGTTAGCTGTTATGACACGCTGGTATACACCATTTGAAGTTTTAAAAATGGCTACTTCCACAAATGCCGAGCTCTTACGAATGAGCGGTAAAAGAAACCCTTATTTAAAAGGGAATTTAGGAGAACTAACTGAAGGTGCCTACGCTGATTTAATTCTAGTAAATGGAAACCCTATTGAAAACATTGAGCTAGTTGAAAACCCTGAAGCAAACTTTTTAATAATTATGAAGGATGGCAAAATTTATAAAAACCTATTAAATTAAATACTACAGCTCTTTTAAAGCATCAAATAGCAGTCAGCATTTTAATAACAAAAATAAATGACACCCAACAAGGCTCAGACAAAACACTCTCTAAGGTTGTTCTCTTTAACCATTTTATTAAGCGCCTTTTTGCTTCAATGTAAAAAGGAAACAAAAATAGTACCGCTTCATAAAACAAAGTCATCAGAAAACCTGACTACAAATTTTAAAGATTATTACAGTTCTGGTTTATTAAAAACAGAAGGTTACTTATTAAATAATAAAAAAACAGGGAAATGGGTATCATATTACGAAAATGGTGAAGTAAAATCTGTTAGAAATTTTAAAGATGGAAAGCCCGATGGCTATCAAAAACTAGATTATTCACAGGTTTTATATATGGAAGGTTATTCTAGAAATGGTTTAAAAATTGGAGTATGGAAAAGTTACTTTAAAGATACCAATCAACTGAAGTATTTAAAACATTTTGATAATCATGGAAATAAAATTGGTGAATGGAAAAGCTATTACGAAACGGGTGAGCTTTATTTAACAGAAACCTTTTTCAATAATCAAGCAAACGGAAAAGAAACAACCTACTTTAAAAACGGTAACGTTTATACCACCGGATTAAAACAAGATGGGCAAAAAGTTGGAACATGGAAAACCTTTAACGAAGATGGACAGTTACGCAACACCGAAGTCTACGACTCTAAAAATTAACTTGCTTTAAATACCTGTCCAGAATTGAATCATAATTTTTATAATAAGCCCAAAAAAATACAAAATAAAATACTAACTACTATTGCTTTAGTCGCACTAAGCATACTAATACTTTCCGTCCTACTCTCCTACCTAACTGGGATTTATCTAATAACAATTTTAACCTTTAGCTTTGTTAGCTCTATAATTGCACCATTTTTTGATATGCCTTCACTTAAAAAATCGGGTAAAATACAGTATTATTCGCCATTATTTATATGTGAAAAACCAAAAAACAACTGCATTAAAATTCATGGCGGTACTTTATTTGATTATTATTTTGTAATAAACAGAATACTAACTGGTAAGCAGCGAACAAATTATATCATTCAAGAATATTTAAGTGGTTTGCTACTATTAATTGAAACCCATAAAAATAATACACAACTAAACGTGAAGGGTACTAGCTATATCATAAATGAAAGAACAGCTAAAAAAATTGGGTTCAAAGTCATTAAAACAGATGGTTTACAGAAATTAATTTTAGTGTATAATTATTTTAATGTGCTTCTTTCAAATTCCATTGCTAAAAACAAATTAATGTTCCCTAAGCTTAACAATACAAAAACCTTTGAAGCTACCATAAGTGAATTACTAGAAAAGAAAACTTTTATTGAAACATTACATAAATCATTAAAGCATACCTCACCTATAATTGAAAAACAGGAATACACAAAACCCCATTAAAACATAAAGTTTTAACGGGGTTTTATAGATTATTAAGTGATTTTAATACATCATTATTTTCCTCAGCTGTATTCGCACTAAATCGGAGTATTAAATAACCAATTATTGCTGCAATTAAGGACGCTAATAAAATACCAATTTTTGCAGAATCGATATATTCTGGTGTACTGGCAAAAGCTAAACTAGCAATAAAAATAGCCATTGTAAATCCAATACCTGCTAAAAAGGAAACACCTATAATTTGCATGTTACTAATGTTTTCAGGAACAGAAATGATTTTTAATTTTTTGGCTATAAATACAACCAAAGGAATCCCAATCCCTTTTCCTAATACCAAACAAATTATAATGTTAGTTGTCAAAGCCATATCTAACTCTACATCGCTACTTATAACAACTCCGGCATTTGATAATGCAAAAATTGGAATAATAAAATAGGCTACCCAACCGTGTAAACTATGCTCTAAGCGCTGCAACGGTGACTGAAACTGACTAGACCAAGTTTCTAAAGTATCTACATGTGCTAATTGTTCATGAGAAAGAATTGGTGTTTTAAGCACACTAGCATTTTTAATCTTTTTATAAATATCCTCCAGGTTTTCTAAAAATGTTTCCGTTCCAATTCGTTGCGTAATAGGCACTGAAAAAGCTAACAATATACCTGCTACAGTTGGGTGAATACCTGATTTTAAGAATAAAAACCAAACTGCAGAACCTATAATGAATAATAAAAATTTAGAATAATATCCACGGTAAGATAGAAAGTATAAAATAGCTAACAATGCACCTGCTATTAACAATAAAGTGGTGTTAATCGTACCACTATAAAATAAAGCAATAACTAAAACCGCTCCTATATCATCAACAATAGCAAAAGCCGTTAAAAATATTTTTAAACTTAGTGGTACACGTTTACCTAAAACATTCAATACAGCTAATGAAAATGCTATATCCGTAGCCATAGGCACACCCCACCCTTTTAAAGTATCGGGGTTATCGTTTAAGACAAAGAAAAATAACACAGGCACTAGCATACCGCCAACAGCACCTATAAGCGGAAAAGCTATTTTTTTCATGGAATTTAATTCGCCAATAACAAGCTCCCGTTTAATTTCTAATCCGATTAAGAAAAAGAAAATTGCCATAAGGCCATCATTAATCCATAAGATTAAAGGCTTTTTAAACTCGAAAGTTTCTGTTGTTATCCCTAAATCGTATTGCCATAATTCATGATAACTATTACTAAATCCTGAATTAGCCCAAACTAGAGCCATGATTGTAGCGAGTAAAAGTAAAATACCACTAAAACTTTCTATTTTAACAAATTTCTGAAATGGGGTTAGAAGTACTCTTTTTATCATATATGTATTTTATATTTAGGTTGATTATCAAAGATAGTAGATTAGTCTATTTAGATAAAATAAACGCGTGATTTTTAATATTTATTTAATATTTGAAACGTTAAATTGACTGTTTCGTTACAATATATTAGTGTTTCTCGGTAAAAAAGAAAAACTATAGATATAAATCTTAGCAAAAGTTAATTAGTCTTTCTATTAAAAAGAAGGTGTACGACACCAATTGTAAGAGTTAAAGAAAGTCCTAAAACAGAAACTCCAGGCCAGCCATAAAATTGCCAAGCAATAGCTCCTAAGGTTGTTCCAATAGCGCCACCTATAAAAAAACTAACCATATAAATGGTATTAACACGGTTTCGTGCTTCTTCATTTTTAGAAAAGATAATATTCTGATTCGTTATATGCAAACCTTGCATACCTAAATCTATTAGTATAACTCCTATTATTAACCCGATGATTGATTTAGACGAGAGTAAAAAAATTAGCCATGAAAAAGTTAACAATGCAATACCAAACCAAATTAATTTTTGTTTACTAACCTTGTTATTAAGTTTTCCTACTACAGTTGCACCTAAAGCTCCAACAATACCAAACAAACCAAATAGTCCTGTAATAGTACTTCCGTAACCAAAGGAATCTTCCATTAAAAACACTAAGGTTGTCCAAAAAACACTTAATGATGCAAAAGCTAAACCGCCACGTAACGAAGCTAAACGTAAGGCTGGTTCAGTTTTAAAATAAAACCATAAAGACCCCATTAAACTAGCATAAGTCCCCTTGTATTCGGGTGATATTCGAGGGAGTTTAAAACGTAAAATTATAAATAATAAACACATAAGAATAGCGGCTCCAGAGTAAACTATTCGCCAACCAAACTGATCCCCAATAAATCCACTTAAAACACGACTTCCTAATATACCAATCAACAAGCCACTCATAACAATTCCTATAGCACGACCTCTTCCCGCTTTATCTGATAACTGTGCTGCCATTGGAACAAACAACTGCGGTATAGCCGATGTAAAACCAATAGCAAAACTACTAACTATTAACCAAAATAAAGATGTGGAAATAGATGCCCCAAACAGTGCTATTATTAAAATCAAGAAATCAATTTGCAAAATTTTATGATTAGCTACCTTATCCCCTAGCGGAATAATAAATAATAAACCAAAAGCATACCCTAACTGTGTGAATAATGCTACGTTACTAACTGCCGCTTCTGTTACATTGAAAGTAACCGAAATTAAATGTAATAAAGGCTGATTGTAGTACAAATTAGCTACTACTAGTCCAGCAGAAATACTCATTAAATATAAAACGGAATTAGATAAAGGTGTTTTCATTTATAATATTATAGTAGATCAGGTATTACAACCAACCTCTAATTAGAAGCACCATGGTTGTAATATTATCAAATTCATTTTTAGGGAATACGATAATTAAAAGCGCTTGCAAAGTTAATTAACTATTTAACAAAAGAACTACTATAAAGCCCATAATAAAGCGTTTTTAAGACATATGACTTATAATATATTTATCTATTACTAGCATTCTATTCTTTATAGGCCAACATTAAAAAAGGAATTTCTAAATTATTAGCCACTTGTTCCGTTTTATGATTTAAAAACAAGTGTTCTAAAAAACTATGTTGTTTACGCATCATTGTGAAGAGCCCAATCTGATGTTCTGAAATATAATTGCTAATTGTTTTTAAATAATTAGCTTCTGGTTTTCTTACAAACTGCTTATTTATATTTATAAAAAGAGAATCTAGAGTACCTTTTACTACCTCTTGGTTTTCATGTAATGTAACTGAATCCGACAAATGAAGAATATCTAAATTGTAATTATAATGCTCAGCGAGATCTATAAGGATTTTTAAATCTTCAAATTTATAGTTTGATTGGTAACTTGTTGTAAACAACACGTTTTTGATTGGTGTAAATTTACTCTCAAATGGAATAGCCAAAACAGATACATCGCAACGTTGAAAAACCCGTAAAGTTTGACTACCAAAAACAATTTTCTCAAAATTACTAGCGCCTTTAGTCCCCATTACGATTAAATCGACAGCTTGATCTTCATGAAGTTGTTTTATAGAAGCTACCAAATTATCATAATCTACCCGCGCTTCAAACGTATGCAATAAGTTGTTATTACTATTTTTTAATTCCGAAATTAAGACATCTACTTCCTTTTTAGCAGTAGCAATCAAATCCTTATATAAAGAATCAAAAGAATCGCTTTGCATTAAATCATCAGATATATATGTTGATGATTTTACCACATGTAAAACTTGAAAATGGCATGGTGTATACGTAAACAAGTTTAATGCATATTGAATAGCATGACGTGAATTTTCTGAGAAATCTGTAGTAAGTAAGACGTGTTTCATAATAAAATAATCTTTTAGGATTGTTACAATATACCACTTGATTTTTAATTATAAAATGATATTTATCAGCATAATTATTAGAATTTTGCTATTTCATCAAAGTAAACTAATTCCTACAATAAAAACAGATAAAGTGTGCATTTCATCGATAAAAGTCATTTTTCTTTGACGAATAGTATTTAAACCAATAGATTTGATTTAGAAGAACAATAAAATTACAACATGAAACAACATTAAATTAATAACGTATTGAAGCCTAAGGTAAAGACCTATCCCAAATCTGTTTTTACCCCAAACTTGAATATGATAGCTTACAGCTAGCTATATAACTATAAACTAATGAACCTACTTAACCTACTACATAAACAGCGTATTTATGTGATATGCGTCTTTTTGACCATTACCATGTTGTCGTGGGTTACTTATGCCCAAATTACAATATTACCTCCCAATTTAAGTTTCACACAAGCTTGTGCTTCTCCTGGCTTTAATACCTATAATTTTTCCTTTTCATTTTACCCGGCTCATAATTTAGGAACGGAAAACGAATTTATAATTGAACTTTCTGATGGTAATGGCGATTTTAGTAATCCAACCCCCGTGGCTACACTAACAAATAATACATCGCCTGTTTTAGGAAGTTTTGAATTACCTACAGATACAGCCGGAGAAAACTATCAAGTACGTGTTAGAAGTACATATCCTGAACAGACAAGTTTACCAAGTTCGGCTTTTTCGGCTTATTATGCTATACACAATCAACCTTATTCAATAAACAACTATAATAGTACAATAAATTTATGCGAAGGCGACTCGTTTTTATTAGAAGTAGATAATCCAGGTAACGCTTCTTCACCTGCCTACTACCCCAACCTGCAATATATTTGGTATAAAAATTATATAGAAATTCCAGGTGAAACAGAAGCTTCTATTTTAATTACCGAACCTGGTGCTTATTATTCCATTGTAGATTATGGCTCTTGTGTTATGAATTCATATTCAAACATCGTTACCGTACAAGTTGCCCCTAATATTTCTCCAACAATCGAAACTAGCGATGGATTGCATAGTATCTGTCCATCGGAAAGTAAAACGCTTATTAGTACCTTACAAGATCCTAACTATACATATACATGGTTTAAGAATAATAATCCAATACCAAGTAGTAACATGCCAACTTATGATGCCGTTTCTGAAGGTTCATATCATTTAGAAATTGATAATGGTGGATGTATCTTTAGTTCAAACAGTATCTTTTTAGAAGTTACTGACATCGATGCATATTTAGATATTGTATCGAATGTTATGTTAGTACCTGGTGAATCTCTAACAGTAACGGCTACAACAACTGCTAATTCACCAACAATCCAATGGTTTAAAAATAATGTTGCTATACCTGGAGCCACATATTTAAGTTATACAGTTACACAACCTGGTGATTATAGTATTGTAATATCTCAAACTACACCTTGTGTAATTGATACCGTCCTGAATCTGCTAGTTATTTACCCAGAAAGTATAAACTTAGCAATAAATCCAGATGCAAGTTATATAGCTTGCAATAGCTTATCTACAAGTTTATCTGCAAATGTTTTTGAAGCTGTTTCTCCTTTAGAAACTTTAAATATTTTAAATAATACCTTAGGTTATATTTACCAATGGTATTATTATGGAGTTCCTATATATGGTGCTAATACACTTAATTACACGGTTCCCAACTCAGAAGCTAATGGACCTTATTTTTTAGAAGTTACAATTCCTGATTATGGCGTTGTGTATTCCAATAACATAAATGTTAATTTGGGAATTGGTTCCATATTAATTTCAAACGACCAAGAACTTTGTAGTAATCAAACCGTTACCTTTACAAGTTCGGTAACAACTACAGCGCATTCCTACCAATGGTTCAAGGATGGTATCGTTATTAACGGTGCTACATCACCTACTTACGCTACAACAGAAGCTGGAACCTATAATCTTTCAGTTACAAATGGTACCTGTCAAAATAACTCTAATAGCATAACTATTAACAGTTCTAGTATTAGTGTTACCCCTACGGCTGCTTTAACAGATATTATTATCCCAGGACAAACAAAGACACTAAGCGTTTCAACCTCAGCCACCAATCCTACATATTCCTGGTTTAGAAATAATGTAAGTATTCCCGGAGCCGTTTCTAGTAGTTATGATGCATCATTAGATGGCAGTTACAAAGTGGTTGTTAATCAATCTGACAGTTGTAATTTAGAAGAAGACATTACTTTTACCTTAGAATATCCAAATAGTTTTAATGTAGAATTATCACCTGAAACAAACTATACTGCATGTTCTAGCACCTCAACTACCCTACGAATAGATCAATTTTCCGCAGAAACGGATTCAGGAGCCATTAATATCTTAAACAATAGCTTTAACTACACATATCAATGGTTTAAAAACAATATTGCTATTCCTGGAGCATCCAACACAGAATTAAATATTAGTTCCGCAGCAGATAATGGTGATTATCATTTAGAAATTACAATACCCGACTTCGGTATACAAACAACTAATATCCTAACAATCAATTTAGCGACAGAAGCATTAATTATTGAAAATACTGGCGCATTATGTCCGGGAGAATTCACAACACTTTCAGCCAATATTTCTGATACGAATTACACTTACCAATGGCTGCATGATGGAGTTGTAATACCCGGAGCAACAGCCGAAACTTATACAACAAATTTAGAAGGTAATTATCAATTAGAAATTGATAACGGCACTTGTTCTTCTAGCTCAAATAGTCTATCGCTTGCTTTCGGTCAACTGAATATTTATAGTACTAATTTAGATAACGATGTAATTTTACCCGGTGAAAATAAAGTCATTACTGTTACTACCGATGCTAGTCAACCTAGTTTTGCCTGGTATCATAATAATGTTTTACTAGCAAATGAAACGTCTGCAACCTTTACCGCTACACAATCCGGAACTTATAAAGTAATTGCAAGTGTTACGGAAGCGTGCACATTATATGCCGAAAAGACATTTATTTTAGATAACCCTTTAGATTATAATATTGAAATAGCCATAGATCCAACTTACGATTCTTGTACTAGCAACAGTATGCCTATAAACCTTATTACTTTCGAAGCGATAACTACTAATGGGAATCTAGATATTCTAAATAACACCCAAATAACTTACACCGCGCAATGGTTTAAGAATAATAGTTTAGCTACAGGTGAAACAGATACATCTATTGATCTTGTAGACATTTCCGATAATGGCGATTATAAATTACAATTATCTATAGATGCCTTTGGAACTGTTACATCCAATACCATTTCAGCTAATTTAGACACTAACCAACCATTAATTATTACTTCTAGTGGTTTATTCTGTAGTGGGAATCCGCAATTAGACATCAATAGTAATATTAGCAATACAAATTATGTTTACACTTGGTATCACAACGGTAATTTACTAGCTACCAATAACAACGCTACTTTAACTATAACAGAAATAGGTAATTATCAATTATTCATCAATACGGGGAGTTGTACCAAGGAGTCCAACATACTTGCTATTGAAGAATCGTTCATAACACTAACGCCTACTACAGAATTAAACTCAGTACTTATTCCAGGGAATACTGTAGAACTATCTGTTAGTTCGGATGCCTTACAACCTAATTATCACTGGTCTTTTAATGGCACTTTAATTCCTGGGGCTAATACAAATAGTTATAATACCGATGCTTCAGGAGAATATGAAGTTGTAGTTACACAAACTATAGGTTGCATCATGGAAGATAGCTTAACATTTATCGTTTCTAATCCAACAAACTTTCAAGCCGTTATAGCTGCCGACACAAACTATACACCTTGCGTTAGTTTAGAAACATCGCTATCATTAACCAGTTTTACTGCCGAAGCACTATCCAATACTATAAATCTAATAGACAATCCTTACAATTATAATTTACAATGGTATAAAGATGGTGATGCTATTTTAGATGAAAATGACAGCAGTATTACTATTTCTAATTATGAATCTAACGGTAATTACCAATTAGAAATTAACATCCCCAATATGGGAACCCTTATGTCTAATACCTTAAACATAACTTTAGGGTTTATTAGTGAGGTAGAGATTTATACCAATGATATTTTATGTGAAACAAACACTACTGTCACTCTATATTCTGATATTACGAACCCGGCGTATTCCTACCAATGGTACCAAGAAGAAACAGGTAATCCTTTAGGTAACGCTACTGAACAAGAGGTTACAGAATCAGGGAATTATTATTTAGAAATAAGTTACGGCGATTGCAACATAAGTTCTAATTCAGTTACTGTTAATAGTTTGAATGCCGATGCAATAACATTGAATTATCCTGATGCGATTGATTTAATTGAAAACACAACAATAACCATAATTGCTGAAGGTGGCGATAGCTATGAGTGGTATTTTAATAATGCATCCGTTAGCGTAACAAATGCTTTAGAGATATCAGAAGCTGGCACTTATACCCTAATCGCATTAATTGGCAATTGTAGCGTAACAAAAACACTTATAGTTACTGAAATAGAGAATAAAACAGTTGCTATCCCTAACGTAGTTACCTTAAATAATGATGGAATAAACGACACTTGGGGACTACCAGCTAAGTATGTAGCAAAAGATAATGTTGATATCGTAATATATGATTCAAGTGGTAAAATTGTTTTAAAGCAGCATAATTATATGAATAATTGGCCTGCAACAGACTTTGAGTTTTCACAAAAACAACCTGTGTATTACTACACCATTTCAGAAGATAATATCATTACCGAAAAAGGTACTATAACACTAATAAAATAATATGTCAAAAAATTACTTTTTTGTACTTCCTATTTATTTTATACTGGCTTTTACTTCCATTAAAGCTCAGGATATGCCTGTGTTAAGTTTTAGTGTCCCACATCAAAATAATATAAAATTCAATCGCTTTATACAAAACCCAACCTATTCCTTTGTTGGTGAAAACAATACCTATATTTCTTTATACCATAGAAACCAATGGATACAATTTAACGACTCGCCAAAAGCATACATGTTAAGTTATACTGGACGTTTTAATGAAAAATCAGGAATGGGTATAGGTGTCTATCAGCAAAGTACTGGTGTAATTTCTAGTTTTGGAGCTATAGGGAATTATGCACATAGTATTAAATTAAATACCGACTTACAATTAACTTTAGGTTTCAACTTAGCTTACTACAGTAGCGGTGTGGATAACAACAGAACTATTACTGCCGAAGACGATCCGTTACTTCTATCGTTTCGTAGCACATCATTAGTAACTATCAAGCCAGGTATAAACCTTTCTTACAAACAATTTGATTTTGGAATTTATGCCGAAAATTTAGTGGATTATGATTTTAGGTCAAGTGAAATGGCTTCACAATATATTGATCGTAGTTACTCTTCACAACTTATGTATACACATAATTTTAATGCCGCAACAGGCCTCTTTGAAGATACTGACATGCGTTTAGCTTTAACAGCGCAAATTACAGATTCTTTCGGAACAGGTTTTGGAGGATCTATCTTAACCAACTTTCCAAGAATGGGCTGGATACAATTAGGTGTTGATAATTACTATGGTGTTGGAGCTGGTTTTGGAGCCCACGTCAGTAAACGCTTATCCATTGGCTATACATACGAACGCACAATTAAAGAAGGATTAGTTAACTTAGGTCCTACCCACGAAGTAAACCTTGTTTTTGCAATTAAAAATTCGCGTAAAGACAGAGGCCTGACAGAATTTGCTTCAAAAACAACTACTAATACCGATTCTATATCTAATGCGCAGTCACAAACGCAAAATAATGAACCTCAAACAACTACCACTACTACAACCACACAAAAAACAGTAACGACTACCACTACAATTACAACTTCTGGCACATCGTTAGCATATGATGAAACTAATAATCTAGAAGCCTTAAGGAAAATGCAATCAGATAAAGTGGCTTCGCTACAAGCTCAACTTGATGAGGAAAATCAATATTTATTAGAAATTCTACTAAAAGAAAACGATTTAAACAATTTGAAAAAAGCCACGTTAGAAGAGCAAATTCGTAATTTACAATCTTATGCTCAACGCGAAAATCAAACAAATACGCTTCCAACAGAAAACATTAAAACTATTGAGTTTCGAGCAACTACTCCAGTTACAAATCCTATAGACCCTAAACATATAGAGGATCTAAAATTTGCCAAAAATGGATACTACCTTGTTTCTAAAACCGATACCACATATAAATTCATAAATCGGTTTGATGAGTTACCAGACGCTATTAGAGCTTACAATTTAAACTACAAAGAGAAAGCAATTGAAGAATTATATATAATTCATGTTGATAATCCATTGAATACCGAAACAAAATTCAACACCAATCAACCTACGAAAACAATATCTAACGCTACTAATCTTCCTCTTGAAACAAATCAAAACTCCCCTATTAACGATAATGTGACATTCAGTGGGTTAAATGCGTTAACACCTCGAGCAACAAAATTAGCAAACGAATCAAACACGCAAACAAGACGTACAGACGATAGTATTCCTAGAGAAAAAATATTAGGAAACAGGTTAGTTACAAGTATGTCATTAACTACAGGCAGTATTCCAAATACAAATAATGATAAAATAGATAACTCAGAAAATAAAACAACCAACACAAATAAAGAAACAAATAACACCAATGAAATTAATTCAGAAAACAGTAAAACCCCTCAAAAACCAATAGCAAAAAATGACCCTAAAAAAGCAAACAAACCTAAAAAAACCGTTAAACAATATGAAGATAATTACGACACAGAAACACGAAGAAATAGTGTAAGCCTATCCTTAACAGGAGTTGAGCCAGGATATTATATTGTAGCCAATGTTTTCTCGCAATTTAGCAATGCCGAAAACTTTATTAACGATTTAAAATCTCAAGGATTATCACCTTCCTATTTCAAAAACCCTAGAAACAAATACACCTACGTTTACCTAAAACATTTTGATGATTGGCGAAGTGCCTCAAAAGCTTTTCATTCAAAATTAAACAACAGGTATACCGGTAAAATTTGGATTATGAGTATCAATATAGAATAATTTAATGATGACTAAATACGGCATCCCCCAAATGCCATAAAGCCAACAGTTATGAAAAACCCTACTTATGTTAAAATAATACTTTGTGTATTATTAGCCATGCTATGCCATACAGGTATAGCACAGAATTACCAACCTTTTACGCCCCGGTTTGATGCCGACACCAAAGGCGATATCTTGTTAATCGGTAATAATATTATTAACCGAGATACCAATAGTAAGGATCCTAATGATCCCTACAATGGAACACAGAATTACAACTCCGATTACGATATGCAATATATTGATATCGATAGCGACCCTACTACATTCAGTTCCAGTAATGCTAACTTAGAAGCACCAGGAAGCTGTTATAGTATATTATACGCTGGTTTATATTGGGGAGCTATTTATCAAGAATCGGATAGAAGTCCTATAAATCAAATTAAATTAAAACTACCAGAAGGTGGTTATAACGATATTACGGGAGAAATTATTTACGATGCCGAAAATACACCTATTGGTAGCAACGGATCCAAACCTTATGCTTGTTATGCCGATGTTACAAGTATGATACAAGGACTTACAGATCCTGCAGGGACCTATACTGTAGCTAATATGACATCTAGTTTAGGTTATCATGGGGGAACAGGTTTATGTGGCGGATGGTCTTTATTTGTTGTCTATGAAGATCCTGCGCTTCCAGGTAAAGCTATCGTTTCTTTCGATGGGTTTAGTGCTATTGGCGGTGCAACTACCCTAGATGTTCCTGTTTCTGGGTTTAGAACAATTCCTATAGGACCCGTACGTGCTAAATTTGCTTTTTCTGCTCTTGAAGGTGACTACCGTATTAGTGGTGATTACCTGAGAATAAATGGTAATACAATGAATACACCAGAGCGTCCAAATAATAATTTTTTTAATAGTAAAATTACCAACCTAGCAGGAGAGTTTACTAATAGAACCCCTAATAGTGGAAATACTCTGGGGTTTGATGCTGGTATTTTAGACATTCCTAATCCTGGTAACAATGTTATAGCAAATGGCGATACTGCTGCAACTATAAGACTTGGGAGTACACAGGATGTATATTTTTACTATTTTAATGCGTTTGCTGTTGATATCATTCAACCTAATATTAACCTTACAAAAAATGTTGAAAATACTGCTGGTGTAAACATCAATAACGGCGATGTAACACTAGGTCAAGAACTTGATTATGTCTTAACATTTGAAAACATAGGTAATGATGATGCTATAAACTACACAATTACCGATGTCTTACCTATAAATGTGAACCTTTTAGACGTTGATTTAACAGGGGCTCCTGGGGTAACCTACACATACGATGCAATTGCACACGCTTTAGCATTTACCATACCAGAAAACCTTATCGAGGAAGGCGATCCTAGTTATGAAATTAGAATTCACGTTAAAGTAATCGAGGATTGTAACCAATTACGTGATGCCTGTTCTAACGTAATTCAAAATCAAGCTTACCAAACATATAGTAGTGAAACTGCAGGAAACGTAGTCGCCGATCAAGACCCGAGTGTTTCTGAAATAGATATTTGTGGCTTTCCAACTCCTGGATCGACTAATTTTTTAGTAAATGTAGATGGTTGTACTTTTGTTAGAGATGAAGTGCTATGTGGTAGTAGTATACAATTAACTGCCGGAGATGGATACACAACATACCAATGGTATCAAGGAGATGAAAATACTGGAACACCTATTGGTAATACACAAACCATTACAGTTACCCAACCAGGAGTATATACAAGTGTAAATACAGCACCTCAACCTTGTGTTTCAATTGTTGAAACAGTAAATGTGGTTTTATTTGGTGCCGATTTACCAAACCCTATTACACCTTATGCTAATCAAGTAGTAACCTGTCCTACCAATGGTGAGTTACTACCTGAAATATTCCTTTGTGGTGCAGGAGATGAATTATTACTAGAAACACACATCACTGATGCAACAAGTATTACTTGGGAATTACTTGATGAAACAAGTTGTAGCGAATCTGCTGAAAACTGTCCAAACACCAATGCTACATGTACCTGGAATGAAGTTGGCACTGGAGCATCATATAATGTTTCAACAGCTGGTCAATACCAACTGACTATCATGTACCAGAACGGTTGTTTTAGAAAATTTTATTTCAATGTCTATCAAAATCTTTTCACACCAACTGAAATACACCGCGATATTATCTGTTCTACAGATGGCGAAATAACCATTAACGGTGTACCTGCAGGTTACGAGTATAGTATTAGTGGTGTTGGCGGTCCTTATCAAACATCTAACGTTTTTCCAATTACAGTGGCAGGAGATTATACTGTACACATCAGACCTATTGGCGTTAATAACCCTTGCATTTTTACTATTATAAACATTCCAATTCGCGATCGTGATTTTACCGTAGATGTTATTGCTAATCAACCTTTATGCGCAGGCGATCAAGGTAGTATCACCATTCAAATGAATGATGTTACACCACAATATTATTATGAACTACTACAAGGAGGAACTATAATAAATAGTGTCGGACCAATTGCTGAAAGCGATTATACGTTTCCAAATCTTAACGCAGGAACTTATACTATAAATGCAACAACAGACTCTGGTTGTACTTATACCGAAACAACAACACTTGTAGAGCCAGATCCATTAACCGTAAATACAAATATCACACAAGCTATAACTTGCTCGGATGGCGAATTTACGATAGTAGCAAATGGTGGTACGCCGCCATATTATTACTACATTAATAGTACGACAGATTTCCAAACTGTACCGGAATACACAGTTACGGCACCAGGAATATATGATATTACAGTTATCGATTTCAATAATTGTTCAGTAACCACCCAAATAACTATGGAAGCTTTAAATGAACCAAGCTTTAATGTTACTAATACAGATATATTATGCTACGGGGAATCTAGTGCTGAAATTAATTTTAATGTTACCGATTCTAATGGATACACCATTCTATTTAGCGTAGATAATGGCGTAACCTTTAGTAGTAATCCTTTATTTTCAAACCTATCTGCTGGAACTTATGAAACAGTAGTACAATACTCATTAAATGGCGAAAATTGTTTATCTACACCACAAACAGTAACTATTACACAACCTGCCGAAGCAGTAACGGCTTCTGGAGGTGTATCAGAATTAGCTGGTTGTGGTCCTGCAGGAGAAGGTCGTGTTAGAATAACAAATCCTCAAGGAGGTATACCTCCATATCAATATAGTTTTGATAATGGCTCCACTTACAACTCAAGCAATGAGGCCTATTTACAACCCGGAACTTATACGCTATATATACAAGATTCTAATGGTTGTGTCTTCCCTATGGAAGTAACAATAGACCCAGCTCCTACACCTCCTACTATTGATATTGGAAATACAGAATTCAATTGTGATGGAACAGGAAATGCTACAGTAACTGTAAATAATAATGGTGGAGATTTCGATTACACATACATTTTAGATGGTGTAGAAAACACTAACGTACCAGATAATGTTTTTGTTAACGTACCAAGTGGAGATCACACTATTACCGTACAATATGAAAACCGAACAATTCCAACTTATAGTAATCTATTATTTGAAGATTTTGGTGAAGGAGGAAATACTACAACACCAGGTATTGCTTCTGCATATTGTTTTCATGATCAAACAATTTTCCCGTCACTTTGCTCGCCTACCAATAATCCTCGTTTAGAAGATAATCAGTACGCAGTAACAAGTGCAATTGTTCCTAATAATCCTGCTTGGCATCCGTATCGTGATCACACATCAAATGGAACTAACCCTAATGGCCGATTTCTTGCTATAAATATTGGCTCTGCAGCAGGTCCTAATGGTATTTTATATAGTAAGCCAATTGAAAACGTATTACCTAACCAAGAAATATTAGTCGATTTATACCTAGCCAACCTACTAAGAGTTGGTGTTGGTGGGGCTGATCCCGATTTTATATTGGAATTAGTTGATACTAGTGGTAATGTTATAGCATCGGAAGCAACCGGAATTGTAGATAACACTGTAGATGATTGGCAATTAAAATCTGTATCATTAAACCCTGGCAATACCACGTCTTTAACTTTTCAAATACGTTCTGGAAGTATTGTTTATGGTGGAAATGATGCCGCTATTGATGATATTAATGTTTATCAAATTCCTATTGTTTGTATTTCCGAAGTTGAATTCCCTATTGTAATTGATTCTAATCAAGCTTTTTCTGCTCAAGTATTAAACGCTACTGATGTAACTTGTTCAGGTGCATCGGATGGTCAATTTACTATTGCTGCTGAAAATTTCGAATTACCGTATGGTTTCGACTATTCATTAGATGGTGGAACAACTTGGATAAATTCAACAACATCCCCTGTTATTGTTACAGGGCTTGCTAGTGCTACTTACGATATAGACATCCGTTATGATGATTCAGCTTCAACATGTAGCTTCGATTTTGTACAAGAAATTTCTGAACCTACAGCTTTAATTGCTTCAGCAAGTATCAGTACACCTGCAACCTGTTTAACGGGTGCAAGTATTGAGGCCACTGCTACCAATGGAACACCGAATTACCAATTTCAATTAGAAGATGAATTCGGAACTATTATTTATCCATTTCAAACAAGTGGAAACTTTAATAATATTCCAACAGGTAATTATATGGTCGTTGTTCAAGATGCAAATGGATGTCAAGACCCAATTGACACCCTAATTAATATTATAGCGCCTACTGCTCCAATTGCTAGTATTGATACTACTTCTGATATTTGTTACGACACTAACAACTTAGCTACAATTGTGGTTTCAGTAACTAATGGAACACCTCCATTCAGTTATAGTTTAAATGGTGGTGCTTATCAATCAAGTTCAACATTTACAAATCTTACTCCTGGAAATTACACTATAGATGTTCGAGATGCTTCTGGTTGTGAAGCAATTACTATAAGTCAAAATATAGAAAATGAGTTAGTAAGTAATGCTATCCTAACTAAAAACCTAGACTGTTCGGCTTCTCCAGACGCTCAAATATTAGTAACAATAGCTGGAGGGTTAGCGCCTTATACATATGATGTTTCTTATAATGCGGCTCCTTTTTCAGGAAATATAACTGTTACAGGAAATGCATTTATATACAATACAGATTCAGACGGTGATTATGCCTTTTTAATTACAGATGCCTTACGTTGTACAGTTGAAACATCCATGACAACTATAAATGCCTTACCTGTTTTAAATACACCAACTGTAACTGTAACACAAAACAACTTATGTTTTGGAGATACAAATGGTGCCTTAACTGTTACACCTTCTGGTGGTTTACCTCCATATGATATAACAGTTGAGAACACAACAACAGGAACGGATTATAATTCACAAACAACAGGATTAGAAGCAGGTAATTATACCATTACAATTACTGATGCTAATGCCTGTGTGGTTATAGCTAATACAACTATTAGTCAACCAGACCCAATATCTTATAACGTAACTAAAGTCGATATAACTTGTGACAGCTCTGGAGGAACCTCAACAGGTACCATTACTATTGATGGAGTTACTGGTGGAACACCTGAATACACATATTATATATCAAATAATTTTGGTTATACTGATAGTTACACAACTACAGCAAGTGGCGAGAGTCATGTATTCACAATTATTAATTATGGAATCTATACTGTAGAAGTTATAGATGCCAATGGTTGTTCAGTAATTACTGAAAATGTAACCATCGCTTCACCTCCTAACAATCTAATAATTGATATCTCAGCTCTTACAGCCGATTGTAGTACTGGAGGAACTGCAGTAATAACAGTTACACCAATAGTTAGTAGTGGTAACTATCAATTTGCAGTATTAGAATACAATACACCGCCTTATTCTGATAATTATCAAAATGCCGATTCAGGAACACCGGAAGTTTCTACTTTTACAGGTTTAACTCCTGGTGTAACATACACATTTGTAGTTCATGACATGACTAATGACTGTTACTATTTTGAAACAGCAACCGGTCCTATTAGTTCACTATCTAATTTAACAGTAAGCTTAGATGAGATAAACAATGTTAATTGTACTGGTCAAGCTGATGGGAACATTAGTTTCACTATAGATAATTACGACACGGGAGCTACTGGTGTTTATTACGAAATATTCAACTACCAATCAAATACAACAACCTCTTTAAGTGGCACCATATCACCTTTATCAGGTGCTGCTATGAGTGTCAATAACATTGGTAACTTAGCTCCCGGACAGTATTATATTTTACTATCTGAAATTGGTGGTTCCTATGATGCTTGTTCTGTAGCTTCTATTGATTTTAATATAACAGAATCAACAAATTTAACTAGTATTAGCGCTAATCTTACAGCTAATGATACTTGTGAATTAAATGCGGGTATTATAACTGCAACAGGACAGTTTGGAACACCTCCTTATGAATTTCAACTGAATAATGCTGGTGATGCTGCTCCTACTGCAACAACGTGGACAGGTGCATCTAATAACACATTCCAAGTTGAAGGCGGTAATTATGATGTGTACATTAAAGATGCTTATGGATGTATTCAAATGACAAGCATTTTTGTTCCGACAGATACGCCTCCAGAATTTAATGTAACATTAGATACGGCAGCCATATGTAATGATGAAGGAAATTTCAGCATGATAATTACTCGCGATAACAGCGTTGGTGTTGGACCATTTACATATAGTATTAACGGATCAGCTTTTAATACTTATACTGAAGATGCGTCATACTCGTTTACAGTTACAGGATTAAATTCTGGTACACAAACGGTTATAATAAAAGATGCTAATGGTTGTACAACCACTGAAACCTTAGATATATTACCTCCATTAACAGGAAGTTCAACTACTAGTTTATCGGCTAATCCTGATTGTGGTACTTCAGATGGTATTATAACAGTTAATGCAAATGGTGGTTCTGGAAATTATACCTATACCATAGTTCCTGCAGAAGTTGGAATTGTATTAACCGGTAATACATTTGAAAATGTACCTGCTGGAGATTATACCATAACGGTTACCGATACAACGACC
This sequence comes from Algorimicrobium bowmanii, assembly GCF_054031195.1. Next base: position 2,013,513 of record NZ_CM132929.1, read on the forward strand.
TTATGTACATTTAGTATTCCTACAACATTAGAAACACCTAATTTACCTAGCATTAATCTTGTTGCAACACATGTTACATGTAATGGAGATTCAAACGGTACAATAGTTGTAAATTTAACAGGTAGTAATACCGATCCGAATTATACTTTTGAAATTACAGCTCCTATAGTTGTAGCACCACAAGCCAATAATACATTTACAAACTTACCAGCAGGTACTTACACAGTAGTAGTAACTTCTGGTCGCGGATGTATTACTACTGAAACGGTTACAATAACAGAGCCTAACGCTATTTCGGTGCTAGCAGCTACAGTTATAAATTTTGCTTGTACAACAAACACTAACTCTGTTAATAACGCAACTATAACTGTAAATGGTGTTACTGGTGGTTCAGGAACTTTTATTAATTATGAGTTTATCCAATCGGGCATAACTTTACAGGCCGGATCTAATAATGTTTTTACGGAGACTAATTTAGTGGGTGGATTATATACAATAAATGTATATGATGACAATGGCTGTATGGGGTCTACTACCGCAACGATAAATCCATATAGTGAATTACTCTCACCAACCATTACGGTTGACAGTCCTATAGATTGTATTACAGATGAGACTATAACAATAAATGCTAATTTTAATGGTGCAACACCTACAAACCTTAGTTATAGTGTTATTGGCTTAAATGGTAACACCTATAATTCTACACAAACATCAGCTACTTTTAGTGGATTAGGTATAGGTAACTATCAAATTCTTGTTGAAAACCTTGACACAGGTTGTTTAGTTGAAGATGTACATTACGTTACAGATCCTAACACATTTGAAGTTACTGCTACAGTGCTTTCAAATGTAACTTGTTTCGGTGCGGACAACGGAAGTGTTGAACTTTTATTTATAGATCAGAATACCACACCTACTGATGATGCTGGTGCTTTTGATTATATAATAATGGATAGTAATGGCATTACAATTAATTCCGGTAATAGTCCAGATGCAGGACCACTAACAGTTAATGGATTGCCAAGCGGTGTTTATACTGTTGATGCTACGCTAACAAATTCTCCATTCTGTCCAACCACCATTAATTTCACAATTACCGAACCTGCTTCTGCTTTAAGCTTAGACGTTACAAGCACAGCTATTACCTGTATCAGTACTGCAGATGATGGAACCATATCTGCTAGCGGTAGTTTAGGATGGGGAGCTCCTTATGAATATCAATTAGAATTAGGTGCTACCGTTATTTCTGCCTGGTCAGATGTTGATACTTTTACAAATTTAACAGTTGGAACCTATACCATCAGTATAAGGGATGCAAATGGTTGCGTCGTTTCTACTACTGAAACGTTAGCAACTCCTACTCCAATTAGTGGAACACTTACCGCTTCGACTACAACACTCCTATGCTTGAATGATGCAAACGCAACACTCACAGTTAGTGGTGTTACCGGAGGGTCTGGTTCTGATTATTTGTATACGTTAGTTAATAACACTACAGGTGCTACTTCAGGTCCGCAATCAAATCCTATTTTCACGGATATTGCAGCAGGTACATACCATGTAATAATAAGTGACTCATGGACTTGTACAGGTACAACAAACCCAGTAACAATAACAGAACCTAATGATGTTGCTCTAGGAACTGTAACGGTTATAAATACGGCTACATGTAGCAATGATGCTACAATTCATATTGAAGCAACTGGCGGAACACCACCATATACATTTAGTACAGATGGTGTCACTTTCGTACCATTAGATCCTACAAATTCATTTGATGTTGTTCCAGGAACATATCAATATTATATTCAAGATGCTAACGGTTGTAATGCAACACTTACAAACGAAGTTACTATTGACCCTGTTATTCCAGTTGTTGTAAATCTAGATTTATCAGGTACTACAATAAACTGTAGCGGAGGAACAAATGCAACAATTGTAGCACTTGCAACAAACGGTCTAGGCTCCTATACTTATGAACTGGTAGACACCGATACAAATACAACCGTACAAGGTCCACAAACTGCTGGCACATTTTCAGGTGTTGCTGCAGGAAACTATGAGGTACTTGTTTATAGCGGTGTTGATTGTACTGGTACTTCGCAAGCGATTTCCATTATAGATCCAAATCCATTAGTAGTTAACACAACTAAAAATGATATAAGCTGTTTTGGTTTAACTGATGGTAGCATAACTGTTAATGCTTCTGGAGGAACAGGTATAATTCAATATGCTATTTCACCTAACTTGAATCAATTTCATGATTCAAATGTCTTTAACAACTTAAGTGCAGGAACCTATGATGTGATTGCTCAAGATCAAAATGGTTGTTTCCAAACTTTTGAAATTGAAATTATAGAACCTAACCCTTTACAAGCTACATTGGGACCTATTTCAAATGAATTATGTTTAAATGATGCTAATGGAAGTATAACATTTGATATTACTGGCGGTTCGGGAACATACTTGGTAAGTTTAGATAATACAAACTTTATTCCTGTAACTGGAAACCAATATACTTTTACAAACTTAAGTGGTAATACATTTTATCAAATCTACATAGTAGATTCGAATAACTGTTATGTAAACCCTCCTTTAGAGTATTACATGCCTCAAGCAGTAACAGTAATTCCTACTGTAGACATACAAACTACTTGTAACTCAAACACACCAGGTAACATTGTAACTATTGGTGTAAACGCCGATGTTTTAGGCGCTGTATCCTATAGTTTAGATAATATAACCTTTAATGCTAATAATGTTTATACAGATTTAGCCGCAGGAAATTACACAGCATATGTACAACATACAAATGGATGTACACAAACTGTCGATTTTACTATAGATGCCTTATTACCAATTACAGCTAGTGCTGCAACAACTTCCAATGTGTTATGTTTTGGTGAAGCCTCAGGACAAATAACGATCACTGCTACTGGAGGAACAGGAACTATTGAATATGCTATTTCGCCTGATTATAATTTCCAAGCAGGAAATGTTTTTGATAACTTAACAGCAGGAACTTACACTGTATTGGTTAGAGATTCCATTACATGTGAAGTAAGCATTAACAACATTCTTGTTGATGAACCTAGCGCAGCGCTATCAGTAACTGTATCGGGTACACCTGAAACATGTTTAAACGAAACAGATGGCTCAATAACTATAAACGTAACTGGGGGAACACCACCTTATTTCACGAGTTTAGATGGCATTAATTTCACACAGGATGTGTTTAACTTCAATAACCTAAATGGAGGTCAGACGTATACTGTTTATGTTCAAGATGATAATGGTTGTAATATAACACCAGTTACATTCACAATAGATGAAGGTGTGGAAATTCAGGGTTCTGTTTCTATTACAGACACTTGTTCTGCAAATACTATTGGAAATAATGTTTCTGTTTCTGTAAATCCAACATTGGTAAATGACGTACTTTATAGTTTAGATAACATAAACTACGATACTATTAATACGTTTACAGATTTAGTACCTGGAAATTATACGGTTTATATACAGCATATAAATGGTTGTACTGAACCTATTAACTTTACAATTGATAATTTAACCCCAATAACGGCAAGTGCCATAGCAACCACCAACGTTTTGTGCTTTGGAGATGCTTCGGGTGAAATTACAGTAACCGCTTCAGGTGGGACAGGTACTTTAGAATATGCTATTTCACCAGATTATAATTTCCAAACCAATAATGTATTTAGCAATTTATCGGTAGGAACTTATGATGTACTTGTAAAGGATTCAATTACTTGTGAAGTAAATATCACTAACATACTAGTATCAGGTCCTACAAGTGTACTAACGGCTACGGTTTCTGGAACTCCTGAAACGTGCCTTAATGTATCTGATGGAGCATTAACCGTTTCAATTAGTGGTGGAACTGCTCCATATTTTACAAGTTTGGATGGTTCAAATTACACACAAGACGCCTTTAATTTTACCAATTTGGATGGCGGCGTGACTTATACCGTTTATGTTCGAGATGCTAATGGTTGTGATATAACACCAATAACCTATTCTATTGATAATGGTATGGATATTCAAGCAACTATATCAGTTTCGGATATTTGCTTAAATAATGTCTCTAGTAATGAGGTAACTGTTTCTGTAAATAGTGCTTTAACAAACGATGTACAATTTAGTACAGATGGCATTAGCTACATAAGCTCTAATGTGTTTACAGGATTAGCTAATGGTAATCATACTATTTATGTACAGCATATTAACGGCTGTATAGACACAGTAGATTTTACGATAAACAACCTACCTCCTGTTACCTTAACAACATCAGCTACTAACGTACTATGTAACGGTGATAGCTCTGGAAGTATTTCGGTAATAGCATCTGGAGGCAGCAATAACCTTACCTATGCTATATCACCTAACTTTGTTCAAACAACAAGTAATGTATTCAACAACTTAACTGCTGGCAACTATACTATACGAGTTTACGACACAACAGGTTGTTATGTAGAAGAAGATGTTGCTGTTTCAGAGCCCAATGCACTTCAAGCCACATTAGTAACTGTTTACGAAGAACTGTGTATTGATGATAACAATGGCGCTATTGAAATCGATATACCGTCGGGTGCTGGAACACCACCATATTTTACAAGTTTAAACACTGAAACCAACTATATCCAAGATCAATACATCTTTGATAATTTAGATGGCGGAGAAACATATACCGTTTATGTAAAAGATGCTAATGGTTGTAAAACCACTTTAGAAGTTAGTCTACAGGAGCCTACATTTATTGACGCTAATGCAGAAGTAACTTACTTATGTGAAGATAACCGCGTTGAAATAACCGTAGACGCTACAGTAAGCAACAATGTTACCTATTTCTTAGATGGTGGTGCTGGTCAAACTACTAATATCTATTCAGGATTAAGTGCTGGACAGCATGAAGTAGAAATCATGCATAACACATCTGGCTGTTTGGAAACTGTTAGTTTCTTTATTGAAACCGTTATTCCTCTTGGCTTGACTGTTGAAGAAACAGATATCAATCAAATAACAGCTACAGCATCAGGTGGTGCTGGTGGTTACACCTATTATTTTAATGGTACTGATAATGGCTCCGATAATATTTATACCTATTACCAATCAGGAACTATTACAATTCTTGTGATTGATGCTAATGGGTGTGAAATTGAACGTCAAATACCTGTTACATTTGTTAACATCGAAATTCCAAACGTATTCACTCCTGACGGAAATGGTGAAAATGACGAATGGTCTCCAACAAATACAAACAATTACCCAGATATTCGAACTCTTATTTATGATAGACATGGACGTGTTGTAGCTAATTTACGCGCTGGACAAGCCTGGAATGGTGAATATGAAGGAAACCCATTACCTACTGGTGATTACTGGTACATAATTAAACTAGGGAATCCTGAGGACGATCGTGAATTTGTTGGACATTTTACATTATATAGATAAACCCATACCGTGCCATAAGTACCCAAATGCTTATGGCACGATTTAACAAAGTTTTTAAACCTACAACTATGAAAAACTTATACTTAACTACCCTGTTATTGCTTGGTGCCGTTTTTACTTACGCCCAAGAATTAACAATACCCACATACACCCAATATTTAGCAGATAACCCATTTGTTATATCACCTGCATATGCAGGAATTGGCGATTTTGTAAAAATAAGAGCCAATGGACTCACACAATGGGTTGGCATTAAAGATGCCCCAGATATGCAATCACTAGCAGCCGATATGCGTTTAGGAGAACGTTCTGGTGTTGGTTTGTTTTTATATAATGATAAAAATGGCTACACAGAACAACGTGGATTTAGGGCATCATTTGCACATCATTTAACGTTAAATAACAATAAAGATCAATTTCTTTCTTTTGGTATGTCTTATAACATGAATATCTTTCAAATTGATATATCTAATTTTAATGTTATGGATAGCTCAATTGAAGATGATAGACGATTGACAAACCATAATTTTGATGTGTCTTTCTTATACCGTATAGAGTCCTTTTATGCAAGTCTTACAGCTAGCAATTTGTTAAATAAAGATCTAAATAAATTTGATATTAAAGAACCCGGAAAACTTAGAAACTACCAGTTGTACACAGGTTATATTTTTAATCAAGGAGGGAAAAGTGACTTTGAAGTAGAACCGTCAGCTTATATTCAATATTTTGAAAGTGATGGACGTTCAACTACAGATTTAAACTTAAAATTTAGAATGC